>NZ_KV792417.1:0-1328 GCF_001808215.1 Serratia sp. HMSC15F11
TAATGAGATGGTCACTCCCTCCTTCCCGGTACTATGCTGAGGACAGGCTTTCATTCGGAGAACTATCATGGAAAACATTGCGCTCATTGGTATCGATCTGGGTAAAAACTCTTTCCATATTCATTGCCAGGATCGTCGCGGGAAGGCTGTTTACCGTAAAAAATTTACCCGGCCAAAGTTGATCGAATTTTTGGCGACATGCCCCGCTACAACCATCGCAATGGAAGCCTGTGGCGGTTCTCACTTTATGGCACGCAAGTTGGAAGAGTTGGGGCATTCCCCAAAGCTGATATCACCACAATTTGTCCGCCCGTTCGTTAAAAGCAATAAAAACGACTTTGTCGACGCCGAAGCTATTTGTGAAGCTGCATCGCGTCCGTCTATGCGTTTTGTGCAGCCCAGAACGGAATCTCAGCAGGCAATGCGGGCTCTGCATCGTGTCCGTGAATCCCTGGTTCAGGATAAGGTAAAAACAACCAATCAAATGCATGCTTTTCTGCTGGAATTTGGCATTAGCGTTCCCCGAGGAGCTGCCGTTATTAGCCGACTGAGTACCATTCTTGAGGATAATAGTTTGCCTCTTTACCTCAGCCAGTTATTGCTGAAATTACAACAGCATTATCACTATCTTGTTGAGCAGATTAAAGATTTGGAATCCCAGTTGAAACGAAAGTTGGACGAAGATGAGGTTGGACAGCGCTTGCTGAGCATTCCCTGCGTCGGAACACTGACAGCGAGTACTATTTCAACTGAGATTGGCGACGGGAAGCAGTACGCCAGCAGCCGTGACTTTGCGGCGGCAACAGGGCTTGTACCTCGGCAGTACAGCACGGGAGGTAGGAC
The DNA here is from genome assembly GCF_001808215.1 of Serratia sp. HMSC15F11. Lineage (NCBI taxonomy): Bacteria > Pseudomonadati > Pseudomonadota > Gammaproteobacteria > Enterobacterales > Yersiniaceae > Serratia > Serratia sp. HMSC15F11. The sequence goes on from NZ_KV792417.1 coordinate 844, forward strand.
GACATTGCTGGGAATTAGTAAGCGAGGTAATAAAAAGATCCGAACTTTGTTGGTTCAATGTGCCAGGGTATTCATACAAAAACTGGAACACCAGTCTGGCAAATTGGCCGATTGGGTCAGGGATTTACTGTGCCGGAAAAGCAACTTTGTCGTCACTTGTGCTCTGGCAAACAAGCTGGCCAGAATAGCCTGGGCCCTAACGGCACGACAGCAAACTTATGTAGCATAACGGCAGAAATACACCGGTTTAAAGAATTACTGATCTGGTTTTGCGAATACTGATATTGATGATACTAACGGCCCACCGGCCTGTTGAGGAACCTGTAAAACGGAAAGGCTCATTGAAGCCGTATATTTTCTGGAGGTTCATCAGGCGCGGAACTCATCAAGGCGCGGGAATAAAATCCCATTCAGACGCCGGATAGATTCAAGCAAGCCAACTTGTCGTCAAAATCGGTGTTGCAAAAACGGGAGTGACCATAGAT
>NZ_KV792418.1:0-41889 GCF_001808215.1 Serratia sp. HMSC15F11
GGTTCACGCTAAAGCGCGATGAACCTTTTTTTATGGCGACGAGCGCTTAGTTGCTGGTATCCAGCTCCGGGAAGCTCTTCACCAGGTCGTCGATGGCTTTCATCTGCGCCAGGAACGGCTCCAGCTTGTCCAACGGCAGCGCGGACGGGCCGTCGCACTTGGCGTTTTTCGGATCCGGGTGCGCTTCGAGGAACAGGCCGGCCAGGCCAACCGCCATACCGGCGCGCGCCAGCTCGGCCACCTGAGCGCGGCGGCCGCCGGACGCGGCGCCGAACGGATCGCGGGTCTGCAGCGCGTGGGTCACGTCGAAGATCACCGGATGGCCGCCGGTCACGTTTTTCATCACGTTGATGCCCAGCATGTCGACCACCAGGTTGTCATAGCCAAAGTTGCTGCCGCGATCGCACAGGATCACCTGGTCGTTGCCGCCTTCTTTGAACTTGTCGACGATGTTGCCCATCTGCCCCGGGCTGACGAACTGCGGCTTCTTGACGTTGATCACCGCGCCGGTTTTCGCCATCGCTTCCACCAGATCGGTCTGACGCGCCAGGAAGGCCGGCAGCTGGATCACGTCAACCACTTCGGAAACCGGCTGCGCCTGCGCCGCTTCATGCACGTCGGTGATGATTTTCACGCCGAAGGTTTTTTTCAGCTCTTCGAAGATCTTCATCCCTTCTTCCAGGCCCGGACCGCGGTACGAGTGGATGGAGGAACGGTTGGCCTTGTCGAAAGAGGCTTTGAATACGTAAGGGATGCCCAGTTTTTGCGTCACGGTGACGTAGTGTTCGCAGATGCTCATCGCCAGATCGCGCGATTCCAGCACGTTCATACCGCCAAACAGCACAAACGGCAGATCGTTTGCTACGTCGATATCGCCAATGCTAACCACTTTCTGTTTCATGCTTTCGCCTTTGTTAAGGTTGTAACCGTCGCCTTGCAAACTGCACGGAGTCATTGAATTAATGCAGCGTCACCTGTTTCGGCTCAATCGAGTGGATCTGTACTTTGATCACTTCGCTGACCGGGTCTTCAGGACACTGCTCGACAAAATAGTTGAGGTCGGAAATCGCGATATGGTTGCACTCCAGCTGGGCGTAAATCAGCCCGCGGTCGCGGATCTCGTACGGGTCTTCCGGATCGAAGCACAGCACCGTTTCGCTGGTGCGCAGCGCCATTTCCAGCTGTTTTTCTTCCATCAGGGCGGCCTTCAGCGTATCGAGCATCTTGCGCACCACCATGATGTTCTCCGACTCGTCGAGATCGTCGTCTTCCAGCTCGGCGCCCAGCCCCAGGTTGCCCTTGATCCACACTTCCAGCTGGTGCTCGCTCAGGGTTTCGCCGTTCAGCGGGTTGATCAGCCACAGCTCTTCGTCCAGCCAGTCGGCGCGCAGGATCAGCTGAGTGGGGAAAATCACCGGCAGCAGCGGCAGATCCAGCGCGTTGGCAATATGCAGGAAGATAGTGCCCAGCGAGACCGGCGTCCCCTGCCGCGCTTCCAGCACCTTGTCCAGCCAGATGGCGTCCGACAGGCGGTACACGCCGCTGGCGCCGCCGAATCCCCAGGTCTTGTAAAACAGTTCGATGAGCGCATCCAGTTGCTGCTCCTGAGTGATATCGACCGGCACCGCCGCGCGCGCTTCGTCCACCAGCTGTTGCAGCTTGCGCTCCACGTCAGCAACCGGGAAATCGCGCCGCACCGACTGCGACACCAGGATCACCCCTTCGCTCAGCGGCGAGGCGTTAAATTCAAAATCAGCAATGCTACTCATAGGTATCCCATCAAAAACGGTATTTTCGTCGTGGCAAGTTTAATTATCAGGTACAGGCAGCCCAACGCCAGCACGAACGCCACGGTTCGCAGCCGCTGACTTTTGGTCTTCTTGCCCAATGCGACGTAGCCAAGCAGGATATAGATAATAACGCCAAACAGCTTCTCGGTCAGCCATGAGTCCATACCCAGCAGCGGATAAAACCCGAACATCACCACCAGCGCGATGCCGCTGACGAACAACAGCGTGTCGTTCAGGTGCGGCGCTACCTTGACCCAGCGGCGGCCCATGATCGGCGAGCGGCGCCATTGCCAAAAAAAACGCAGCACAAACAAGGTAATACTGATGGCGACCGTCAGCAAATGGAAATGTTTCAACGCGGTGTATGCAGTCATGATGCTCCCTTAAATGGCTCGGGCGTCGTTATTATGAGAGGCGCTTATCCCGGCCATTGGCCGAGCGTCACGCGGTCGTTGTCGCCATAATCACGGTGGGTGGCGACAGCGTAAAATCCGGCGGCCTGCAGCAGCGCGCGCACGCTCTCGCCCTGCTGCCAGCCGTGTTCCAACAGCAGCCAGCCCTGGGGCTGCAAATGGTGCGGCGCCTGGCGCACGATGGCGGCCAGATCCGCCAACCCATGATCGGCGGCGACCAGCGCGCTGCCGGGCTCGAAGCGCACGTCGCCCTGCGACAAATGCGGATCGGCGGCGTCGATATAGGGCGGATTGCTGGCGATCAGCGCGAAGCGTTGCCCCGCCACCGGCGCAAACCAGCTGCCCTGTAGAAATCGGACGTTGTCGATCTTCAGCTTGTGCGCATTGTGCTGCGCCAGCGCGACCGCCTCCGGCTGCACATCGACGCCGATGGCCGAACAATCGGGGCGCTCGCCGGCCAGCGCCAGCGCGATGGCGCCGGTACCGGTGCCGAGATCGAGGAAGTGGCAGGGTTGTGGCGGCAGGCGCGCCAGCGCCAGCTCCACCAGGCATTCGGTATCCGGGCGTGGGATCAGCGTTGCGGGCGAAACCGACAGCGGCAGCGACCAAAATTCGCGCTCGCCCACCAGGTAGGCCACCGGCTCACCGCGTTCGCGGCGCGCCAGCAGCGTCTCCAGCTGCTGTTGCTGCGCTGGCGTCAGCTGAGTTTCCCCGAACGCCATCAGGAAGGTTCTGGCCTTGCCGGTCACGAAACCCAACAGGATTTCCGCGTCGCGCCGGGCGCTGTCGCTGTGGGTCAAACGCGCGGCGGCGGCTTTCAGCCAGTGTTGATAGTCCATCACTCTTGCTCGGCGGACAGCGCAGCCAGCTGATCGGCCTGATACTCCTGCACGATCGGCTGGATCAGCATGTCCAGTTTGCCTTCCATCACTTCGTCCAGGCGGCAGAGCGTCAGGTTGATGCGGTGGTCGGTCACCCGCCCCTGCGGGAAGTTGTAGGTGCGGTTACGGTCGGAACGGTCGCCGCTGCCCAGCAGGTTGCGGCGAGTGGACGCCTCGGCCTGCTGGCGCTTGGCCATCTCGGCGGCGCGAATGCGCGCGCCCAGCACCGACATCGCCTTGGCTTTGTTTTTGTGCTGTGAACGCTCGTCCTGGCACTCCACCACGATGCCGGTCGGCAGGTGGGTGATGCGGATTGCCGAGTCGGGGGTGTTAACGTGCTGGCCACCGGCGCCGGAGGAGCGGAAGGTGTCGATTTTCAGGTCGCTCGGGTTGATGTCCGGCAGCTCGGCCTCCGGCACTTCCGGCATCACCGCCACGGTGCAGGCGGAGGTGTGGATGCGCCCCTGGGATTCGGTTTCCGGCACGCGCTGCACGCGGTGGCCGCCGGATTCAAACTTCAGTTGGCCGTACACGCCGTCGCCGGAAACTTTGGCGATCACTTCTTTGAAACCGCCGTGTTCGCCTTCGTTGGCGCTCATCACCTCGACGCGCCAGCGGCGGCTTTCCGCATAGCGGCTGTACATGCGGAACAGATCGCCGGCGAAGATCGCCGCCTCATCACCGCCGGTGCCGGCGCGCACTTCGAGGAAGCAGCTGCGCTCATCGTCCGGATCTTTCGGCAGCAGCAACACCTGCAGCTGCTGCTCCAGCTCTTCGCTGGCCGCCCGCGCCTGTTTCAGCTCTTCCTGCGCCATCTCGCGCATTTCCGGATCGTCCAGCATCATTTCCGCCGTCTCCAGATCCTCCTGCACCTGACGCCATTCCAGGAAGCAGCGGCTGACGTCGGTCAGCTGCGCGTATTCTCGCGACAGCGCGCGGAACCGGTCTTGGTCGGCGATAACGCCGGCATCGCCGAGCAGCGCCTGCACTTCTTCATGGCGCTCTTGTAACGCTTCCAGTTTGGCAACAATAGAAGGCTTCATGCGTGGTAATAAACCCTGTTAATAGAGAAAACTAATGCTGATCCAGCCCAAGGCTGTCGCGTAATAACTGCAACCGCTCCACGTCGCCGTCGCCGGCGGCCTGCTGGAGGGATTTGGTGGGGGCATGAATAAGACGGTTGGTCAGTTTATGGGCCAGCTCGTGAATAACCTGCTCCACGTTGGCGCCTTGCGCGATGGCGGCCAGCGCTTTGGCCTCCATCTCTGCGCGAATTTGGTCGGCCTGCGAACGGTAGTCGCGGATGGTTTCCACCGCGCCCTGCGAGCGCAGCCAGGCCATGAAGTTGGTGCTTTCCTGCTGCACGATCGACTCCGCCTGCACCGCCGCCGCTTTGCGCTGCGCCAGATTGCTTTGAATGATGGCGTGCAGATCGTCCACGCTGTAGAGATAGGCGTTGGCCAGTTTGCCGACTTCCGGTTCGATGTCGCGCGGTACGGCGATATCCACCAGCAGCATCGGCTGGTTGCGGCGCGCCTTCAGCGCGCGCTCCACCATCCCCTTACCGATGATCGGCAGCGGGCTGGCGGTGGAACTGATGATGATGTCGGCGTCCGCCAGGCGTTCGTCGATCTCCGGCAAGGTGATCACCTCCGCGCCGACCTCGTCCGCCAGCAGCTGGGCGCGCTCGCGGGTGCGGTTGGCGATGATCATGTGCCGCACTTTGTGTTCGCGCAGGTGGCGCGCCACCAGTTCGATGGTTTCACCGGCGCCCACCAGCAAGACGTTGAGATCGGCCAACGATTCGAAGATCTGGCGCGCCAGGGTACAGGCGGCAAAAGCCACGGAGACCGCGCTGGCGCCGATGTCGGTTTCGGTACGCACGCGCTTGGCAACGGAGAAGGATTTCTGGAACAGACGCTCCAGCTCGCCGGACAGCGACTGGCCGCGTTGCGACTCGGCGAAAGCTTTTTTCACCTGCCCGAGGATCTGCGGTTCGCCCAGCACCAATGAGTCCAACCCGCTGGCCACCCGCATCAAATGGCTGACCGCGTCGTTGCCCTGATGCCAGTACAGGCTTTTCTTCACCTCTTCCGGGCGCAGGTTGTGGTAGGCGCACAGCCAGGCGACCAGCTGCTCGTGCATGTGTTCCTGCTGCTCTACGCTGAGGTACAGCTCGGTGCGGTTGCAGGTGGACAACACGACGCCGCCCTGCACCAACGGTTGTTGGAGCAAGCTGGTCAGCGCCTCATCGATGGACTCTGGCGAGAAGGTCACCCTTTCACGCAGAGAAACCGGAGCGGTTTTGTGATTTATACCTAACGCCAGCAGGGTCATTGCTTCGAGTAATACTTCTGTTGGTACGGGTTCTCGTTGAACGGCATTCTACTTGATGCGCAGGATCAATAAAAGTAACAACCGCATCTTCCGTTCAATCGTTGCCATAGACGGCATCAATCGATGAATAATTAATAAATACAGTGAGATGATTTATTATTTGACGACATAACATACTGAATTTTAGCGCAGGATGCGATCTCCCGCACAGGATTCGGTAAAACCTGCAGGTTATCCGCTTATAATCCGCGCGTTTACCAACCCAGCGTGCCGCAACGGTAGGAGGGATCCAAGATAAAAGAGACCTGCCGGCAAAAAACCTGCTTGGCCTGAAAATAAAAAAATACCGCGCCGGCAAAACACAGAAGCGAAATGATTATCCGCGTCGCAATCTTCATTCGATTATTTCCCGCAACAAAAACCCCCGGCAGCATACCGAGGCAAACATCAACCAAACGCTAACGGCGGTCACCCCGCCGTATCGAAAATTGTTGCCCCCGAACAACGGCACGAAACGATTGTGTTAATCTTAATGACGCCCCAATGCGCGTACCGGGTTGGCATTGCGCCGGTAAAAGCGGCAAGATTCAACGCGATGCAGCAAAAAATTGACGCGCCGCCGCCGCCCCGTTAGCGTGAGCGCTGAATCCGGGTTTCGTCGCGCATGCCCGCAAGGACAAAAGGACAAGAGAAAGTTATGCCAATACGCAAAGTTAGTTTGCTCCGTCTGATCCCGCTGGCCAGCCTGGTGCTGGCCGCCTGTACCACCACCAAGCCGACCGGCCCGGCCACCAGCCCGACTTCTCCCCAGTGGCGCGCCCATGAGCAGGCGGTGCAGCAGCTCAGCACCTATCAGACCCGCGGCTCCTTCGCCTACTTGTCTGATCAGAAAAAAGTCTACGCCCGCTTCTTCTGGCAGCAGTTCTCGCCGGAGCGCTACCGTCTGCTGTTGACCAACCCGCTGGGCAGCACGGAAATGGATCTCAACGTGCAGAAAAACGTGGTGCAGCTGACCGACAACCAGGGCAAACGCTACGTCAGCGACAACCCGGAAGAGATGATCCGCAAGCTGACCGGCATGGCGATCCCGCTGAACAACCTGCGCCAGTGGATGCTCGGCCTGCCGGGCGAAGCCAACGATTTTGCGCTGGATGACCAATATCGCCTGAGCAAGCTGACTTACCAGCAAGGCGGCCAAACCTGGAAAGTGGATTACCAGGGCTACAGCAACGAGGTGCAGCCGACGCTGCCGAACCGCCTGGAACTGCAGCAGGGCGAGCAGCGCATCAAGCTGAAAATGGATAACTGGACGCTCAAATGATTCGCCAGTGGCCCTCCCCCGCGAAACTCAACCTGTTTTTGTACATCACCGGCCGTCGTGAAGACGGCTATCACCTGCTGCAGACGCTGTTTCAGTTCTTGGACTACGGCGACACCCTGACCATTGACCCGCGCCAGGACGACCGCATTCATCTGCTGACGCCGGTCGACGGCGTGCCGGACGAACAGAACCTGATCGTGCGCGCCGCCCGCCTGCTGCAGCGCTATTGCGATGAGCGCGGCCTGCAGACCGCACCGCGCGGCGCCGACATCAGCATCGACAAGCGCCTGCCGATGGGCGGCGGCCTGGGCGGCGGCTCCTCCAACGCCGCCACCGTGCTGGTGGCGCTCAACGAACTGTGGCGCTGCGGTCTTGGCGACGACCAACTGGCAGCGCTGGGGCTCAGCCTCGGCGCCGACGTGCCGGTGTTCGTGCGCGGCCACGCCGCCTTCGCCGAAGGCATCGGCGAGTGCCTGCAGCCGGCCGAGCCGCAGGAAAAGTGGTATCTGGTGGCGCATCCCGGCGTCGGCATCCCGACGCCGGTTATCTTCGGTGACCCCGAATTGAAAAGAGACACCCCGGTTCGCTCCTTAAGTGAGCTGTTGCAGGCGCCGTACGCAAATGATTGCGAACCGATCGCAAGAAAACGTTTTCGCGAGGTTGAACAGCTTCTTTCATGGCTGTTAGAATACGCCCCGTCACGCCTGACTGGCACAGGTGCTTGTGTGTTTGCTGAATTCGACACAGAAATCGCCGCCCGTCAGGTGTTAAATCAAGCCCCGGAGTGGTTGTGTGGTTTTGTAGCGCGCGGCGTTAACGTCTCCCCACTACATCGCATTCGTTCCGGGCGGTTTGAGTCGTAGCTCAACGTTTCGCTGCGCAGGGTCATGCACACCTGGCCCTGTTATCCCTGCGCTGCCTGCGGTCTCAATTTTAGTTTTACATACCCGTATGTATATTGCGCCGGCGTCGCCGACTGCCCCTTGGTGATGTCGTATGACAATATCTTCTCTGGACGCAAGCCTGAGGTTCTTCTCGTGCCTGATATGAAGCTTTTTGCTGGTAACGCCACCCCGGAACTAGCACAACGTATTGCCAACCGTTTGTACACCAGCCTTGGTGACGCCGCTGTAGGTCGTTTTAGCGACGGCGAAGTGAGCGTGCAAATCAACGAAAATGTACGCGGCGGTGATATTTTCATCATCCAGTCCACCTGTGCCCCGACCAACGACAACCTGATGGAACTGGTTGTGATGGTCGACGCCCTGCGTCGCGCCTCCGCAGGTCGTATTACCGCCGTTATCCCTTACTTCGGCTATGCCCGCCAGGATCGCCGCGTGCGTTCCGCGCGTGTGCCGATCACCGCCAAGGTGGTTGCCGATTTCCTCTCCAGCGTAGGGGTTGACCGCGTTCTGACGGTGGATCTGCATGCTGAGCAGATTCAAGGCTTCTTCGACGTACCGGTAGACAACGTGTTCGGCAGCCCGATCCTGCTGGAAGACATGCTGCAGCAGAACCTGGAAAACCCGATCGTGGTTTCCCCGGACATCGGCGGCGTAGTGCGTGCCCGCGCCATCGCCAAACTGCTGAACGACACCGACATGGCCATCATCGACAAACGCCGCCCGCGCGCGAACGTGTCTCAGGTGATGCACATCATCGGTGACGTGGCAGGCCGCGACTGCGTGCTGGTCGACGACATGATCGACACCGGCGGTACCTTGTGTAAAGCGGCTGAAGCGTTGAAAGAACGCGGTGCCAAGCGCGTATTCGCCTACGCGACGCACCCGATCTTCTCCGGCAACGCCGTGGACAACATCAAGAACTCGGTGATTGATGAAGTGATCGTCTGCGACACCATTCCGCTGTCGCCGGAAATCAAGGCACTGAAAAACGTTCGCACTCTGACCCTGTCCGGCATGCTGGCTGAAGCCATCCGCCGCATCAGCAACGAAGAGTCGATCTCTGCGATGTTCGAGCATTGATTCGTCGTCTTTCCGGTGCGGCGCCCACCGTGCCGGAAAGATAGCGTGCCCGACAGCAGAAAAAGAAAAACCCGTTGGTGCGTGAGCAACAACGGGTTTTCTACTCGTAGTCCGACATGACTTCAAACCTTAATGCACGGCAGATATTCCCTTGCCCTGCTCTTGCTTCCCTTCTGCTTTTTTAATCAATGCGACGAACGATGTTGGTCGTTACGGCACCGTTTATCAAAGTGTTTTCCCCACCAGTAGCGATCCGCCACCTGCTCGCGGCCGCCGATACGCGCGCCCACCAGCCACAACAGCGCGCCGACGAAGATACTCATGATGGCGCCGTGGGCGAAAAATTGCGGTAAATCGAACTGGGATACTTCAGCAACAATGGAGTATCCGACGCCACCGATCATCACGACCAGGCCCAGCCCCATAAAAAAGTTGCCCATTCTGTCCGCGTTTCTGCGTTTCATATGCCACCTCCATGATTGCCATGTGCCAACCGGGATAACGCTGCAACTTGTTAACCCACTTTGATAAGTTAAGTATAGTCCTTGTGGCGGCAAGGGGATTGCGGAGGCGATCACAAATGGTAAAGAATTATTGACACTTCTTAACACACCGCTGAAAATTAGCGGACAAATTGAATTATTCAGCTAATGAATCATTCGTCTTTCTTACCTAAGGCGACGGCGGAGATCGGATTTTGTCATTCGCCGCCCCGGCAGGTAGACTAAGGCCCTTTCCATTACCCTGATCATAGCGAATCTCCCAGTGAGCAGTATTAAATTGATAGTCGGCCTGGCCAACCCGGGCGCGGAATATGCCCAGACGCGCCACAACGCCGGCGCCTGGTACGTCGATCTGCTGGCCCAGCGCCACAATCAGCAGTTGAAAGAAGAGAGCAAGTTCTTCGGCTACACCGCCCGCTTGAACCTGGCGGGCAACGACGTGCGCCTGCTGGTGCCGACCACATTCATGAATCTGAGCGGCAAAGCGGTGCTGGCGATGGCCAACTTCTACCGCATCGAGCCGAACGAGATTTTGGTGGCGCACGACGAGCTGGATCTGCCGCCCGGCGTGGCCAAAATCAAGCTCGGCGGCGGCAACGGTGGCCACAACGGCCTGAAAGACATCCAGAACAAGTTCGGCAACAACCCGAACTTTTACCGCCTGCGTATCGGTATCGGCCATCCGGGCGACAAGAACAAGGTGGTGGGCTTCGTGCTCGGCAAGCCGCCGGCCAGCGAGCAGAAGATGATTGACGAAGCGATCGACGAGTCGCTGCGCTGCACCGAGATGCTGATGAAGGACGGGCTGGAAAAAACCGTTCAGCGCCTGCACAGCTTCAAGGCGCAGGCCTGAACCTTGCCGCAGCGGGCGCCCTGCCCGCTGCCTGCATCTAGCCGCGCGGGTTGAAGGTCTCCTCGCTCACGCGGCGGTCATCGGCGGTGAAGCCCTCTTCCGCCACGTAATACTGCGGATCGTCCAGCTCATGGCTGCAGAACGGCCCGGCGCGCTTGAGCAAGCGCACGCAGTCACCGCTCAGGTGGCGCAGACGAATGCTTTTTCCCGCCGCCAGATAACGCGCCGTCAGCTTATCGATCGCCTCTACGCCGCTGGAATCCATCACCCGGGTGCCGGCAAAATCCAGCACCACATTCTGCGGATCGCTCTGCGGATCGAACAGCTCGGCGAAACCGGCAGCGGAGCCGAAGAACAGCGGGCCATCCAGTTGATACACCGCCACGTCGCCCGTCACCTGCCGCTGGCGCACGCGGATGCGCGCCTGCTGCCAGGCGAACACCAGCGCCGAGATAATCACCCCGCTGATCACCGCCACCGCCAGATCGGTAAAGATGGTGATCAGCGTGACGGCGAGCATCACCAGCGCGTCCGCCTTCGGCATGCGGCGCAAACGGCGCAGCGAGCTCCACTCGAAGGTGTTGTAACACACTACCAGCATCACCCCGGCCAGCGCCGCCACCGGCAGCAGGCCGATATAGCGCGACAGGCTGACCACGAACAGAATCAACAGAATGGCGCCCACCGTGCCGGAAATGCGCCCGCGCCCGCCCGAGGTGAAGTTGATGATCGACTGGCCGATCATCGCGCAGCCGGCGAAGCAGCCGAACAGGCCGCATACCGCATTACCGGCGCCCTGCGCGATGCTCTCGCGGTTGCCGTTCCCCTTCTTGCCGCCCATTTCCTCCAGCACCGTCATGGTCAGCAGCGATTCAATCAAACCGACCAGGGCGATCACCACCGCATAGGGCAGCACTACCCGCACCATCTCCAGGGTGAACGGCGCCGTCGGCAGGCTGAAGTGCGGCAGCGCGCCGGAAATGTCCGCCAGATCGCCCACCCGCAGCGTGTGCAGATTGAGGCCAATCGCCAACGCCGAAACCACCAGCAGCGCCGCCAGCGAAGACGGAATGGCTTTGGTCAGGCGCGGGAACAGCACCACCACCGCAATCGCCAGCGCCACCAGGCCGTACATCAGCGGCCCCTGCCCGGCGATCATCTTCAGCTGCGCCAGCATGATGACGATCGCCAGGCCGTTGACGAAGCCGTGGATCGCCGGCAGCGGCACCAGACGAATGAACTTGCCCAGCCGGAAGGCGCCAATCAGGATTTGAATCCCCCCGGCGAACAGCGTGGCCCACAGCACGTAGCCCATGCCGTACTGCGCCGCCAGGCTCATCAGCACCACCACAATGGAGCCGGCGGCGCCGGAAACCATGCCCGGCTTGCCGCCGAACAGTGCCGTGACCAGGCCGATGATAAACGCGGTATGCAAACCGACGATCGGCGAAAGACCGGCGACCAGCGAAAAGCCGACCGCCTCGGGGATCATCGAAACCGCCACCACAAAGCCCGCCAGGACTTCATTTTTAACGTCCGCGATCCTGACGTTACTCAGGTTAAACATGCATTATTCACTTATGACAGATGACATCATCTCCCCGCGTAGCGGGTATGGGGTACCGCAAGGGGCGGCAGACTGGAGGCGGGCACAGCTCAGGGTGGCGTAGGCAAGAAATACATCCGGCGCGTTTCCTGTCGGTTAATCGGAACGGCCAGTATGGGTAAATGTGATCCAAATCTCAAATAAAAACCGGCCGCCCGCGCTGGGTTCGCCCCGGCCAAGCAAGTCTGATCGAGATAAACGCCCATTACGTGTATAATGGCGGCATTATTTTGCCCTTTATGCAGTCGATTAAACCTAACCGGCTGATAGTTAAGATATTTAAGGTGATTATAACATGGGATTCAAATGCGGTATCGTCGGCCTGCCTAACGTAGGCAAATCCACCCTGTTCAACGCGTTGACCAAAGCGGGCATTGAAGCAGCCAACTTCCCGTTCTGCACCATTGAACCGAACACCGGTGTGGTGCCGATGCCCGATCCGCGTCTGGATAAGCTGGCCGAGATCGTCAAGCCACAGCGCATTCTGCCAACCACCATGGAATTCGTCGACATCGCCGGCCTGGTGAAAGGCGCGTCTAAAGGTGAAGGTCTGGGCAACCAGTTCCTGACCAACATCCGCGAAACCGAAGCCATCGGCCACGTGGTGCGCTGCTTCGAGAACGACAACATCATTCACGTCAACAACAAGGTCGATCCGGCCGAAGACATCGACGTCATCAACACCGAGCTGGCGCTGTCTGACCTGGACACCTGCGAGCGCGCCATCCACCGCGTGCAGAAGAAAGCCAAAGGCGGCGACAAAGACGCCAAGGCCGAGCTGGCGGCGCTGGAAAAATGCCTGCCGCACCTGGAAAACGCCGGCATGCTGCGCGCGCTGGATCTGACCGCAGAAGACAAAGCGGCGATCAAATACCTGAGCTTCCTGACCCTGAAGCCAACCATGTACATCGCCAACGTCAACGAAGACGGCTTCGAGAACAACCCGTACCTGGACACCGTGCGTAAAATCGCCGACGCCGAAGGCTCCGTGGTAGTTGCCGTGTGCGCCGCCGTGGAATCCGACATCGCCGAGCTGGAAGACGAAGAGCGCGACGAGTTCATGGCCGAGCTGGGCCTGGAAGAGCCGGGCCTGAACCGCGTGATCCGCGCCGGTTACGAGCTGCTGAACCTGCAGACCTACTTCACCGCCGGCGTGAAAGAAGTGCGCGCCTGGACCATCCCGGTCGGCGCCACCGCCCCGCAGGCGGCCGGCAAGATCCACACCGACTTCGAGAAAGGCTTTATCCGCGCGCAAACCATCGCCTTCGACGACTTCATCACCTACAAGGGTGAACAAGGCGCCAAAGAAGCCGGTAAAATGCGCTCAGAAGGTAAAGACTACATCGTCAAAGACGGCGACGTGATGAACTTCCTGTTCAACGTCTAATCCCTTCCCCGCAGCGTTTCTCTCGGCTGCCGGAAACGTAAAAATCCACGCTTCGGCGTGGATTTTTTTGTCCTGATATCCCCAGACTCAACCCATCACCCCCTCCCACACCGAAGGCCGGTTCTCGCTGCGCCACTTTTCGCCTGCCGTCGTTCCCGGCGCCGGCGGCTTCAAACCGTCAATCGTCCACAGCGAGAACGGCGTTTCGTCCACGTGCAGTTCCCAGCGCAGCCCATGCGCGGCGATGTAGGGTTGCAGGATACGGGTGCAGGCCGCCAGAAATTGCTGCTGCTCCGCATCGTTGTCCATGGCGCGCGCGATATGGTCAATGGTCACCCGCACGAAATCATCGGCCGGTTCGCCGCCGAGATAGGCCGAACCTGGCGGCAACGCGTGGAAGAAGACGTTGACGTAGAAGCGCGGCAAAAAGTCCTGGTACAGGGCGGTGACCTTCTGCGCAAGCGCGCGTTTATCGGCGGTGCTGAAGGCCGGTTCAGGGTGGTAAATCTGCCACAGTGGCATCGCGGTATCTCCTCGGTGAAGGCGTGGGTTTCCGGCCGGCGTTCAGACCATCGGCCACTGTTAAACATAAACTCCGATAATAAGAGTAATAACTCTAATCATTGAAGTGATCAAGCCGAGGCGATAAAATTATCCGCATTACGGCGGCAAACGGAGGCAAGGCAAAGTGAAAGCAAAAGGGTTTGAAGGCATGACGTGCTCGGTGGCCCACGTGCTGTCGGCATTGGGCGATCGCTGGGGCGCAATCCTCATGCGCGATCTGTTGCTGGGGCTCTCGCGCTATGACGATTTGCGCCAGTCGACCGGCATCACCAACAGCACGTTGGCCGATCGGCTCAGGGCACTGGAAGGCAGCGGCCTCATCGAAAAGCGGCAATACCAAACGCGCCCCGATCGCTACGAGTATCTGCCGACGGAGAAGGGAAAAGATCTCGGGCTGCTGGTGATGGCGATGATCCAGATTGGCGACAAATGGAACCTGTCCGAGCTGACCGGGCCGCCGCTGCACGTGGTTGACCGCGCGACCGGCCACCCCGCCACCCTGTGCGTGGTCGATGCCGTGACCGGCGAATCGCTGCCGCCGCAAAACCTGGCGCTGGCCGCCGGGCCCGGCGCCGATGAGATCACGCGATGGCGGCTGGCCGTCGGCAAAACCCGCTAACGGCACGCTACAACAGCGCAATCATCTTCAGCAGTTCGACCCGATTGCGGATGCCGAACTTTTTGCCGGCGTTATTGAGGTGCGAATAAACGGTTTTCGGGTGCAGGTTAAGCCGCCGCGCGGTCAGGCGGATATCTTCGGTGCGGGCGGTTTCACACAGCACCGCCGCCTCGCCAGGCGTGATTGCCGCCGCCCGCTGCCGGTTCACCACGTGTCGTTCGCTCGTCTCCTGGCGGGCCAGCGTTGCGCAGGTCTCTCGCACCACCTGCAGCGCTTCCCGTTTGTGCAAAACCGCATCCGGCTGCGCCGCAGCGATAAACGCCAGGATCAGCGGTGAAGTCTTATCGATGAAGAACAGTAACCGGACACCTTTATATTCACCGCGCGAATATTTAATGAATTCTAAATACGCCTCGAACCGGTAAATCTCCTGAGGAAACTCCATAATAATTAAATCAGGCGCCGGGCTTATATTTTTAATGATATTCATATTGGGTGAGGATAAGGTTATTACCCCGCCGCCCAATAATGTTTTCATGCCCAGCTGGCACAGCGGTGAACCGTCGATATAAATCACTCTCACTTTAATTCTCCTTATCAGCATGGACGCATGCTTCCACACCTCAGGCGGCTTGTCGCTGCTCTTTTTTGGGGTAATTCTCCTGCAAAGCACACCGATATAAAACATCTTGATAACATGTTTTTCAAATAATCAGGCAGCCGTCAGCACGTTGATTAATACGCAAAAAAGGCATGAATGTTTCAAATTATTTCAATCACAAAAACCGGCGATCCAATAAAATCGCAACGCAATGATATAGATCTATTTTCTATTTTGTATGATATAAGCGAAAATGAAAAAAAATGTAACAACAGGCCTTCTCGTCTTATTTCCTTATTCGAAACACCTATAGGGAAAATTCTTAGTTTGTTAGGATGAAAATCCATGCTTGCCGACGCGTTTAAAAAACAATTGCGCAACATGATTAACCCACAACCGCACGTCAGTAATTTATTACTGTCAGGAAAGCTTTTCTCTAAAGTAAATTAAAGGGCATTTCACATGAATGTTAAATTAGTCGCATTATCCATGCTGGCTCTCTCCGGCGCCTGTGCGGCTGCTTCGTCCAATACGGTGCAATTTAAAGGCGAAGTCAGCACACAAACCTGCTCGGTGAATATTAACGGCAACCAATCCAACCCGGTCGTTCTGCTGCCTACCGTCGCCGCCAGCAAACTCGCCACCAAAGGCGCCACCGCCGGCGACACCACCTTCACCGTCAACGTGACCGGCTGTGCGGCCGCAACCAGCGATACGGCGATCAAAACCGTGCTGGCGGGCAACAACCCAACCACCAACGGCAACCTGGGCAACGCGGGCGATGCGGCCAAAGTGTCCATTCAACTGCTGGACAGCGACGCCACCACGCCGCTGTCGTTCGCCAGCGGTTCGACCGTCACCACGTCGGCGATGACGCTGGCCAAAGACGCCACCTCCACCTCGCAGAACCTGGTGGCCCGCTACTACGCGGAAGACACCGGCGTGGCGGCCGGTTCGGTGATCGCCACCGCACAGTTCGCCATTAGCTACAAATAAGCCGGCGTCAGGCGCCATACCTGTTGATGCCAGCGCCGCCCTTCGCCGGGCGGCGCTGAATGACTCGCTCCCTTTATCGGTTCACGTTTATGCCGCAGATAACCCGCTCCGCCCGCCGATGGGCCGCCCTGTCGCTTTGCCTGATGAGTTTTGCCGCTACCCACGCGTCGGCCAGCGTGACGCTGCTCGGCAACCGCGTGATCTACCCCGCCGAGGCGCGGGAAAAAACGCTGCAGTTCACCAATGACGACGGCACCCCGGCGCTGATGCAGATCTGGCTCGACATCAATAACCCCAAATCCACGCCGGAAAACGCCGATGCGCCCTTTGTCGCCTCGCCGCAAATCTTCCGCATGAATCCGCACAGCGGGCAGATGGTGCGGCTGTCGTTCGTCGGCCAGCCGCTGCCGCGCGATCGCGAATCGCTGTTCTATCTCAACTTCCTGCAGGTGCCCGCCGTGCGCCAGACGGACAGCGACAAGAACAAACTGCTGCTGGTAGTCACCAATCGGCTGAAGGTGTTCTATCGCCCCGCCGGGTTGGCCGGCGACGCCAACCACGTCATCGATCGGCTCAGCCTGCGCCAGGCCGGTAACGCGCTGCGCGTCGACAACCCGACCGGCTACTACGCCAACGTCAGCCAGGCCGCGATCCTGAGCGGCGCGAAGCGCATCGCCATCCCGCAGGCGGATCTGATCCCGCCGTTTTCGCAGGCCAGTTGGCCGGTGAACGGGGAGGTGCGGCAGGTCGCACTGCGCGTCATCAATGACTATGGGGTGGAAATCTCACGCACCCTGAACGTCGCGCGGTGAAACCAGACAGGGAGGTTTTCATGTTCGATGTCCGCAAGGCGACGCCGCTGCCCGCGCGCTGGTGTTGCGCGCTGCTGGCGCTGCCGCTGGGCTGCGCCGCCGCCGACGGCTATACCTTCGATCCCGCGCTGCTGCGCGGCAGCGTGCTGAGCAACAGCGCACTGAGCCAGTTCAACCAACAGGACGCCGTTGCCCCCGGCAGCTATCAGATCGATCTGTACCTCAACGGCCAGTTTCTCGAGCGCGACCAAATTCGCTTCGTGCGCGCAGGCAAGCAGGTGTTGCCCTGTTTCGATCGGCCGCAGCTGACGCGCTTCGGGCTGAAAAATCCGCCGGCGGCCGCCGAAGCAGAATGCCTGCTGCCCGGTCGGGATCTCAAGGACATTGCGGTGAACGCGGACATTTCGCGGCTGCGGCTGGATCTCAGCATTCCGCAGGCGCTGTTGAACGGCCAGCCGCGCGGCAGCGTCAATCCCGCCAGCCTGGACAGCGGAGAAACGATGGCCTTCGTCAATTACAACCTCAACCAGTACCACGTCAGTTACCGACAGGGGCAAACCCGCGATCTCGACTCGACCTACGCCAACCTGAACGGCGGGTTCAACCTCGGGCTATGGCGCTACCGCCAGCAGTCCAGCTACCGCTACGATCGCGAGTTCGGCGGCCACCTGGACACCAGCCGCCGCTACGTACAGCGTGCGATCTTGCCCTGGCGCAGCGAAATGCTGTTGGGCGAAGGCTTTACCGACGGGCACTTCTTCTCCGGCCTGGGCTTTCGCGGCATTCAGCTCAGTTCGGACGACCGCATGCTGCCGGATTCGCAGCGCGGCTATGCGCCGGTGGTACGCGGCGTGGCGAAAAGCAACGCGCGCGTGACGGTGCTGCAGGGCAAAAGCACGCTGTATGAAACCACCGTCGCGCCGGGGCCGTTCGCCATCAACGATCTGTACGCCACCAACTACGCCGGCGATCTCACCGTGGTGGTGACGGAAGCCGACGGCAGCGTCAGCACCTTCACCGTGCCGTTCGCTGCGGTGCCGGAATCCATCCGCCCCGGCCAGTCGCGCTACTCCGCGATCGTCGGCCGTTCCCGCTACGTCGGCGACAACGATCTGTTCAGCGAAGTGACCTGGCAGCACGGCCTGACCAACGCCCTGACCTTCAACCTCGGCAACCAGCTGGCGGACGGCTACCAGGCGATGATGCTGGGCGGGGTATACAGCAGCTGGCTGGGCGCCTTCGGCATCGACACCACCTATTCCCACGCCAGCCTGCCGGACGGCGGCGCCTCCGGCTGGATGCTGCACCTCTCTTACAGCCGAACCTTCAGCCCGACGGACACCACCTTATCCATCGCCGGCTACCGCTACTCCACCGAAGGCTTTCGCGATCTCAGCGACGTGCTCGGCGTACGGCGCGCCGCCACTACCGGCCAAAACTGGCAGTCCGACTCCTACCGCCAGCGTTCGCGCTTCGAGGTCGCCGTCAATCAGGGGATGGGGGCGTTCGGCAGCCTGACGATGTCCGGCTCGACTCAGGACTACCGCGATCAGCGCGGCCGCGACAATCAGCTCCAGCTGGGCTGGGGGAAAACCTTCGGCAACGGCGTGGCGCTTAACCTCTCCGTCACCCGCACCCGCAGCCTGGGCTACAGCAACGGCGACTACCGCGGCTACGGGCCGTTGGATAACGTCTACAGCGCGCCGCTGGCGCAAAACGCGCAGACCGTCACCGCCCTGTCGCTGAGCTTCCCGCTCGGCCGTTCGTCATCCGCCCCCAGCGTCTCGCTGTTGGCCAACCACAGCCAGGGACAGGGCGGCAACTATCAGGCTGCGCTGTCGGGCAGCGTCGGCGACGAACAGCCGGTCAGCTACGGCCTGAACTTCACCACCGACGACGATCGCCAACAAAGCATCTGGGGCGGCAACCTGCAAACCCGTCTGCCTTACGCCAACGTCACCGGCTCATTCTCCACCGCGCGCCAGTACCGACAAGGCTCCCTGTCGTTGCAGGGGGCGGTGGTGGCTCACCGCGGCGGCGTAACATTAGGGCCGTATGTCGGCGACACCTTCGCCCTGATTGAGGCGCCCGGCGCCAGCGGCGCACGGGTGATGGACGGCCAGGGCGCGCGCGTCGATCGCTTCGGCTACGCCCTGGCGCCGTCGCTGGTGCCCTATCACTACAACACCGTCGCGCTGAACCCCGAGGGCATGAACGACAAAGCGGAACTGGAAGACGGCCAGCGGCGCGTCGCTCCTTATGCCGGTGCCACGGTGCGCCTGCACTTCAACACCGTGCGCGGCCAGGCGCTGCTGATCACCGCGCAGCGGCCCGATAACGCACCGATCCCGATGGGCGCCAACGTCCTTGACGCGGCAGGCAACAGCGTGGGCATGGTCGGCCAGGCCAATCAGGTGTATCTGCGCAGCGATAAGCGTACCGGGGAACTGACGCTGAACTGGGGCGACGCCCCCGGCCAGCAGTGCACGCTGCATTACCGCCTGTCTGCCGGGGAAGACGGCCCGATTCAACGGCTCAGCGCCCCGTGCCGCTAGCCCGTTAAACTTATTTTCAGGAGAGACGATGAAACGCATTTTTTACCCGATCGCCGCCCTGGCGCTGCTCGCCCTGTCGCTGTTCGGCGCGCCCACCGCGCTGGCGCAATGCACCCGGGTCGCCCCCTGGATCGATTCCGGTTGCGATCCCTGCGGGGTGGGCACGGCGCTGGGCAGGGTTAACCTGACCAGCACTTACCTACAGCCCGTCGGCACGCCGCTCGGCGCCAGCGTGTTCGACCTCACCTCCGGCACGCGCTATCCGGATCCC
The DNA here is from genome assembly GCF_001808215.1 of Serratia sp. HMSC15F11. Classification (NCBI taxonomy): domain Bacteria; kingdom Pseudomonadati; phylum Pseudomonadota; class Gammaproteobacteria; order Enterobacterales; family Yersiniaceae; genus Serratia; species Serratia sp. HMSC15F11. Next base: position 19,495 of record NZ_KV792418.1, read on the forward strand.
AACAAGGTGCTGTATGAATGCGACGCCGGCGATGCGGGGCAGATCTATGAAGTCTTCGCCACCAACGGCGACGATCGCGTCGGCGGCTATTACGATCTGGGCGCCCAGGACGGCAACCCCAACTACTACGCCACCTACTTCCCCTACGTCGGCATCCGCCTGACCCATCTGGATTCCGGCAAGGTTTTTACCCGCTACTGGCAGTCGGCGCCGATTACCCGCTACGCCACCGTCGGCAGCAAAATTCAGATTCGGGTGAAAGACTTCAGCGCCATCCGTGCCGATCTGATCCGCATCAGCTCGCTGCCGGGCGCGGGCGCCAGCAACTACTGTGGCTACAGCGCCGGCAACCCGCTGGTGGGCATGGCCTCGACCACCGGCAATTCGAACTATACCTGCACGCAGCCGAACGGCTATGTCACCTTTCAGGGGCCCGGCATCGCCTCGGATCCTATCGGCAGCGACTCCGCCACCAACTACGCCACCTGGGGCACCGGGCGCTGGAACGCGATGGGCATGGGCACCGCACCGATCTCCTCCTTGACCTATACCGCCACCTGCGTGGCGCGCAACGTCACGCCGCTGGTGATCCTGCCGACCATTTCCGTCAGCCAGTTGACCGCCGGGCAAACCTCACAGGCGCAGTTCACCATCAATATCGAATGCGACAACGCCGCCGTGTCCGGCGTCAGCAGCAACAATACCGCCCTCGGCCTGCAGGTGCCGTATGAAAGCTATGTCGCGGCGCAGCAGCTCGGGCTGGTCAGCGCCAACGGCGGCGTGAGCTACCTACTCTCCGGCGGCTACGGCACCGACAGCAGCGTCGCCACCGGCGTGGGCATCGCACTCGCCAACGCCGGCAACGGCGCGCCGATGAACTTCGTCGGCTGGGCGCGCTGCAGCGCCGGGCAATGCCCGCAGGGCAACGACGCCGGCTGGTACCCGGTGCTCAACGGCGCCAGCGGCGGCGGCAGCACTGCGGCGGGGTTTACCCACTACACCACCCAGCTCACCGCCACGCTCGCCCGGCTGCCCGGGCAAACCGTCACCGCCGGCAAAGTGGACGCCAGGGCCTACGTCTGGGTTAAGGTGCAATAATGATGAGAAAGAAATATCTGACGATGGGATGCGCCTTGTTGCTGGCGCTGGCGGCCATGGGGGCGCAGGCAGGCATCATCGCCTCCGCCACCCGGATGATTTTCCGCGAGGGCGACACGGAAAAAACCCTGATGCTGCTCAACACCAACGGCTACCCGATCGTGGCGCAAACCTGGGTTGATAACGGCGACGTCAACGCCGCCCCCGAACTGTCGCACGCGCCGTTTGTTACCCTGCCCAGCGTGTTCGCTCTGCCGCCTTCGGCGCTGAAAGGGCTGCGGATCCTGTTTGCCGGCGCGAACCTGCCCACCGACAGGGAATCGGTGTTTTGGCTTAACCTGTATGAGATCCCACCCAGCCAGCCGATCACGCCGCCGCTGGCGTCGCGCGTGACGCTGGCGATGAACACGCAGATGAAAATCTTCTACCGCCCCAAAGCGCTGCCGGGGAATGCCGAAAACGCAGCCAAGGCCGTCTCGTTCAGGCTGCAAAAAAAGCCGGGCGGCTATCTGCTGCGCTGTCACAACCGGTCGGCGTTTTATCTCTCCTTCGCCCGCATCGCCGTGAAAACCGACAGGCGCGATTACCCGGTACGGCAAGAAAGCGACATGATGACCGCACCGTTCAGCATGCGGGATTATCACCTCGACGGCGTTACGGCGCCGACACTCCCTTCACAGATCACCGTTCAGGCCACCCTCATCAACGACCAGGGCCAGCAGATCGTCAAGTCATACACAGCAAACCCATAACGATAAAAAGCAGCACATTTTTTAAGTACAGGAAATAGGGAAAAATGAGTCTAAGCAGATTCCAGCTACAGTTTCACCTGGAGAAACAGGCCAACAACATCAGGCAGTCACCGGCATTTCACACCGCCATCGTCAAACACGGGGAATTGTTGAAAGAGACCTACAAGAAGCATCCGCTGTTTTACAAAATCATTTTCAGGAACAGCCGGTTCATCATTTGTTCCACCATCCTGTCCATTTACTACCACCAGCCCACCGCCGGGCTGAAAGACATCAAAGCCTTTTTTAAAGGAAAGAACATGATCAGCGAGAACTCCCTGGACTCCTTTCTGTTCTTTTTGCGGGTCGGCCGCCGGCTGGAGGTCAAACCCTGCGAACATGACAAGCGCCAACTGCGCTATAAGCCTACGCCGCACGCGCTGGCGGAAACCCAGGCGTTGATCGCCTCCATGGCGCGGCCCTATCAGGCGCTGGCGCCACAGATGCCCATCGCGACGCTGCTGGCGGCGCCCGACTTTCTGCCCACCTTTTTCGCCGCCTACGGGCAGCTGATGCTCAAGGAGATCTACCTGATCGATCTGGTGCAGCAATCCGGGCTGTTTATCAGCAAGGACGCCGGCCACATGGTGCTGCTGATGCTGCATATCGAAAGCATCCGGCAGAACTCCCCGTTTCTGCTGCTCTCCTCGGCGAAAATCGCCAAGTCATGCTCCGTCTCACGCGCGCACGTCAATCGCATTCTGCAGGCGGCGGAAAAATCGGGCCTGCTGACCACCACCAATAACGTGGTGATCGAACTCAACAGCTCGTTCTTTATCATGGCAGAGCGCTATTTCAGCCTCTATTTCGCGATGGTCGAATTCGGGCTTGAACGGGTTTGGCACACGCCGCAGGCCGCCGAGCCCCGCTGAGCCATTTTACCGCTCCCGCAGCACCTTATCGATCAGCCCCCAGGCCGCCGCTTCGTCGGCGGTCATAAAGCGATCGCGATCCAGCGCCAGCTCCACCGCTTCATCGCTCAGGCCGCAATGTTGGGCGTACAGCCGAATCACTCGCTCTTTGGTGCGCTTCATCTCTTCGGCGTGGATCAAGATGTCGGAGGCCTGCCCCTGAAAGCCGCCCAGCGGCTGGTGCACGTGCAGGCTGGCGTTGGGCAGCGCCATGCGGTGCCCCGGTTCGCCGGCCATCAGCAGGAACGAGCCCATCGAACGCGCGGTGCCCATGCACAGCGTATGCACCGGCGCACGGATGTACTGCATGGTGTCGTAAATCGCCAGCCCGCTGGTGATCGCCCCGCCCGGCGAGTTGATATACAGGTGGATCGGTTTTTCCGGGTTTTCCGCCTCCAGAAACAGCAGCTGGGCGCACAGCATTTCAGCCACGTCGTCATTGACTTCGCCGTTGAGGAACACGATCCGATCGCGCAGCAGGCGCGAATAAATATCAAAGGAACGTTCTCCCCGGCTGGTCTGTTCCACCACCATCGGGACGAGCATCATCTTCTCACGCATCGGTGAACTCCTGGGTTGGCAATAAGGGAAGTGTGTTTAACGCGTCAGGCGGCGCACATCATCGTCGTCGGGCCGTCGTTGGCGGCGTCAAGCTGGTGAATAATCCGCAGCAGGCTGCCACCGCCGGCATCCGGCACAATCTGCAGCGTCACCACGCTTTCGAGGAACGGCGGTTGGTCGTCACGCAGACGGTAGCTCACCGCCTCGCCCGGCGTGGTGGCCAGCGGCTCGGCCTGCGCCAGGTCGCCCGTCGGCAGCCACTGCTCGCGCAGCTCGGGAATGCTGAGCGCCCGCCACACTTTTTCCGGCGGCGCATCGAGCGAATATTCCAACACCAGCCGATCGTGCGGCGGTTCAGCCCGTTTGTTCATTGATCCATGTCCTTCAGTAAGGTTTGCAGCGCGTCGATGCGCGCCGGCCACCAGGCGCGGTACTTCGCCAGCCACTGGGCGATCTGCGCCAGCCCGTCCGGGTCGACCTGATAGTTGACGCAGCGCCCCTGCTTCGCCTCACGCACCAGCCCGGCATTGCGCAGCACCGCCAGGTGTTGCGACATTGCCGACTGGCTGATGGGCAGCCCATCGCGCAACGCGCTGGCGTTCATGCTGCCGGCGGCGAGTTTGTCGAAGATGGTGCGGCGGGTCGGATCGGCCAACGCTTTGAAGATGTCATTTTCGTTCATATAAACACATTAGTATTCACTTATGCATTATGCAAACGCCGGGGCAGGAATTTTTTCCGCGAAGCGAGACTCCGCGCCGGAGCGCGGAGCCGATAGAGGAGAGATTACAGCGGCTTATTGCAAGCGGGCGTGGTCAGCGCGGGTTGCCCGGCCGGCGCCCCTTCCTGCGCTTCCAGCGCGAGACGCGCCAGCGGCATGTCTTCGTGGTAGCGCGCCTCGGCGTTCAGGGTCTTCGAGTAGCGGTTGTACTTCCACCAGGCGTATCCCAGGAACACCACCAACCCGCCGACGTTATAGAACACGATGGTCATGATGCTGGCGCCGGTCGGGAACGTCGAGGCGAAGAAACCGACGGTGAAGATGGCGATCAGCACGCTGACGATGGCGATGCCCTGCAGGCGCGAGCCCATTTTGAAATCGCGCGCCACCCGGTCGTACTTCAGCCGCAAATTCAGGTAGGCCAACATGATGAACAGCGGCGGCAGCATCGAGGCGGCGGCGGTCATGTTGATCAGCGTGTTCATCAAGTCCTGCACGCTGCTGGAACCCAGCGTTGGGATCAGCATCAGCGGGATGACGATGAAGAACTGGATCCAGGCCGCGCGTGTCGGCACGCCGTGCCGGTTCAGACGAATGGTTTTCTCGCCGAAAATGCCCTTCGGGATCTCGGTGAAGAAAATCTTCACCGGCGCCGCCGTCCACATCAACAGCGAGCCGAACATGGCGGTGAAGGAAACAATGCCGACAAAGCGGTTCATCAGCATCGTCGGCAGGCCGAAGTGCGCCGACAGCCCTTCGAACACCTGTACCGTACCGCCGGTAAAGTGCAGATCGGTGCGGTGCACGAAGACGTTGATCAGCAGCGATGACACCGAATACAGCACGCCGATGAACAGCCCGGAAACGATGATCACCTTCACGAAGGCGCGGCTGCCGCCTTTCACATCGTTCACGTACACCGCCACGGACTCCGCCCCGCCCGCCGCCTGGAAGATCCAGGCGGTAATGCCGAGGAACGCCCAGTTGAAGTTCGGCGTCATCGCCTGCACGTTGATCGGGTCGGCCGGCTCGATGCCGCCCAGCACCGCCGCGCCCGCCAGAACGATGTAGGAAAACGTCAGCAGCAGCATCAGCGACGAGGTCACCGAGGTCATCGGCCCCAGCAGTTTTGCGCCGCTGTTGGAGATGTAGGTCGAGAAGGCGAACAGGAAGATGCTGATGATCGCCGTGGTCAGCGGGGTAAACACATAGTCATAGCCCAGGAACGCGTAAGAAGCGTAGGCAATGACGCGCGGCAGCAGCGCGGTGAAAAAGAACAGGTTTACGAACCAATAGGTGTAGGCGGTGATAAACGCCCAGCGCCCGCCGAGCGCGCTTTTCACCCAGGCATAAACGCCGGCCTCGGAGTTGCGGTTGAGCGAGACGAATTCGGCGATGATCAGGCAAAAGGGAATGAAGTAAATGATCGTCGCCACCAGGAATACCGGCGACGAGGCGACTCCGAGCTGAATATTGTTGTTAATCACGTTGTTGAAACTGAACACTGCCGCAAACGTCATCGACAGCAGGCCAAACTTGCCGATGGTGTTTCTGTTCGACGCAGCCATAGAGATTCTCCGAATGGTGTAGGGGACTTCGGTTTGTTGTTATCGATCGGCGAGCGCGCTATTTATTGACGAAATAGCTGTCTTCCACCGTCACTTTTAAAATGACTTTTTTTACCTTGCCGCTTTCTGCGAAGCGGTGAGCCTGGTGGTTTTCGAAGATCACCACGTTGCCTTTTCCGACCCGGTGCCTCTCGCCTTCGCCGCTGAAAAACTCGCGGTCGGTTTCGTCCTGATAGGGCGCCACCGTCGTCAGCGCCCGTTTATCGGCAACCTCGACGGTCTCTTCCCCGTCGAGGTAATAGTGCACGTCGAAGTAACGGCGGTTGCCCTCCAGCCAGCCGTGCCGGCGGCCGGCGCCGAGGCTCAGCCGATACGTCAGCGAGTCGCCGATCGAATGGCACACGTTTGGGCTGATGCGATCGACATTGGCGATCGCCTCCATGCAGCGCAGCCACTTCTTGCCGCTGTGATAAATGCGCTGGAACTCCGCCAGGGATTCGAGAATGATCATGCGTTTTCCTCCGCAGACTGCGGGTGATGGTGAGCGGGCGCGAAGTCATAACCGGCGAGCGCGGCGCCCTGCGTTTGCCGCCCGTCGAACGGCACCAGCGTGAAGCCGTAGCTGAACGGCGCCAGATAGACCCGGTGGGTATCCAGCACTTCGGAACCCCAGGAGTTGGAGCCGAGGCCGAGGATCTGGTCGTCCAGGTTCAGCGTCAGGCAGTCGCTCGGTTCCAGCTCGTTGATGTGTTGGGCCTGGTGCAGCATCTCGGCGCTGTAAGGCCACAGGCTGAAATTGATCGGCCGCCGCGGCTGGATGAAGATCCCCTTGCCCGCCGCGTCCTGCAGGCTCAGCCAGCGCACGTCCTGCCGGTTGCCGTTGTCCTGCGGGAACGGATAGTGTTCGAACAGCGCGTCGGCGCGCTGCCGGTAGTGGCCGATGAGGTTGGCCCGGCAGCTGTCGCGGTAGTTCTCGCCCGGCCCGCGGCCGTAGTATTCCACCTGTTCGAAACGTCGGCTGATGCCGAAATCGAGACCGATTTTCGGGATAATCTGCCGGAAATCGCCGTAAGGCTCACCGGACAGATCCAGGCTGACGTAGCCCTGCGCGGAGATGCGCCAGCGGTAGGTGCAGCGCATGCCGAAGTCGAACACCGGCGGCGCGATCAGGCTGTGCACCTCGAGCAGCAGATCTTCGCCCTGCCATTGCCGGCTGAGGCGGCGGAAATGCTGCTGCATGATGGGGAAATGTTGCGGCAGCCAAATCCCCTCATATTCCTGTTTATGGTTATCGATCACCGGTTTGAAGAAGGTGATGCGCGGCGCGCGCCCCACCACGTCTTCACCGTCTACCCGCCACGACAGCAGTTCGCCGCTCAGCAGCGAGAATGCCAGCTGGAAACGGCCGCCGCTGACGATCAGCTGATGATGTTCCTCGCGGCATTGCAGCGCCGGCGCATCGGCCAGCGGTGGAGCCGGCAGCCGCGTCGCCGCCTGGCGCAGATGCTGATAATGCCCCAGCCGCTGGCCGCTCTCGCTGTAGCGGGTGGCGCTGTCCTTATGCACCGCCACGTCGACCAGCGTTTCCCCCTGCCCCAGCGCCAACACCGGCAGATGCATGTCTTCGCTCTCGCCCGGCTGCAGATGCGGCAGCTTGAATTCGTAACTTGCCACCTGGCGGCCGTCGGTCTTGACGCTGACCTTCAACGTGATGTCCGCCAGCGAGCTGAACCAATAGCGGTTTTTCACCCGCAGCACGTCACCCGCGCCCTCTTCCGCCGTCACCTCCACCGGGCACAGCACCTGCTGGTATTCCCGCAGGCCGGGGCCCGGTCGCTGGTCCGGATAGATCAGGCCGTCCATGCAGAAGTTGTAGTTGTTCGGGTAGTCGCCGTAATCGCCGCCGTACTGGTAGCGCTCGCGCCCCTGCTCGTCGTGGCTCAGCAGCCCGTGATCGCACCACTCCCAGATGTAGTGCCCCTGCAAACTGGCGTGACGGTTGAACACCGACTGGTATTCGAACAGCCCGCCGGGGCCATTGCCCATCGCGTGGGCGTACTCGCACAGGATGCGCGGTTTGGAGTGCGGGTATTCGCCGAAGGCGTTCATCATCGCCACGCGGGAATACATGGTGCTGATCACGTCGGTCACTTCGGCGTCGCGATCTTCTTCATAGTGGATCAGACGGGTCGGATCGAGCGCCTTGCAGCGCCGGGCCATGGCGCGAATGTTGCAGCCGTAGCCGGACTCGTTGCCCAGCGACCAGATGATGATCGACGGGTGGTTTTTCTGCGCCGCCACGTGGCGCTCGATGCGCTCGACGTAGGCCTGTTCCCAACGAGGATCGTCGGTGATGCGGCTCAGATCGCCGACGTTGGCGAAGCCGTGGCTTTCCAAATCGGTCTCCGCCATCACGAACAGGCCATAGAGATCGCACAGCTCGTAAAAGCGCGGATCGTTGGGGTAATGGGCGGTGCGCACCGAGTTGATGTTGTGCTGCTTCATCAGCACGATGTCGCGCTCTACCCGCGCCATATCGACGGCGCGCCCTTTGCGGTGATCGTGATCGTGGCGGTTGACGCCGTGCAGTTTGAGGTAGCGCCCGTTGACGTACATCAGCCCGTCGCGCACCGCGATCTCGCGGAAACCCACCCGCTGCGGCACCACGCCCAGCAGGTTGCCGGCGCCGTCATACAGGCTGAGCAGCAGTTGATACAGATAGGGATTTTCCGCATTCCACTGCTGCGGGCAGCTGACCGGCAGTTCGAAACGGCAGCTCAGCACCTGCTCGATGCGCAGATCGTCGCGCCACTGCTCCGCCACGCAGCGATCGCCGTCGAACAGCTGCGCCTGCAGGCGGCAGCCCTCGGCGGCCTGCGATCCGAGATGATGCAGTTCGGCATCGATCGCCAACTGTGCGTCGCAGTAGCGTTCATCGAAGGTGGTGACCAGCGTCAGGTCGTGAAGGTGAGTGGCGCTCTGGCCGATCAGATAGACGTCGCGGAAGATGCCGGCCATCCACCACATGTCCTGATCTTCGATGTAGGTGGAATCGGCCCACTGCATCACCCGCACCGCCAGCAGGTTCTCGCCCTGCCGCACATAGGGGCTGATGTCGAACTCGGCGCACAGCCGGCTGCCCTTGCTGAAGCCGACATAGTCGCCGTTGACGTACACCTCGAAGTAGGTTTCCACGCCGTCGAATTTGATCAGCACCTGCTGATCTTGCCAGCCGGCGTCGAGCGTAAAGTGGCGCTGATAGGCGCCGGTGGGGTTGTTGGTCGGCACGTAAGGCACGTCGATCGGGAACGGGAAGCCCTCGTCGGTGTACTGCAGGTGGCCGTGCCCTTCCAGCTGCCACATGCCCGGCACCGCCATATCGCCCCAATCGTTCATCGGCTCCCGATAAAACGCCGCCGGCACCTGCGCCGGGTGCTCGAAGAAGCGAAAACGCCAGCGGCCGCTCAGCAGCTGGAAGCGCCGGCTGGCGTTGCGATCGAAGCTCAGCGCATGCTCGGCGTCCGCGTAGCTGAAGAAGCTCGCGCGCGGCGCCAACCGGTGCTCCGACTGTTTATCAATGTTTTCCCAATTATTCACGTCACGTCTCCCGACACCTGTGCAATGCGGAAACGATAGTAAATATTTAGTAAAAACTACAGTTGATATTTACCAAATGACGACGGGATCACAATAAATCTCAAATGCCTTTTTTTATCATGACGTTAATTTGGGGCGCCAACGCGACGCCCCGCCGAGGCGGGGGCCGGTCATGCGACGGTGGTGTCGCGCAGCTGCAGCGAGCTGGGAACGAAGATCGACAGCGGGACGGCGCGCTCATCGCGCAGGCGCTCCGCCAGCAGGTTGACGGCCTGTGCGCCCATGGTTTCCGAAGGGATGCGCACCGTGGACAAGGCGGGGAAAATAAAGCGGGCGGTGGGAATATCGTTGACGCTGATCAGCGCGATCTGCCCCGGCACCTGAATGCCGTGTTCGTGCAGCGCGCGCAGCACACCGATCGCGATCGAATCGGTCGCCACCAGCAGCGCCGGCGGATAGCCATTCTTGCTCTGCAACATCGCTTTGGCGCACTGGTAGCCCGACTGGCTGCTGAAATCACCGTGGTAAATATCCTGCGCTCGCACCACGTTTTGCTGCCGGCCATACTCGACGAACGCCTGCTCGCGCTGGTCGATACCGGCCGGATCGTCGCGCCCGCCGATAAAGCCGATGCGCTGATAGCCGCGGCCGATGAAGTAGTCGATCACCTTGCGGCTGATCTTGTACAGGTCGACATTGACGCAGTCGAACCGCTCATCCTCCACCACGCCGTCGACGAATACGACCGGCGTTTCCTGCTGCCTGAGCTGCTCATACAGCGCGGGCTGTGGCCGGCCGATCACCAGCAGGCCGTCGGCCGCCGGCAGCGCCTTGTCGCCGTTGAAGTCATAACCGGCGCTCAGCGCCACGCCCAGCTTTTCGCACTGCGTTTCGATGCCGTAGCGCATCGCCAGGTAATAGGGATCGTTGATCTCCACGCCCTGCGTATAGGTGAACAGCGCGGCGAAATGCAGGCGTTGCCCGCTTTGCCGTTTGGAAGGCGCGACCTTGTATTCGAGGCGCTCCGCCGCTTCCAGGATCTTCTGGCGGGTTTGCGCCTTCACGCTCAGGGTGGGGTCGTCATTCAACACGCGCGAAACGGTGGCGACGGACACATTAGCGGCTTCAGCAATTTCCTTCAGTGTGGCCATAGAGTCCCAATGCACAGACGAAAAACAGTAGCTTAATCGGATAGCGCCGCGGCGTACAGCGCCGCCCGCCTCCTCTCCTTCCCAGACCGGGCCAGCGCACGCTCATGCCAGCCGTTGCCGGGCGTCTGCAGCGAAAGATACCCATTTCGCCCGCTGTGATCAAGTTAACGCTTTACTGATTTAAGTGTATTTTTTACTAAATATTTTACTAATATACCTGCCGTTTACCGCCCCATGAGGGCGGACTTTTTCTCTTCTCCCAGGGATCCGGGAGCGACCTCGCGTGAGCCGCCGCTCGGCTGACGTTCCGATCCATCCAACACCAGGCTATGCCCCATGAAATCACTAAGCCATCACGCCCTGTTGCCCTTGTTGCTGCTCGTTAATGCGCCCGCCTGGGCGGCGCAGGAACCGGTGGCCCCGGCGGAGCGCAATCAGCTGCCACCGCCGCCGCTACCCGATAGCACCGCGACCGCCCTGCGTTTTTACGGCGAGCTCGGCATCGGCGGCAGCGTCTATTTGAACGGCGAACATCAGCATCAATACAGCGACGGCACCTATATCGAAGGTGGCCTGGAGATCAAACGGGGCCACTGGTTCGGCCTGATTTACGGTGAAGGCTGGACCGTGCAGGCGGACAGCCAGGGCCACGCCTGGACGCCGGACCACAGCTGGGGCGGCTTCGAGGGTGGGTTGAACCGCTTTTACGGCGGTTACCGCACCGACGACGGCACCGAGATGATGCTCAGCGTGCGCAACGATTCGTCGCTCGACGATTTGCAGTGGTGGGGCGACTTCACGCCGGAGTATGGCTACGTGATCCCCAACACCCGCGATCTCAGCTACGCTGCCAAGCTGCAAAACCTGACCGGGCGCTTTCGCTACAGCGTGACGGCGGCCCCGGAAAGCCGCATCGACGAGAGCAAGGCGCTGCTGCACTTCGGTAAATACGACCGCTATTCCGACAAGTATACCTACCGGGCGATGGCCAATGGCTACACCCAGTACGACCTGCAGGAGAATCTGACGCTGCTGACCGGCCTGGAAGTGACCGACGGGCTGGGGCAGCTGTTTCTGCTGGGGCTGCGCGGCAAACACCTGGCCGGCCGCGTCTGGCACCACACCGGCAAAGGCGACAGCGGCGGCCATCCCGGCAGCGAATCGGGCCTGATGCTCAGCGCGATGACGGAAACCGCCAAAGGGCTGTATCTCTCCACCGCCTACAGCTACGCCCGCCACCGGTTTGATCGCGCGGCGGACACCGCCACCTCATACGCCCAGTTTGGCGTCTGGTACGAATACGCCGGCGGCAAACTGGCCACCGCGCTGGACAGCAAATTCTTCATGCGCAACGACAGCACCGGTGCCAGCAACTCGGTGTTTCTGATGCAATATTTCTATTGGTAACCGTTGAGGCTCCTACGATGAACATGACTCCCCTGCCCCCGCTGGCCACTGCCCTCATCCTCGCATGGGCGCTGACGGGCTGTGTGCCGAAAACGCCCGACGCCGACGCCCCGTTGGCCGAGCGCTATAAAAACGTCATCGACCGCCGCGGCGCGCCGCACTTTATGCTCGATTACGATTTCGACGATCACCAGCGCTTCAATCCGTTCTTCGATCTCGGCGCCTGGCACGGCCACCTGTTGCCGAGCGGGCCGGAAGGCATGGGCGGTTTCCCCGGCCCGGCGCTGCTGACCGAAGAGTACATCAACTTTATGGCCAACAATTTCGATCGGCTCAGCGTCTATCGAGACGGTAAACCGGTGCATTTCACCATGACGGCCTACAGCCTGCCCGGCGCCCTGGTGCAGCGGCTCAGCGCGCCGGGCGTGACCGTCAACCTGACGCTGCACTTCGCCGCCGCGCGCACCTCGCTGCTGGAAACCCAAATCCTGACCGACACGCCGCTGGAGCTGGTGTGGGACGGTGAATTGCTGGAGCGCTACGCGGCCAAAGAGCAAAAACCGCAGCCGCCGGCGACCCTCGAGCAGGCGTTTCCGGACTACACGCGCCGCATTGTGCCGACGGCTGACGGCCTGCGCGTCACCTTCGGCAAGGTGCGCGCGCCGTCGCAGCTGATGACCTCGGGCCAGTCCGAGTATCAGATCCACAAATCGCTGCCGCAGCGCACCACGGTCGACGGCCACCGCTTCCGCGCCACGGCGCGCATCGCCGGTTCCACCACCCTGTACACCACCTACTCGCACCTGCTCACCGCCGAAGAGGCACAGCGCGAACAGCTCGCTATCGCCGATATCCTCGCTCACCCGCAGCGCTATATGGCCGCGTCGGCCCAGCGCTGGGAAGGCTATCTCGCCACTGGGCTCAGCAACCCGCACGCCACGCCGGAACAAACCCGCGTGGCGGTCAAAGCGATGGAAACGCTGAACGGCAACTGGCGCGGCGCAGCCGGGGCGATGAAGTTCGACTCGGTCACCCCGTCGGTGACCGGGCGCTGGTTCTCCGGCAACCAAACCTGGCCGTGGGACACCTGGAAACAGGCCTACGCCATGGCGCACTTCAACCCGGACGTGGCCAAGGACAACATTCGCGCAGTGTTCGCCTTCCAGATCCGACCGGGCGACGCCCTGCGCCCGTGGGACGCCGGTTTTCTGCCCGACCTTATCGCCTACAACCCCAGCCCGGAGCGCGGCGGCGACGGCGGCAACTGGAACGAGCGCAACACCAAGCCGAGCCTGGCGGCCTGGGCGGTGATGGAGGTGTATCGCGTCACCGGCGATAAGGGCTGGCTGGCGGAGATGTACCCGAAGCTGGTGGCCTACCATGACTGGTGGCTGCGCAACCGCGATCACAACGGCAACGGCGTGCCGGAATACGGCGCCACCCGCGACAAAGCGCACAATACCCCCGACGGGCGCATGTTGTTTACCGTCAAACGCGGGCAGCGCGAGCAAACGCTGGCCGGCCTCGACAATTACGATCGCATCGTGCGCGAGGGGCAGTACGACAGCATCGAGATCCCGGCGCAGACCGCCGCCTCCTGGGAGTCGGGCCGCGACGATGCGGCGGTATTCGGCTTTATCGATCCGGATCAATTGGCGCGCTACGTGGCGCAGGGCGGCAAACGCGAAGACTGGCAGGTGAAATTCGCCGAAAACCGCGCGCCGGACGGTACGCTGCTCGGCTACTCGCTGCTGCAGGAGTCGGTGGATCAGGCCAGCTATATGTACAGCGACAACCGCTATCTGGCAGAGATGGCCGATATTCTGGGCCGCGGCGCCGAGGCCGCCGCCTTTCGCGCCAAAGCCGACCGGCTGGCGGCCTACATCAACACCTGCATGTTCGACAAGCAGAGCGGTTTCTTCTATGACATCCGCATCGAAAGCCGGCCGTTGGCCAACGGCTGCGCCGGCAAACCGATCGTCGAACGCGGCAAAGGGCCGGAAGGCTGGTCGCCGCTGTTCAACGGCGCCGCCAGCCAGCCGCACGCCGATGCGGTGGTCAGGGTGATGAAGGATCCGCGCGAGTTCAATACCTACGTGCCGCTCGGCACCGCGGCGCTGACCAATCCGGCGTTCGGCGCCGACATCTACTGGCGCGGCCGCGTGTGGGTCGATCAGCTGTATTTCGGCCTCAAGGGCATGGAGCGCTACGGCTATCGCGACGATGCGGTGGCGATGGCGCAGGCCTTCTTCCGCCACGCCGACGGCCTGGTCGCTGACGGGCCGATCCGCGAGAACTACAACCCGCTCACCGGCAAGCAGCAAGGCGCGCCGAACTTCTCCTGGAGCGCGGCGCACCTGTACATGCTGTATAACGACTTCTTCACGCAATAAGCCGCAGCGGCCACCGCCATCGTTGCCCGGCGGTGGCCCGCGTTTATGAGCGGATCGGGATCACCAGCACGTCGATATTCAGCTGGTTGATGGCATTGCGGGTGGAAGAAAACAGGTTGCTCCACAGATCGTGGTGATGGCCGAACACCAGCAGATCGATGTTCTTATCCACGACTGCCGTACGCAGTTCATCGACGAAGCCGCCGCGCCCGATAATCACTTCCGCGATCGGGTAATTGACGTTTTGCGTGGTGGGCTCCAGCTCTTTGCGGATCTTCTCTTCGAACGGCACGCCGTCATAGCTGCGCTCCGAAAAGCCGATCGCCGCGTGGTAGGTGTCGTAGTGAACGTCCACATAGATCAGCGAGAGTTTGGCCTGCAGCGCCTCCGCCAGCAGCGCCCCCTTTTCAACCAGCCGTTTGCCGTCATCGCTTAGATCGGTGGCAATGACAATATGGTGGTAACACATAGCGCCTCCTGTCATGGACTCGGTAGAGCCGAGGCTCCGATATCACGCCGGGGTCATATCGTTATGGTTAATTTTAGTTCAGAAATGGCGCGTATGACGGGTGGCGAAACGGTGGGAAAGCCCCGTTGCCGGGGCTGAAGGCAAAAAATTACCTCTCGCGCTGCGCCTCAAACCAGACGTTGCACAGCGACAGGATCAGCGTGTTGGCGTCTTTCACCAGCACGTTATCGCCGGGCACCCCATCGGTGCCCTGATCGGTGATGCCTTTGATGGCGGTATCCGCGTGCTGAATGGCCACGCGTTCGACCGACGGCGTGCTGATGCCCAGCATCGGGAAATCGATGTAGGAGCTGCTGCCGGAATTGTCCTCGACAAACTCCTGCGCTTCTACGGTGCTGACGGTGGCCCCTTCGCTTTTCAGCGCCGTGCCGTTCCAGCTGAACGCATCCGCTTTGTAGCTGATTTTGCCGCCGATCAGGCTCTGCGCCTGCTGTTGATCCCAGCAGCCGGTGGTCTGGGTCGGCACAATTTTACTGACGCGCCAGTTGCCCAGCAGCTGTTTGGGGATCGGCCCGGTATCGCTCTCCGCCGCCCGAACCTGAGTCGCCGAGACGCAGGCCAACACCACCAGCGGCAGCAGCGCCTTGCTCCAAGTGTTCAATCGCATTGTCTTTTCCTTCGTTTCAGTACCCAGTCTGCCCTCGCGGGCCAACGGCTATCATAATAAGCCCGCCGATTCGCCGTCAAAACAATCCGCACCGCGCCAGGCGGCGGCCGCTCATAGCTAATCGCTATGAGTCATAGTGAATCAGTATTTTGTTTTAGCCCAGCGATTACCTACAGTCACTGCCACTATTCTGCCCGCCAAAATTAGCAGGCAATGTTGACAAGGACCCTGGGAAAATGACATTTACGCTGAAAAACCTCACCCTGGCGCTGGCCGCCGCCGGCACGCTGCTGCTGACCGCCTGTGGCCCGACGGCACAGGACGATCACCACATCAAGGTCGGCATCAGCGCCGGTATCGATCAGTCGCTGTGGGCGGTGGTGCAAAAGGTTGCCAAGCAGAAATACGATCTGGACGTGGAGGTGGTGACCTTCAACGACTACGTGCTGCCGAACGAAGCGCTGAACAACGGCGATCTGGACGTCAACGCCTTCCAGCACAAGCCGTATCTGGACAAGCAGATGCAGGAGCGCGGCTACAAGCTGGCGGCGGTGGGCAACACCTTCGTCTACCCGATCGCCGGCTATTCGAAGAAGATAACCGCACTCAGCCAGCTGCCGGACGGCGCGCAGGTGGCGGTGCCGAACGATCCGACCAACCTGGGCCGCTCGCTGCTGCTGTTGCAAAAACAGGGGCTGATCACCCTGAAAGAGGGCGTCGGCCTGCTGCCGACCGCGCTGGACATCGTCGGCAACCCGAAAAAGCTGAAGATCGTCGAGATTGAAGCGCCGCAGCTGCCGCGCGCGCTGGACGATCAGAAAGTGACGCTGGCGATCATCAACACCAACTATTCCAGCCAGATTGGCCTGTCGCCGGCCAAGGACGGGCTGTTTGTCGAAGACAAAAACTCGCCGTACGTCAACATCTTCGCCAGCCGCATCGACAACAAAGACAGCGAGAAAGTGAAGGATCTGGTCAAGGCCTATCAGACCGACGAAGTGGCGGCCAGCGCCGCCGACCTCTACAAGGGCGACGCCGTCAAAGGCTGGTAACCTTCCCCCGCATGCCCGTGGCGCCCGGCCACGGGTTTTTCATTTCTGCCCCCCGCCGCACCGTTCAATTTTCGCCCACTCAGATCACAAATCAAGCACTGCGTTTTAGGTGAATAAAGCTGCCATGTTGTATACAAGTTTGCGTAAATGTTTTCTATTTGTTTCAAAAAAACCGCTGGGGAAAATAATGAAAAATAGAAAAATCAAAACGTTGCTTGTTACCTGCGCCGTGGCCGGCGCCGCGTTGCTGGCCATCGCCGGCAAAGCGGAAAACGCCGATAAAACCTTCCTCTCCGTCGCCACCGCCTCCACCGGCGGTACCTACTATCCGATGGGCGTCGGGCTGGCCAACGTCTGGAGCAACCGGCTGAAGCACCAGGGGATACAGGTCACCGGCCAATCCTCCGCCGGCTCGATCGAGAATATCGACCTGCTGCAAAAAGACGAGGCGCAGTTGGCGATTTTGCAAAGCCTGATCGCCGTCGAAGCCTATCAGGGCGTGCGTAACTTCGACGGCCGCGCCTACGGCGATCTGCGCTCCATCTCCATGCTGTGGCCCAACGTCGAACACTTCGTGATGCTGGAAAGCCGGGTGAAAGACGGCACGCTGAACGATATCGCCGGCACGTGCTTTTCCGTCGGGCCGCAGGCCAGCGGCACCGAACAGTCGACGATGATCATCCTGCAGGGCGTCAACCTGACCAAGAAGTCGCTGTCGGCGGAATACCTCGGCTACGGCGACACGGTTTCCGCGATGCGCGACGGGCGCCTGGACGGCGGCGCCCTGCCCGCCGGGGTGCCGGCCGCCGCCGTCACCGATATGTATGCCAGCGGCGTGCCGGCACGCATCCTGGAAGTCACCGACGAACAGCTGGCCAGCATCAACGCCATCGCCAACTCCTGGTTCCGCTTCGACATCAAGGCGGAGACCTACCCGCGCCAGCCCAAGGCGGTCGCCACCATCGCACAGCCCAATATTCTGGTGGCCCTCAGCCGGCTCGATGAAAAGCTGGTGTACGACCTGACCAAAACGATGTTCGAGAACCTGCCGGAAGTGCACCAGGTACACAGCTCGGCCAAATACATCTCGCTGGAAAATGCGCTGAAAGGCGTTTCCGTGCCGCTGCACCTCGGCGCCTATCGCTACTACCGCGAAGCCGGCGTCGAGATACCCGATTATCTGATCCCGCCGGAAGCCGCCGCGCTGACCGCCAACCCCTAATCCAGGAGGACGTATGAGCACTCACTCTTCTTCACCGCAGCCCGCCGTCGATCTGGACAAAGAAGCCGGCGCCGGCAACCGGCCGCTGAGCGGCGTCTATTTGCAGCTGGCAACCGTCCTCGCGATCGCCATCTCCGCCTATGCCATCTACGCCAACGCGCTGTCCAACACGCAGGAGTTCTACCGCAACACCACTTTCCTGAGCGGCATTCTGATCCTGGGCTTTATCCTGTTCCCCTTCTCGGCCCGGTATGCCACCCGCAGCTTCAACCGCTGGGACTATCTGTTCATCATCCTGACGCTGGTCAGCTACGGCTATTTCTACGTTAACTACCTCGATCTGCACGTGGTGCGCAAGAGCATCCCCAACGCCACCGACTATGTGATGGCGGCGATCGGTATCGGCGTGCTGTTCGAAGCCGCGCGGCGCACCACCGGCTATTTCATCCCCGGCCTGGCGAGCTTCGCCATTCTCTATGCGCTGTTCGGGCAATACTTCATGGGCATCTTCGGCCACGGGGGCTTCTCGGTAGAACGCCTGCTGTATCGGCTGTTCATGACCGGCGAGGGGATTTTCGGCATCACCCTGTCCACCGCCTCCACGGCCATCGTGGTGTTTATTCTGTTCGGCGCCTTTCTCAGCGTCAGCGGCGCAACCGCGCTGTTCAACGATCTGGCGCTGGCCGCCGCCGGACGCCGCCGCGGCGGCCCGGCCCAGGTGGCGGTGATCTCGTCGGCACTGACCGGCTCGTTGAGCGGCAGCGCGGTGGCCAATGTCGCCACCACCGGCACCTTCACCATTCCGCTGATGAAAAGCATCGGGCTGTCGTCCCGCTTCGCCGGCGCCGTGGAAGCCACCGCCTCCACCGGCGGCATGATCATGCCCCCCATCATGGGCGCGGCGGCGTTTATCATGGCCGGCTTCCTCGGCATCTCGTACACCACCATCGTCATCGCCGCCATCGTGCCGGCGCTGCTCTATTACGCCGCGCTGATCATGGCTATCGATCTGGAAGCCAAGAAACAGGGCCTGAAAGGCATCAACAAGGAGAACATCCCTCAGGTGCGCGCGGTGCTGAAGGCGCGCGGGCTGCTGCTGCTCCCGCTCGTCATCGTCATCGGCACGCTGCTGCTGGGCAAAACGCCGATCTATGCCGGCTTCCTCGGCATCATTGCCATCATCGTCGCCAGCTGGCTCACCCCCGACAGTTCGGTGCGCATGACGCCGAAAAAAATCGCATTGGCCCTGAACGACGCGGCGCGCGGCTCGATTCAGGTCACCATCGCCTGCGCCGCCATCGGCGTGATCATCTGCGTGGTGACCATGACCGGCATCGGCTCGACGCTGGCGTTCAACATCGTCGCCATGACCGACAACACCCTGTGGATGATCCTGCTGGTGGTGATGCTGGTGTGCATCGTGCTCAGCATGGGGCTGCCTTCCACCGCGCTCTACATCGTGGTGGCGGTCACCGTGTCGCCGATCCTGATCAAGGCCGGCGTGCTGCCGCTGGCGGCGCACTTCTTCGTGTTCTGGTTCGGCGCACTGTCCAACATCACGCCGCCGGTGGCGCTGGCCAGCTACACCGCCGCCAGCATCGCCCGTGCCGATCCGATGCAAACCTCGTGGGATGCGGTGCGTCTGGCGCTGCCGGGCTTTATCATTCCGTTCATTCTGGTCTACAACCCGATGCTGCTGATGCAGGGTGACGATCTCAATCCGCTGTCGGTGCTGCATATGGTGATCAGCGCGCTGGTGGGGATCTACGCGCTGTCGATCGCCAGCGCCAATTTCTGGCTGATGAAAACCCACTGGCTGGAGCGGGTGCTGTTTACCGCGGCGGCGATTTTGCTGATCAAACCGGGCCTGATGACCGATCTGGGCGGTGCGGCCCTGATCGCCGGCGCCGCCGCCATGCACCTGCTGCGCTATAAGCAGCGAGCCGCGCTGCCGGGTGGCGCGTCATGATCCGCAAGGTCACGCGCCAGAAAGCCTCTCATCAAGTGCTGGCGCAGCTGAAAGCCGGCATCAGCGACGGCACCTTTCCGGTCGGCGAGAAGCTGCCATCGGAAAATGTGTTGGCGGACGCGTTCGGCGTCAGCCGGGTGCCGGTGCGCGAGGCGCTCGGCGTGCTGGAGGTCAGCGGCATCATCTCCTCACGCCAGGGCGGCGGCCATCGGGTGGAACAGCATTCGCTGCTGAGCAAATACGAACCGCTGGTGATGGAGGTAGCCGACCGCCGCGAGGTGGAAGCGCTGCTGGAAATGCGCGAGGTCATGGAGCAGCAGGCGGCGCGCATGGCCGCCGAGCGCCGTACCGAACAGGAATTGCAGGCGATCGAACAGGCGCACCTCGCCTTTCGTCACTGTACGCTGAACGACGGCCAGATCGGCTATCGGCAGGACTACCTGTTCCACCGCGCCATCATGCAGGCTTCGCATAACCCCTTTTTCGTGCAGATCCTCGATAACATGCACGAGCTGTATCTGGGGGTGCTGGTGTACTCGCTCAGCAAAAACCTAGGGCGGCAGGCCGAGCGCCAGCGGGTGATCGACGAACATGAGCGGGTGTTTATCGCCATTCGCGACGGCGATGCGGCGGCGGCCACCGCCGCCATGCAAAATCATTTGAACAACGTGCGCGGCAAATTACGCCGCCTGGAAAACGAGGAGCAAGAGCCGTGATGTACGACGCGATCGTTATCGGTGCCGGCCTGGTGGGGCTCGGCGTGGTGAATGCGCTGCAGGAAGCGGATCCGCAGCGGCGCATTCTGATCCTGGAAAAAGAGCGCGGCCCGGCGGCGCACCAAAGCGGCCACAACAGCAACGTGGTGCATTCCGGCATTTACTACACGCCCGGCAGCCTGAAAGCGCAGTTGGCAAAACAGGGAAACCGCAGCATGTTCGCCTTCTGCCGCGAACACGACCTGTATCACGACCAATGCGGCAAGGTGATTGTCGCCACCCAGCTAAACGAACTGGATCGGCTGGAGAACATCTATCAGCGCGGGCTGCAAAACGGCCTGCAGGTCACCCGGCTGTCACAGGCGCAGCTGCGGGAGCGCGAACCGCACGTCAATGGCCTTGAAGCGCTGCTGGTGCCCGACGCCGGCATCGTCAACTACGCGGAGGTGGCCGCCAAGCTGGCGGAGATCATTGTGCGGCGCGGCGGCGAGATCGCCTACGGCCATCAGGTTGAGGCCATCCGCGAGCACGCCGGCGGCGTCACCGTCACCGCCGCCGGCGACACCTTCGAAGGGCGAGTGCTGGTCAACTGCGCGGGGCTGTTCAGCGATCGCATCGCCAAACTGGCCGGTTACGAAACCGGCATGAAGATCGTGCCGTTCCGCGGTGAATACTATGTGTTGGACGACGCGAAAAACCACCTGGTCAACCATCTGATCTACCCGGTGCCCAACCCGGATTTCCCTTTCCTCGGCGTGCACTTTACCCGCATGTATAACGGCAAACGCGACGTCGGCCCCAATGCGGTGCTGGCCTTCAAACGCGAAGGCTACCGCAAATGCGACTTCAGCCTGCGCGATCTGAGCGAGGTGCTCGGCTATCGCGGCTTTTGGAAAATCGCCGGCAACTACCTCGGCGAAGGGCTGGCGGAAATGCGCCGTTCGCTGTCGCGCCGCCGCTTTGCCGAGAACGCCCGTCGGCTGATCCCGGCGCTGCAGGAGCAGGATATTCGGCCCGGCCCGGCCGGCGTGCGCGCTCAGGCGCTGACCGCCGACGGCAAGCTGGTGGACGACTTCCATTTCGTGCAGGGGAAACGCTCGCTGCACGTGTGCAATGCCCCTTCTCCGGCGGCGACTGCCTCGCTGGAGATCGGCCGCGAGATCGTGCGCCGCCACCTGTCCGCTTTCTGACGCCCGCTGAGGCCACGGCGCCCGTGGCCTCAGCCGCGCTGGATGGAAACGCCGCCGTCCACCAGCATTGCGGTGCCGGTGACGAACGAGGAAGCGTCAGACGCCAAATACAGCGCCGCCTGCGCGATCTCCTCCGGCATCGCCAATCGCTTCAGCGCGTGCAGCTGGGCCACCTGCGCCAATGCTTCCGGGGTATTGCTCATCTGCCGCCCCATCGCCGTATCGGTGCCCCCCGGCAGCAGCGCGTTCACCCGAATGCCGTGTCCGCCAAACTCCACCGCCAGCGCCTGCGTCAGGCCGATCAGCCCCGATTTGCTGGCCGCATAGGCCGCCGTACCGGGAAACGCCGCGGTATGGCCGACGAACGTGGAGGTGAAGATCACCGACCCCGCGCCGCGCGCCTGCATGGCGGGAATTTGATATTTGGCGCTGTAGTAAGCGCTGGACAGGTTGGTTTCCAGCACATCGCGCCATTCTGACGCGCTGAGCGCCAGCGACGGCCCCAGCGGCCCCAACGTGCCGGCGTTGTTGAAGGCGATATCCAGCCCGCCGAATTCATCGACGGCCGTCGCCGTTAACCGTTCGGCGAAGGCTTCGTCGCGCACGTCGCCCGCCACCGCGAGCGCCCGGCCGCCCTCGCGCCGAATGTCCCCCACCAGTTCAGCCAGCAGCCGCTCGCGCCGGGCGCCCAACACCAGCGCCGCCCCCTGCCGGGCGAACAACAGCGCCGCCGCCCGCCCGATCCCCGAACTGGCGCCGCCGATCACCGCCACCTTGCCGTTCAATGCGTTCATCGCTCATCCTCACGCGGTTTAAAGATCCTCAGTGTGAAGCAAGATCCCGCGCCGCGCTGGCCGCAAACGGACATGTAACTGACGCCAATAAAAAAGGTTCATCGCGCTTTACCGGGGA
>NZ_KV792419.1:0-511 GCF_001808215.1 Serratia sp. HMSC15F11
ACATGTCGGCGCAGGGCATGCGGGTGGAGATGGGTTCGTTGACCACGCTGTTCAGCGGCGGCGTCAGTTTCGACGTGCCGGACGGCTGGGATCGCGGTGAACCGGCGAAAGAGAAGGCGGAGTACCAGCTGTTCGACAACCAGCGCAGCACGCAGGATTCGCTGTATACCGTGCATAAGGATTACCTGCTGTTCTTCTCCGATTCGGTACGCGGCCTGCAGCCGGGCGCGCCGGTCGAGTTCCGCGGCATCCGCCTGGGCACGGTGGCGCAAGTGCCGTTCTATAAAGACGGCATGGCGCAGCGCCTGGATAACGACTACCGCATTCCGGTGTTGATCCGCATTGAGCCCGATCGGCTTCATAAACAGCTGGGGGACAACGTCGATATAGAGGCGCACCTAAAAGACGCGGAATCGCGCGGTATGCGCGCCTCGATGAAGTCCGCCAACCTGCTGACCGGTTCGCTGTATATCGATCTCGACTTCTATCCGCAGGAGAAACCGTGGAAAGG
>NZ_KV792420.1:0-1308 GCF_001808215.1 Serratia sp. HMSC15F11
ACTAGGGTGTTTTGTTCCGAGATACAAGCAAACGAAGTACAAATGAATATGGCAGGACGTACAGAGGGTTCATATTCGGTGGTATTCTATATTACTTTTGGAAATAACAAAACTAATCCAACAGAACAATTCTATATTTTAACGTCAGAAACAATGTCAATGTTTCAATCAAAAGTACAGGAATGTTTTTTAAATGAGAATTTTATCATTAGTAAACAGCCCGTTTTTGACAATATCGGTACGCATCAAGAACCAACTACTGGTATTTGCACAGGAACCTTTCAACTAAATATTAGTGTAATCCAACGGAAGGAAAGCTAATGAACATTTCAACAGGAAAAGACCTACAAATTTTTTATACTGGCGATACTGGGAACAATAGTCCTAGTTTCGGTGGTTATCAGGAAATTGCAAATATTGCAGAATTTCCAACAATTATACAATCAAGTTCGGTAGAGAATATCGAAACTTATGATAGTGATTATAGTTCAGTACTGACAGGGGATAAGGCAATTGACGCATTCCCGATTACTGTGAATTATGTTATCGATGAACCAAGCCATAAATTTTTAGAACAAGCGGCAGAACAACAAACTCCCATTCAAGTAAAAGTAAAATACAGTACTGATGAAGAAGCCAATGCCGAAAGCTATATAGTACTCAATGGATATTTTTCATCGAACAATCTCACAGGTGACAAGGACGCAGTTGTACAGAGATCATACCTGTTCACACCTGAAACTGTAGTTACTCAAGGATTCGCAGCAATTCAACCATTACTACGCCGTTCTGACTATGGCCTAGGTAGCGATGGCATTGATGCACCACAGTACACACCAGCAACAGGACAGATAGCAGGTAATGGTTTCATCCAGATCCCAGCAGCTGCATCCGGCAACCCTGCAAGTACTAATCTGATCGGTGTAGGACTCACAAACAACAAGAACGAAGCCTCTATAGTTATGTCCGAGACTGGCGATCTAAAGCTGTATGCACGTAATCAGAACACGGCATGGACTCGGATCTATACCAGTACTGAACAAGATACACGTTATGCCCGCCTTGGTCAGCCTGCAAACTTTGGCAACTTAACCATTACCGGTACGATCTCCAGTACTGGCAAAATGATTGCCCCTGCAAGTAATGGTTTCCAGACCGCTAGTGCTGGTGATTATTGGTCATCACTAAGTGCCGAAGCTGGTTATGGGATGATATGGCGTTATAATTCTTCATCAACAAAAGCAAATGAATTTATTGGTATTGATCAAAACAGTAGACTTGTATTCAGACAGGCAATTGATAACGCCA
>NZ_KV792421.1:0-1227 GCF_001808215.1 Serratia sp. HMSC15F11
AGTCCAACCCGGAAAGACACGACAAAGCGCCACTGGCAGCAGCCGTTGGTAGAGGTGTACAAGAGATTAACTGAATGAGAGTTCTTGAAGTGGCAACCCAACTGCGGCTACACTGAAAGGACAGAATTTGGTTTCAGCGGTCTTGTACACCCTGTTACCACGGTTCAGAAGTTCCCCAACTTACTGAACCCTCGAAAAAACCGCCTCCCCAGGCGGTTTTTTCGTTTCAAAGGAAGATTACCGACAGCACAGATAGATCTCAAGAAAATCATTCAATCAAGCAGAAACAAAGCAACTTTCCTTACCGCTTGAATACACACGATTACACACAGAGATTGACACCGTGTGTAATCGTGTGTATTATTGTCGAAAGTTTCCGCTTTTGATGGAGACGAAAGGAACCCAGCTCCGCAAAAGCAGAGCACAACCATAAGGTACGTAGCATGAGTTCTTCTGAAGACATAATCCGAAGAATTCAGCTCGATGGATGGGAAAAAGTGGCCCAAAAAGGTAGTCATGTGCAGTTTAAACATCCTACTAAAAAGGGTCGCGTAACCATTCCTCACCCGAACAAAGACCTGCCTAAGGGAACTGTAAAAAGTATCCTTAAGCAGGCCGGGATAGCTGAATGATTCCTCACCGGGAAGGCTTTGCCTTCCCGGTAGAGTTCAGAATGACTTACTACGTTTAATGAGTAATGAGAGAGATTAGGAGTTAACCATGTACATTCCGGTAGTGATCCATAAGGATGCCGATACGGATTATGGCGTAACTGTTCCTGATATTCCTGGATGTTACTCAGCAGGTGTAACCGTAGATGAAGCATTGCAAAATGCTAAAGAGGCGATTCTTTTTCATATAGAAGGATTAATTGAGGATGGCGTATATCATGAATTTAAATTCAGCGATATAGAAGCCTTAAAAACTTATGATGAATATCATGATGGTATGTTTTCGTTGGTTGACGTAGATCTTAGCGCATTAACAGATGAAGCGACAAGATTTAATGTTAGCTGGCCAAAATACGTATTAACCATTTTAGATGGTTCATTAAAAGAAACTCATGAGACTCGTTCAGGTTACTTAGCAAAATTAGTGCTTCAAGACTTGCGTAGAAATAGATCATTCCAGGATTAATGTGAATCAAGGATAGAACTCATAGGAGGAACAGACATGGCAAAAGACAGTAAAGGTAGAAAATTCAATAGGATTGCGTCATACCAAAAG
>NZ_KV792422.1:0-180696 GCF_001808215.1 Serratia sp. HMSC15F11
CTCAGCAAAAGTTCGATTTATTCAACAAAGCCGGAGAAATAGTGAAGACCGTCGACTTTACCGTACAAATCCAGTTTATTACCGTCTTTGTTGTAGATTTCCGCCGCGCCTGCTGTGCCTGCAACCAGCAGTGCGGGTACCATCAGAGAGAGTACTCGAAGTTTCATCGTTATTATCCTCGTTAATTATGTCGAGCTACGGCCACTGCCCTTTTCGAGCATTATTAGCACGACTGTGCATTACCATTCTGGTAACAAGGGTTATATTAATCCAGAAAGAAAATGATACCAAGTATCCGATAGTGTTTCATTGTAATTAATAAAGGTTTCAAAATGTAAATACGCGCGAACTTTCACAAAACCTTACAGACAAACAAAATAAAGCACTTAAAGACAAAGAATATATTAACTGATAAAAAATCATGTAGTTATACATATCTTTAAGAAAAAAAAGGCAACCATACAATTAGGCCGGGCAATAAGCACATTGTGCCAAAACGCTGTCCGCACGCAGCCGCTATAATCACCTCGCTATCATCATTATTTTCATTATTACCTTCATTATCCGAAGATAATTTCAGCATTCCTTTAACCGGCTTCTGGCCGGTTTTTTATTTCCCCCCACACTCTCCTCACAATTTCAGTTCGTACAAATAGCAAGCAAATAAATAACCTCATGATATAGTTTCACTAATTCACCTCCGCACTAATTGCTAATCTTTTCTGTTATTTTAGTCTATAAATTGAGCTTGCTTTTCATTTCGTGCTTTATCCCGTCCGTTATTTCTCGCCGCAGGCATAATTAGCCGCGGAGTTTCACTTCTGATAGCCTGAAAAAAAGCTCACCCTCAGCGAGTAAAGTTATGATGCCCTTTCAACCCGACGTGCTGTGGCAGCGGCTGCAAAGCTCCCCTTTCCGCGCCCGTTTCCGTTTAAATGCCAAAGACCAAACCTACCTCGACGACAAGGGATTGCCGCTGATCCTCAGCCATGCCCGCGATTTCATCGACCGTCGCCTGGCCGCCGCCCATCCTAAAAATGACGGTAAGCAAACGCCGATGCGCGGCCACCCGGTGTTTGTCGCCCAACACGCCACCGCCACCTGCTGCCGCGGCTGCCTGGAAAAGTGGCACGGCATACCGCAGGATATCGCGCTCGACCAACGGCAAAAGGCGTATATAGTCCAGGCGATCGCCCTGTGGCTGGTGCGCAGAGGCGGTGCCAGAGAGGAACCAAACGCGAATCTTTTCGACCCGGATCGCGGATTGTGATAAAAACTGTCAGTAACTTTCGCCACTCTTTTGACCCAAGATCCTGACGCTTACATGACAGCCACCTTGTGCAATGAACAGCAAACGCCCGGCGTTCCTCAACAGATCGCCACCCGCCTGGCCTTTTTCGTCGCCGGTCTTGGCATGGCCGCCTGGGCGCCGCTGGTGCCCTTCGCCAAAACGCGCATCGGTATCGATGACGGCTCGCTCGGCCTGTTGCTGCTCTGTATCGGTGCCGGTTCCATGCTGGCGATGCCGCTGACCGGTTTCCTGACCGGCAAACTGGGCTGCCGCGCAGTGATCCTGATGGCGGGGCTCGGGTTATGTATCGATCTGCCGCTGCTGGCGCTGATGGATTCCCTCGGCGGCATGGCCGTGGCGCTGCTGCTGTTCGGGGCGGCGATCGGCATGATCGACGTGGCGATGAACGTTCAGGCGGTGATCGTCGAACGCGCCAGCGGCAAGGCGATGATGTCTGGTTTTCACGGTTTCTTCAGCATCGGCGGCATTGCCGGCGCCGGTGGCGTCAGCGCGCTGCTGTGGCTGGGCCTGACGCCGCTGCAATCCACCCTGCTTACCGTACTGGCGGTGATAGTGCTGCTGGCACTCGCCAGCCGCCATCTGCTGCGTGAGAGCGGCGCCGACGACGGCGGGCCGATGTTCGTCTTGCCGCGCGGCTGGGTGATGTTCATCGGCATCCTGTGCTTTATCATGTTTCTGGCGGAAGGATCGATGCTCGACTGGAGCGCGCTGTTCCTCACCACGCTGCGCGGCGTCGAGCATAGCCAGGCCGGCCTGGGCTATGCGCTGTTTTCCATCACCATGACGCTCGGCCGGCTCAATGGCGATCGGGTGGTGAACTCGCTGGGCCGCTACCGGGTGCTGCTGCTGGGCAGCCTGTGCGCCGCACTCGGTCTGAGCCTGGCCATCGCCTTCAATCACACCACCGTGTCGCTGGTCGGTTTCATGCTGGTCGGCCTGGGCGCCTCGAACGTCGTGCCGATCCTGTTCAGCGCGGCGGGCAACCAGCGCGACATGCCGGCCAATTTGGCGATCGCCTCCGTCACCACCGTCGGCTATGCCGGTATTCTGGCCGGCCCGGCGCTGATCGGCTTTATCGCTCAGTTTTCCAGTCTGACGGTGGCTTTCGCCTGCGTAGCCGCCCTGCTGTTGGCGGTAACCGCCAGCGCCAAGGCCGTCACTCGCTGATTCAGGAATGCGCAGCCACTATGCAAAATAAACAACTGACCATCAGCTCCAGCAACATTACCCGCTGCTTCCTGCTGTTTATCGTGCTGCTGACGATCGGCATTGGCCTGTATGGTTACAACTACACCAACGCCTGGCTGGCGGAAAAGAAGTACACGCTGAACAGCATTGCCGGTTCGCTGCAAAAGCGTATCGATACCTACCGCTATATGACCTACCAGGTCTATGACAAATTCGGCAATGCGCCGGCACAGAACAGCGATCCCGGTATGCAGGAAACCCGCCTGCGGCCCGACGTCTATTATGTCGAAAAGCCGCACAAGAAAACCGACGCGGTGATCTTCGGCAGCCATGACGAGAACACGCTGGCAATGATCGCCAACATCTCGGACTACCTGGACACCCGCTGGGGTGCCAAGACCGAGAACTACACCATGTATTACCTCAATGGTCAGGACAACAGCCTCAGTCTGATCACCACCCAGCCGCTCAAAGAGCTGGCTTCACGCTTTCGAGAGAGCTACCTGACCACCTCGGCGGACGAACGCCGCGCCGAGATGCTGCAACAGGCCAACATGCTCGACGAGCGCGAGAGCTTTTCCGATCTGCGCAAGCAGCGTTTCCAGAACGCCTATTCGTTCTCGATTCGCACCACCTTTAATCAGCCGGGACATCTGGCGACGGTGATCGCCTTCGACTTGCCGATCAACGACATCATTCCGGCCAATCTGGCCCGCGCCAATTTCCTGCTGCTGCCGGACGATGTCGATCTCGACGACAGCGCCATCCCGGCGGAAACGGCTCTCGGTACCCATGCGACGATGAGCGGTGGTTGGGTCGAGTTCAGCGCCGCCCTGCCCAATGCGCCGCTGAAGGTGGTGTATCGCGTTTCGGCCATCAATCTGGCCATCGATCTGCTGCGCAACAACATCTGGCTGATCGCGATCAACCTGCTGCTGCTGGCGCTGTCGATGCTGAGCATCTATTTTATCCGCCGCCAGTACATTCGCCCGAGCGAAAACATGGCGGTGGAGCTGGAAGCCGAGCGCGCGCTGAATCAGGAAATCGTCTCCAGCCTGCCTTCCGGCCTGCTGGTCTACAGCTTCGCCAACAATACGGTGATCGCCAGCAACAAAATCGCCGAACACCTGCTGCCGCACCTCAGCCTGCAAAAAATCGCCCATATGGCCGAACAGCATCACGGGGTGATCCAGGCGACGGTCAACAATGAAGTGTATGAAATCCGTATCTTCCGCAGCCAGCTGTCGCCGGACACCTACCTGTTCCTGATGCACGATCAGGATAAAGAGGTGATGGTGAACAAGCGGCTGCAGCAGGCGCGGCGCGAATACGACAAGAACGTTCAGGCACGCAAGCTGATGCTGCACAACCTGGGCATCGAGCTCAATCAGCCGGTACGCCAGATGCACGATCTGGTCGAGCGTCTGCGCGACCGGCCGGATGAGCAGCAGCAGCAGGCACTGCTGGGCCAGTTGACCGCGGAGTCGGCTTCGGTGCTGGGTTTGATCGATAACATTACCCTGCTGACCCGGCTGGAAACCCAGGACTGGCAGCCTACGCGCGAACCGTTCAACCCAGCGGCAATGGTCGACGAGTTGCTGCTGGAGGCCCTGCCTGCCCTCAATCAGAAGGGGCTGGCGCTGTTCAAACATTTCCAGCTGGACGTCGAGCAGAACTATATCGGCGACGCCAACGCGCTTCGCAAAGTGATCGCGCTGCTGGTGCATTACGCCATTATCACCACCGCCTGCGGCAAGATTTCGCTGGTTGTCGACCATGAGCCCGAGCACCCGGATCGCCTGATTTTCCAAATCAACGACACCGGCTCCGGCATCTCCAACGAAGAGATCAGCAACCTCAACTATCCCTTCCTCAGCCAGACGCTGGTGGACCGCTTCAACCACGGTTCCGGGCTCACCTTCTTCCTGTGCAACCAGCTGTGCAAAAAGCTTAATGGCCAGTTGGACATTCGCAGCAAGGTGGATATCGGCACTCGCTATACCATTCGCGTCGCCATGGAGATGGAGAAAAAAGAGCCGCAGGAGCAGGAAAAGCTGCTCGACGGCGTCACCGCCCTGCTGGACGTCACGTCGGATGAGGTGCGCGGCATCGTGACCCGCCTGCTGCAGGCCTACGGCGCCGACTGCCTTGTCGCCGAAGATCGCGCGGTCAACCGCGATTATGACGTGCTGCTGACCGATAACCCACAACGCGCCGATGACTACACCCTGTTGTTGGCGACCGATGAGCCGGGCTGGCAAGCGCTGGATAAACGCTACATTCGGGTGAACTATAATCTGAACGGCGCATTAATCGACGCCGTGATGATGCTGATCGAACAGCAAATGGCCGCGCTGGAACAGGAAGGAAGCCCGCTTTCATTGAGCTCAGAAGATATCCAACTCTATGAAAAACAATTGAAATCAAGTGATTACTATGGGCTGTTTGTCGATACAGTACCCGACGATGTCAAAAAACTGTATACTGAGGCGGGCAGCAGTGATTTCAATGCGCTGTCACAAACCGCACACCGCCTTAAAGGCGTGTTTGCCATGTTAAATCTGCTTCCCGGCAAGCAGCTGTGCGAATCGTTAGAACAGCGCATCGCAGAAGGTGATGCGCCCGAGATCGAGAATAACATCAGTCAGATTGATTTTTTCGTCAGCAGACTGCTGAAGCAAGGTAGCCAACAACATGAATAACCTGAACGTAATTATTGCTGATGACCATCCTATCGTACTGTTTGGCATCCGGAAGTCACTTGAGCAAATTGAATGGGTGAATGTCGTTGGGGAGTTCGAAGACTCAACCGCACTGATCAACAATCTGTCCAAGCTGGACGCCAACGTGCTGATCACCGATCTGTCGATGCCGGGTGACAAGTATGGCGACGGCATCACGCTGATTAAATACATCAAGCGCCACTATCCGCAGTTGTCGATCATCGTGCTGACCATGAACAATAACCCGGCGATCCTGAGCGCGGTATTGGATCTGGATATCGAAGGCATCGTGCTGAAACAAGGCGCGCCGACCGATCTGCCGAAGGCGCTGGCCGCCCTGCAGAAAGGCAAGAAGTTCACGCCGGAAAGCGTCTCTAAACTGCTGGAGAAGATCAGCGCCAGCGGCTATGGCGACAAACGCCTGTCGCCGAAAGAGAGCGAAGTGCTGCGCCTGTTCGCCGAAGGTTTCCTGGTGACCGAAATCGCCAAGAAACTCAACCGCAGCATCAAAACCATCAGCAGCCAGAAGAAATCGGCGATGATGAAGCTGGGCGTCGAGAACGACATCGCCCTGCTAAACTACCTCTCCTCCGTCAGCATGACGCCGTTGGACAAAGACTAAAGCCCGCCTCACGGCAGGTTAGCACCAAACAGGCACGGCACTCGCCGTGCCTGTTTGCTTTTCAAGCCTCGCTGCGGCTGTAGCGTACCCGTTGGCTGTAGTAAGCCAGCGTCTGTTCCAGCGTCTCCAGCGTGACCGGTTTCGACAGGCAGTTATCCATACCCGCCTCGAGGCAGCGCTGCTTCTCTTCCGCCAGCGCATTCGCCGTCACGCCGATCACCGGCGCGCTGAACTGCATCTGTCGCAGTTCCTGCGTCAGGCGATAGCCGTCCATATTCGGCATATTGACGTCGGTCAGCACAATATCGACGTGGTGCTGTTTCAGCACGCCGAGCGCGTCGACGCCGTCGTTGGCGGTCACCACCTGATACCCCAGCGATCCCAGCTG
This sequence comes from Serratia sp. HMSC15F11, assembly GCF_001808215.1. Classification (NCBI taxonomy): domain Bacteria; kingdom Pseudomonadati; phylum Pseudomonadota; class Gammaproteobacteria; order Enterobacterales; family Yersiniaceae; genus Serratia; species Serratia sp. HMSC15F11. The sequence goes on from NZ_KV792422.1 coordinate 6,234, forward strand.
ATCGGACAGCAGGCGACGGTTGATCGGATGATCGTCAACCACCAGCAGATGAATATCGCCGTTGTCCGCCGCGCTGGCCTTGGCGGGCACCGGCAGCTGCACCAGCGCCTCTGCCGCGCCGCTGCCGACGCCGAACAACCGGTTGAGCAAGCTTAGCGTTTCTCGCGGCGTGGAGGTGCTGTGCATCCAATAACCCGGCCGGGTTTCCAGCGATGGGCCGATATGTTCGGTAGAGAATTGGATCTGAGCCAGCAGCGGCGTGTCCAGCATCAGCGGATGATCGCTGAGCATCACCTCTCCGGCGGCGGTCTCTTGGCCGTCATAGCGCTGGATATCGGCGCCGTACCCCCCCAGAATCGCCATCAGGTAACTTTCCAGCCGCTGATTGCGGATATCCAGCCACAGCCGACGGCCCTGCCAGGTATCGCTGGCCTGCGGGATGGGGAACTGAGCGTTGAACAGCGGAATGCGGATGCTGAACAAGCTGCCCAGACCCGGTTCGGACTCGACGGCGATATCGCCGTCCATCAGGTTGATCAGTTTCTCACAGATAGCCAACCCCAGGCCGGTTCCCTGGAAATGGCGCTGCACGCCGGTGCCCACCTGGAAGAACGGATCGAACAGGCGCGAGATCTCCTTCTCCGGAATACCGACGCCGGTATCGCGCACGCTGAACTCCAGATAGCTGCCGCGGGTGCAGACCTGCAGCACGATACAGCCGGTATCGGTGAACTTGATGGCGTTGTTCACCAGGTTGGAGAGCACCTGCTGCAGCCGCACCGGATCGCCGAAAATGCGCTCCGGCACGTTCTGTTCGATAAAGCAGTACAGCCCCAGACGTTTCTTCACCACCAGCGGCAAATAGTTGCCGGCGATATGGGTGATCACCTCCAGGCAGGAGAACTCGCGCGGTTCTATCTTCAGCTGCTCGGACTCGATTTTGGAGAAATCGAGAATATCGCTGATGATTTTCAGCAGCAGGCCGGAAGAGTTGTTCATCGCATTGACCAGCCGATCGACCCCCTGCGGCAGCGCCTTGGTTTGCAGCAAATCGAGGTTGCCGATAATGCCGTACAGCGGCGTGCGCAGCTCATGGCTGACGGTGGCCAGGAACATCGATTTGGACTGGCTGGCCTGCTCCGCCGCCGCCGCCATCTCCTGCAGCGACTCTTCCATCTTCACGCGGGCGCTGACGTCCACCAGCACGCAAATCGCCACATCTTCGTTACGGTAGCGCGAGTGGACAAAGCTGATCTGCAGGTTGTTGTTGTTGCTGGTCATCACATCGACGAAATTCGCCTGCTGTTCGCAAATGATGCGCGTAATGCGATCGCGATCTTCGTGGGTCAACAGGTTGATGTAGTTGTGCGCCAGTTCGTTACTCAGGATATTGGTGCCATCGCTGATGCGCAGGATACAGATGCCCACCGGTGCCGAAGCGACGATCTTGCGGTTGAACTGCTCGTGCTCTTCCAGGCGAAAGGCGTTGTCCTCCGCCGGCAGGAACATTTTACGCTCAAACAGCCACGCCAGCGTGAACAGCACGATGGCCGACAGCAGGTTCAACAACAGCGCGTTGAGGATCAGCATTTTGAAACGTTCTACTACGCTTTTCACCGGCAGCGCATAGACGATGCTCAGCGAAGAAGGCGGCAGCACTTTCTTCAGGATCAGATCGCGATAATTGTCGACATAGCCGAAGTAGGCGTGCTCTGCGGGATAGCTGTTGAGCGAAGCGGCATAGCGATCGCCGTCCGCCAGGCGCAGCACCGGCTCGTTGTTCTCATCCAGCAGCGTGACGCCGATCGGCAGGGTGCCGGCGGTAACGAAATCCTCCAGCCGAACGGTCTGTTCTATGCCCAGCAGCGCCTCCAGCTTGTTGCCGATATAAATCGGCGTCAGCACATACAGATAGCCGACGTCCGGCCGCTGCGCGCTGGGGCTGATCCAATACAGGTTGTTGTCTTTGTCCAGATTCTTGGCGTTGCGGTATTTCAGAATGCGCTCGTGCAGCGACTTCAGCACGTTTTCCCGATTGGCGCTCGCGTTGCCGCCGCCGAACTCCGCCATACACAGGCTGTCGCCGCCGATGAAGAACACCCGGTTGAGATCGTAGGCCGCCACGAAGTTCTCTTTCCAATACTGGATCAGGCCGCTCAGCGAATCGAGCGAACTGCGGTAGGTGGTGCTCAGCGTGCAGTTGGACTCCGGGTACAGCGGAAAGAATTGCGGTGGGCTGCCCTTGCCGGGAAACACGCCGCTGAACATGTCAAGGCTGCTGACCGACCCGTTGAGACGGTTCTCCGCCATATACTTGATGTCGCGGATGATGTCGGCGGAATGGCGGATGTAGCCCTGCGCCTGATCGAAGTTGAGGTTGTAGTCCTGCCGGATATCCGACTCTTTCTGATGCAGGATATTCAGAATATAAAAGGTGGTGAGCAGCGCTCCCAACGACCACAGCAAAATCGCCAGCACCCGGAACAGATAGCGGGATATCTTCAGCGTAGTTCGAAAAGAAGCTAAGTATTTCAATCGGATACCATACGAAAGTCAGTGGCGGTGCACGCATTCGCCGGCGCGGCAGCCGGCGGCTCGGTGCGCCAATTAAACCATATAACTGAAAAAGGGCCTAGCATCGCTGCCAGGCCCTTCTGTCTCAGTGCATTAGGGTGTCGGCATGCCGACGCCCTCACCTTGCTTTAAACGTTGTCGTCGTCCATCGGCTCAGCCGCGTCGTCGCCATCGTCCAGCGGCGTGGTGTCTTCTTCCACCGCTTCCGCCCCCGGTTCCAGGCTGTCCAGCTCTTCGTCTTCCACCGGCTCGGCCACGCGCTGCAGGCCGACGACGTTTTCGTCTTCCGCCGTGCGGATCAGCGTCACGCCCTGGGTGTTACGGCCCACCACGCTGACTTCCGAAACGCGGGTACGCACCAGCGTGCCGGCATCGGTGATCATCATGATCTGGTCGCTGGTTTCCACCTGTACGGCGCCGACCACCTGGCCGTTACGCTCGCTCACCTTGATGGAGATAACCCCCTGGGTGGCGCGTGACTTGGTCGGATATTCGGTCACGGCGGTGCGTTTACCGAAGCCGTTTTGCGTCACGGTCAGGATGTCGCCTTCACCGCGCGGCACGATCAGGGAGATCACGCTGTCGCCTTCGCCGAGGTTGATGCCGCGCACGCCGGTTGCGGTACGGCCCATCGAACGCACCTGCGTTTCCGGGAAGCGTACCACTTTACCGTTGGCGGAGAACAACATCACTTCATTGCTGCCGTCGGTCAGATCGACACCGATCAGTTCGTCGCCCTCGTTGAGGTTGACGGCGATGATGCCGGCGCTGCGCGGACGGCTAAACTCGGTCAGCGCGGTTTTCTTCACGGTACCGCTGGCGGTGGCCATGAACACGTGGCGCCCTTCTTCATACTCGCGCACCGGCAGGATGGCGGTGATACGCTCATCGGCTTCCAGCGGCAGCAGGTTGACGATTGGGCGACCGCGCGCGCCACGGCTGGCTTCAGGCAGTTGGTACACCTTCATCCAGTACAGGCGGCCACGGCTGGAGAAGCACAGGATCGTATCGTGGGTGTTGGCCACCAGCAGGCGATCGATAAAGTCTTCTTCTTTAATACGCGCCGCAGATTTGCCTTTGCCGCCGCGGCGTTGAGCTTCATAGTCGGACAGCGGCTGATACTTCACGTAGCCCTGATGAGACAGGGTCACCACCACGTCTTCCTGGTTGATCAGGTCTTCGATGTTGATGTCGGAAGTATTGGCGGTGATCTCGGTGCGGCGGCCGTCGTTGTACAGCTCTTTGACTGCCACCAGTTCTTCGCGGATCACTTCCATCAGGCGCTCTGGGCTTTCCAGAATAAAGATCAGCTCGGCGATAAAGTTGAGCAGTTCTTTATATTCGTCCAGCAGCTTCTCGTGCTCCAGGCCGGTCAGTTTCTGCAGGCGCAGATCCAGAATCGCCTGAGCCTGCTGCTCGGTCAGGTAGTATTTGCCGTCGCGGATGCCGAACTCCGGCTCCAGCCACTCAGGGCGGGCGGCGTCGTCACCGGCGCGCTCCAGCATGGCGCTGACGTTGCCCAGATCCCACGGCTGCGCCACCAGCGCAACTTTCGCTTCGGCCGGGGTCGGCGCACGGCGAATCAGCTCGATGATCGGATCGATGTTGGCCAGCGCGATGGCCAGCGCTTCCAGAATATGGGCGCGGTCGCGGGCCTTGCGCAGTTCGAAGATGGTGCGGCGGGTAACCACTTCGCGGCGGTGACGCACGAAGGCTTCGAGGATGTCTTTCAGGTTCAGCAGCTTAGGCTGGCCCTGATGCAGCGCGACCATGTTGATGCCGAAGGTGACCTGCAGTTGCGTCAGCGCATACAGGTTGTTCAGCACCACTTCGCCGACCGCATCGCGTTTGACTTCGATCACGATGCGCATGCCGTCTTTATCGGACTCGTCGCGCAGCGCGCTGATGCCTTCCACGCGCTTTTCTTTCACCAGCTCGGCGATCTTCTCGATCAGACGCGCCTTGTTCACCTGATACGGGATCTCGTGAACGATGATGGTTTCGCGCCCGGTCTTGGCGTCGGCTTCCACTTCCGCGCGCGCGCGCAGGTAGATTTTACCGCGCCCGGTGCGGTAGGCCTCTTCAATGCCGCGGCGGCCGTTGATGATCGCCGCCGTCGGGAAGTCCGGCCCCGGGATGTGTTCCATCAGCCCTTCGATGCTGATGTTTTCATCGTCGATATAGGCCAGGCAGCCGTTGACGACTTCTGTCAGGTTGTGCGGCGGAATATTGGTAGCCATGCCCACGGCGATGCCCGATGCGCCGTTGACCAGCAGGTTCGGGATCTTGGTCGGCATGACGGCCGGGATCTGCTCGGTGCCATCATAGTTAGGCACGAAGTCGACGGTTTCTTTTTCCAGGTCCGCCAACAGTTCGTGAGCAATCTTGGACATGCGCACTTCGGTATAACGCATTGCCGCGGCGGAGTCGCCGTCGACGGAACCGAAGTTACCCTGGCCGTCCACCAGCATGTAGCGCAGTGAAAACGGCTGGGCCATACGCACGATAGTGTCGTAAACCGCGCTGTCACCGTGTGGGTGATATTTACCGATCACGTCCCCGACGACACGGGCCGATTTCTTGTATGGTTTATTCCAGTCGTTACCCAGTACGCTCATCGCGTACAGAACGCGGCGGTGAACCGGCTTCAGTCCATCACGAACATCTGGCAGCGCACGTCCGACAATAACGGACATCGCATAATCCAGATACGAGTTTTTCAACTCGTCTTCGATGTTTACCGGTGTGATTTCTCTGGCAAGGTCGCTCATGGAGCTGCTATCCCTCTACTAATGATTCATCTGCCCGCTGCCATAGTGGCAAAGGTGTAAAACTATATCACAAAGCACGCTTTACGGGAAAATAACCGCCGCTGTTTCACGGAAATTGTGCAGATAAGTGCGCTAAAAACGCATCGGCGCAGACGATGCCGCGCCGGAACATGTATAATCCGCGCAACGAGAACAAGGAGCCAGACAAGCCCATGAACGCAGAATCATCCAGCCGAGTGCAAAACGTTGACCACCAGGAAATCGCCAAGTTCGAGGCCGTCGCCTCCCGCTGGTGGGATCTGGAAGGCGAGTTCAAACCGCTGCACCGCATCAACCCGCTGCGCCTGAACTACATCATGCAGCGCGCCGGCGGCATTTTTGACAAGCAGGTGCTCGACGTGGGCTGCGGCGGCGGCATTCTGGCGGAAAGCATGGCGCGCGAAGGCGCCAAGGTCACCGGCTTGGACATGGGCGCGGAGCCGCTGCAGGTCGCGCGGCTGCACGCGCTGGAAAGCGGCATGAACGTCACTTACGTGCAGGAGACGGTGGAAAGCCACGCTCAGGCCAACCCACAGCGCTATGACGTCGTCACCTGCATGGAGATGCTGGAGCACGTGCCGGATCCGGCCTCGGTGGTGCGCGCCTGCGCCCAGTTGGTGAAACCGGGCGGCCACGTGTTCTTCTCCACCATCAACCGCAACACCAAAGCCTGGCTGATGGCGGTGATCGGCGCGGAGTACGTGCTGAAGATGGTGCCGCAGGGCACCCACGATCATAAGAAGTTCATTCGCCCTTCCGAACTGATCGGCTGGGTCGACGGCACACCGCTGCGCGAAAAGCACATGATCGGCCTGCATTACAACCCGATCACCGATCATTTCAAGCTTGGACGCAACGTTGACGTGAACTACATGGTGCACACCCAGCACGAAGGCTAAGCGTTGTAAACCGCGCCGGCCCTGCATTACCGGGGGGCGGCGCCGGCGGAGCATTCGGAAAAATACCTAATTTCCGCGACTTCGATCAAAATAGCCGTTGTAAACAGTTTTTTAGAATATTAAATCAGATCAATATGCCGTTTTTTTCTAACGTTTAATAAAGCGCCAAACGATCGGTTTTTTCAGTTTTTCAGTAAAATCTGATCGCGCTTATTGACAAGCTTGTCGCGCCAGTCACGGCGCGCGCTTCGCGCGGCAAGTTACATTTCACCCCCAAGTTATCCACAAATTAGGCCGATTTTGTTCACTTGCAAACGCCGTTTTTTCTCACTATCTTGTTACCTCACCGACATACAACCCCTATATATAGTGTTTACATACTGAGCAGAGCGACTACACTTCTGCTTAGGGGCACCATACGGACAGGTAAAACACCACATGAACCAAAGTCTGCTTGTAACTAAACGCGATGGCCGTAAAGAGCGCATCAATCTCGACAAAATCCACCGGGTCATCGATTGGGCCGCGGAGGGATTACACAACGTCTCGGTTTCTCAAGTAGAGTTGCGTTCACACATTCAGTTTTATGACGGCATCAAAACCGCCGACATTCATGAAACCATCATCAAAGCCGCAGCCGATCTGATCTCCCGCGATGCGCCGGACTATCAGTACCTGGCCGCTCGCCTGGCGATCTTCCACCTGCGCAAAAAGGCTTATGGCCAGTTCGAACCGCCGAAGCTGCACGCCCACGTCACTCGCATGGTCGAGATGGGCAAATACGATAAGCATCTGCTGGAAGACTACAGCGCTGAAGAGTTCGAGCAGATGGATTCCTTTATCGATCACTGGCGCGACATGAACTTCTCCTATGCCGCCGTCAAGCAGCTGGAAGGCAAGTATCTGGTGCAGAACCGCGTCAGCGGCGAGATCTACGAAAGCGCCCAGTTCCTGTACATGCTGGTGTCCGCTTGCCTGTTCTCCAACTACCCGCGTGAAACTCGTCTGGATTACGTCAAACGTTTCTATGACGCGATTTCCACCTTCAAGATTTCGCTGCCTACGCCGATCATGTCCGGCGTGCGCACCCCAACCCGCCAGTTCAGCTCCTGCGTGCTGATCGAGTGCGGCGACAGCCTGGACTCCATCAACGCCACCTCCAGCGCCATTGTGAAATACGTCTCGCAGCGCGCCGGCATCGGTATCAACGCCGGCCGCATCCGCGCGCTGGGCAGCCCGATCCGTGGCGGTGAAGCCTTCCATACCGGCTGTATTCCGTTCTACAAACACTTCCAGACCGCCGTCAAATCCTGCTCGCAGGGCGGCGTGCGCGGTGGCGCGGCAACGCTGTTCTACCCGATGTGGCACCTGGAAGTGGAAAGCCTGCTGGTGTTGAAAAACAACCGTGGCGTTGAAGGCAACCGCGTGCGTCACATGGACTACGGCGTGCAGCTGAACCGCCTGATGTACCAGCGCCTGATCAAGGGCGAAGACATCACCCTGTTCAGCCCGTCCGACGTGCCGGGGCTGTATGACGCGTTCTTCGCCGATCAGGACGAATTCGAACGCCTGTATACCCAGTACGAGAAAGACGACAGCATTCGCCAGAAGCGCGTAAAAGCGGTTGAGCTGTTCTCGCTGATGATGCAAGAGCGCGCCTCTACCGGCCGCATCTACATCCAGAACGTCGACCACTGCAATACCCACAGCCCGTTCGATCCGCAGATCGCGCCGGTACGTCAGTCCAACCTGTGCCTGGAAATCGCCCTGCCGACCAAGCCGCTGGAAGACGTCAACGACGAAAACGGCGAGATTGCGCTGTGCACCCTGTCCGCCTTTAACCTAGGCGCGATCGACAGCCTGGACGATCTGGAAGAATTGGCAACCCTGGCGGTGCGCTCGCTCGACGCCCTGCTGGATTATCAGGATTATCCGATCAAGGCTGCGCACCGTGGCGCGATGGGCCGCCGCACCCTGGGCATCGGCGTCATCAACTTCGCCTATTACCTGGCGAAGAACGGCGTGCGCTACTCCGACGGCAGCGCCAACAACCTGACGCACAAAACGTTCGAAGCCATTCAGTACTACCTGCTGAAAGCCTCCAACCGTCTGGCTCAGGAACAAGGCGCTTGCCCGTGGTTCAAAGAGACCACTTATTCGCAGGGTATCCTGCCGATCGACACCTACAAGAAAGACCTGGATGCGGTCTGCAACGAGCCGCTGCACTACGACTGGGAAACCCTGCGTAAAGAGATCCAGGAAACCGGTCTGCGCAACTCGACGCTGTCTGCGCTGATGCCGTCGGAAACCTCTTCGCAGATTTCCAACGCCACCAACGGCATCGAGCCGCCGCGCGGCCACATCAGCATCAAGGCGTCGAAAGACGGCATCCTGCGCCAGGTGGTGCCGGAGTATGAGCGTCTGAAAGACAACTACGAGCTGCTGTGGGAAATGCCAAGCAACGACGGCTATCTGCAGCTGGTGGGGCTGATGCAGAAATTCATCGACCAGTCGATTTCGGCCAACACCAACTACGATCCGACCCGCTTCCCGGGCGGCAAGGTGCCGATGAAGCAGCTGTTGAAAGACCTGCTCACCACCTACAAGTTTGGCGTGAAAACGCTGTACTACCAAAACACCCGCGACGGTGCGGAAGACGCCCAGGAAGATTTGCAGCCTGCCAAGGCCGGCGATGACGACTGCGAAAGCGGCGCCTGCAAGATCTAAAGTTTGACCTAGCGGGCCGGAATTTTCCGGCCCCTTCATTTAGCCACGTTACGATGGATTCAGGCTTATGGCTTACACCACTTTTTCTCAGACCAAAAACGACCAGCTGCAAGAGCCGATGTTCTTCGGCCAGTCGGTAAACGTTGCGCGTTTCGACCAGCAAAAGCATGAAATCTTCGAAAAACTGATCGAAAAGCAGCTCTCCTTCTTCTGGCGCCCGGAAGAAGTTGACGTCTCCCGCGATCGCATCGATTACCAGGCGCTGCCGGAGCACGAGAAGCACATCTTCATCAGCAACCTGAAGTATCAGACGCTGCTGGATTCCATCCAGGGCCGCAGCCCGAACGTCGCGCTGCTGCCGCTGATCTCGATCCCTGAGCTGGAAACCTGGGTGGAAACCTGGTCGTTCTCCGAGACTATCCACTCCCGTTCCTACACTCACATCATCCGCAACATCGTCAACGATCCGGCGCTGGTGTTCGACGACATCGTCACCAACGAAGAGATCAAGAAGCGCGCGAAAGATATCTCCGGCTACTACGACGATCTGATCGAGATGACCAGCTACTATCACCTGCTGGGTGAAGGCACCCACCAGGTGAACGGTAAAACCGTCACCGTCAATCTGCGCGCGCTGAAAAAGCAGCTGTACCTGTGCCTGATGAGCGTGAACGCGCTGGAAGCGATCCGCTTCTACGTCAGCTTCGCCTGCTCCTTCGCATTCGCCGAGCGCGAACTGATGGAAGGCAACGCCAAAATCATCAAGCTGATCGCCCGCGACGAAGCGCTGCACCTGACCGGCACCCAGCACATGCTGAACCTGATGCGTTCCGGCGCCGACGATCCTGAAATGGCGGAGATCGCCGAGGAATGTCAGCAGCAGTGCTACGATCTGTTCGTGCTGGCCGCCCAGCAGGAGAAAGAGTGGGCGGAATACCTGTTCCGCGACGGCTCGATGATCGGCCTGAACAAAGACATCCTGTGCCAGTATGTGGAGTACATCACCAATATCCGCATGCAGGCGGTCGGCCTCGGTCTGCCGTTCGAAACCCGCTCCAACCCGATCCCGTGGATCAACGCCTGGTTGGTGTCCGACAACGTACAGGTAGCGCCGCAGGAAGTGGAAGTGAGCTCCTACCTGGTTGGCCAGATCGACTCGGAGATCAACGCCGACGACCTGAGCGACTTCGAACTGTAAGCAATGGCGACGCCAATCGTAACGCTGCGCGCCGCCGGCACGCAGCTCTCCTGCCCTAACAGTGAAAACTGCCTGCTCGACGTGCTGGAACTGCACGACGTGCAGGTGGAGTACCAATGCCGCTCCGGCTATTGCGGCGCCTGCCGCCTGAAGCTGGTGAAAGGCGAAGTGGCCTACCGCCAACAGCCGCTGGCGTTTATCAACGCCGGCGAAATCCTGCCCTGCTGCTGCATGCCGCTGACGGATATCGAGCTGGAAATGTAAAGTCGGGTGCCGGAAACCGCGCCTGGAGACCAGAAGGCGGGGTTGCCCCCGCCCTAGGATTACCGCTTCACCTCACACGCCAACCTGATCAGGATAGTGATATTTTCCTGGTAGATTTTCAGCTCGCACAGCGAGTCTCTTATCATCCAGATAAATAACAAAACCGTAATACATACAACGGCTAGCGAGTGAAACACATACCTTAAGCGCATGCTTGCCTCCTTGCTGTGAAGGGGCTACCATACCGGTGTCTAGGCGGTATGTGCAGCCCCATTCTGATTGAGAGTCAGTCTGGGGCTTTCATCTATCCGCCTTGTCACACAATGCCCAAGACGAACAGTCTCAAGCACCCGTCAAGAGAGTAACAGCATTCCCCCGGCGCGAATATCCCCTATAACATTATGATTAATCAGGGATATATAACCGTCACAAAAGCATCTCCTCCCTCATCCCCGGCCTGATTAGCGCCCCTTTCCCGCCGATGTGGAAAAATAACGCGCCGGGGAATCGCCGAAGGCTTTACGAAACATGGCGATAAAATTGCTCGGCGAGGCATACCCCAGCGCCTCCGCAATCTGCAGCACCGTTTCGCCTTCGGCCAGCTTCGCCAACGCATATGACAACCGAGCCTGCTGACGCCACTGGGCAAAACTCAGCCCCGTCTCGCCGATCATCAGCCGCCGCAGGGTACGCGGCGACATCGCCCCCCATTCAGCCCACGCCTCCAGTGAACGTTCGCTCCCCGGCTGCGCCAGCAAGGCCTGCAGAACGCCGGCCAGGCGCGGATGGGACGACATCGGCAAATGCAGCGGCTCCGTCGGCGCCAGCCGTATCTCGTCACGCATCACCTGCGCCATACGCTCCTGCTCCAGGGTAAGCGCGCTGCGTTTGTCCCAACCTTCCGCACGCTGAGCCAGCGCCTGCAGCACGGGGCTAATACCGATGACGCAAGGTGTATTCGACAGATCGTGGCAGGCCTCCGGCGCCAGCAGCAAACTCCAGCCGCTCAGCGCGCCGCAGACCTGCACCCGGTGCTGCGTCGCCGGCGGGATCCACCCCGCCCGCTGAGGCGGAAGCACCCAGTCGCCCTGCGCCGTGCGTACATGCAGCAAGCCGCTTTCAACGCACAGCAACTGCCCTCGCACATGCTGATGCCAGTCGTATTCGCGCGTGCCCAACCGATACTCCCGGCCTGCCGCGTCGCGGCCGCCTAGGGCGATCAGCCAGGGGCCCGCCGACCATTCGCTGCAGTCAGCGTCGAGGGCATGAAGGTTTGCATTCATATTGGCCACTAATCACTATTTTTAGTCCAGATACCGTTATACCAACCTTTTCCTGCGCCGACATAATGAAATGCTTCCGGCCGCGACCGTCTGTGGCCACTGACTCAAGAGGGAACATGATGACAACACTCAGCATTGGCATTATCGGCGCCGGGCCCGGCGGCCTGTGTCTGGCTCAGGGACTGCGCCGCTTCGGCATCCATGCCACGGTGTTTGAACGCGATACCACGCCGCAAGCGCGCGATCAGGGCTATCGGCTGCGCATCGATCCGACGGGCCAGCAGGCACTGGCCACCTGTCTGCCGCCGGCGCATTACCGGTTGCTCTGCGCCAGCAGCGCGCAAAACAGCGGCGAGAGCAATCTATGGGATCCGCAGCTTGCCCCGCTCAACGCCCGACGCCCCGAGCACTGGCTGCCCTCCAGCCCGCAGCAGGCGCAGGAACCGAGCGGCGATCTCGGCGTTCATCGGCAAACGCTGCGCGAAATCCTGCTCACCGGTCTGCAAGACCGGGTGCGCTTCGGCTATACCCTGTGTGAATTTGCACAAACGCCGCAGGGCGTGGAACTTCAGTTCGCCAACGGCGAACACGTGCGGGTCGATGTGCTGATCGCCGCCGACGGCGTTAACTCGCTGGTGCGGCGGCGCTGCCTGCCCAAGGCGGGCCCCGAAGACAGCGGCGCGGTCACCCTCTACGGCAAAACGCCGCTCGATGCGGCGACCCGTGCCCAATTGGCCCCCGAATTGCTGCGCGGCGTGTCGGTCGTCTTCGCCGACGGCTTGTCGCTGGTGATTGAACCGATGCGCTTTCAGGCGCCCATGGCGCAGCTGGCAGCCGACTATGCGCCGGATTGCCCCCTCACGCCGGTCGACGACTATCTTTATTGGGCCTGTATCGGAACGGCTGAACGGCTCGGCGGGCCGGCGCGGGCGGAGGGAAGCGCTGCGCTGCAGGCACGCGTAAGGCATATCTCGCAGGGATGGGCCCCCGCTTTGCAAACGGCGTTAGCGCTGGCGGATCCCCTGTCGCTCAGCGTGCGGGCGGTGCAGGTCACGAAGGCGATGCCGGTGTGGCACAGCGAACGTATCGCCTTTCTCGGCGACGCCGTGCATGTCATGAGCCCGGCGGGTGGGCTCGGCGCCAACACCGCGTTGGCGGACGCCGCCAGCCTGGCGACGCATCTGGCGCAGGCCGGCAGCGCCGCGCAGGCACTCAAGGACTATGGTGCAGATCTGCAAACGCGGGGCGCGGCGGCGATACGCCTTTCACGCCTGGCGTCCGAACGGCTGCAGCAAAACCGTGACGCCGGCGACTCAGCGCCATGACCGTCACTCGATAATTTCCACCACCTCCAGCCAGGCGTTTTTACCGCACGCCTGGCCCCCATTAAGCCAGCGGCGCAGCATATCCAGCGCCAGCATCGCCACCGACTCCTGCCGCAGCCGCAGGCCGTGGCGCGACGCCCGATAACGCACCGTCTGGCCAATGCCGCCGCGCGGCGTATGCAGCGCAATGCTCACCTGCTCGTCGCGCATGGCGCTGACCGCCAACGCCAACGGCGCACCGGTCAATTCCGCCAGCGAACGGGCGCGCGCCAGCGTCGTTTCCAGCGTTTCGATGCAGTGCGCCGGCAGCAGCTCGCCCCCCGCCAGCGGCGCCCCTTCGCTCTGCAGCTGCAGATTGATCAACCCGGCGCTGAACTGCTCGCTCAACGCCAGCTTCAGCCCTTGCTGATTCAGACGCTGCGTCAGCGTCGCCGGCAACCCGGCGGTGCCTTCAAAGATGCAGTTGTCCCCCGCCACCTCGCGCACGCGTCGCCAGGCCTGCTCCATTTCCACACGCCGGCTTTCCGGCCCGGTCAGCTTCAGCTCGATAATCGGGCTGGATGAGCGGTAGCCCAGCACCACTTCCGGCGGCAGCGGCATGCCATCCAGCTCGGCGGCCAGATCGCTCTCGGAGGTGCCGAAGGTGGTCAGGCGCAGGCACAGCGGCGGCGCCGGCAAGGTGAAGCGCTGGCGCAGGCGCGGCACGATCTGCTGTTCGACCATCACTTTGAATTCCGACGGCACGCCGGGGGTGAAGAACATCTGACATTTGTTCAGCTGCAGCGCAAACCCACAGGCGGTGCCTACCGGGTTATCCAGCATTTCCGCGTTGGCCGGGATCTGCGCCTGCTTGCGGTTGGAAGGGGCCATCGGCCGCCCGCGCTCGGCGAAATAGGCTTCCATGCGCGCCAGCCAGTCGGCCCGTTCGACCAGCTCTACGCCACAGGCTTTCGCGGCGGCCAGCGCGCTGAGATCGTCGCTGGTCGGCCCCAGGCCGCCGTTGACGATCAGCACATCGGCGATATGGCTTCGTTCCTGCAGGATCTCGATCAACGCAGAGAGGCTGTCCCCGACTGTTTCACGCCCGCTCATCGGCACTCCCTGCTGGAACAGGTAGTCCGCCAGCCAGGCGGCGTTGGTATCAATAATTTGCCCGTGCAGCACCTCATCGCCGGTGCTGAGCATCTCCACCCTTAACATTGATCTCTCCCACATTTTTTGGTCATTCCACTATAGAAGCCCGTAAATAACTTTTCACTAGCCGCCTGCGGATAATTTCAGCCATGGGCCCGTTTCTCATACGCCATGCAGCTCGCCACAATGTAAATATTACTGTACACCATGCGTAACGTCGGTTTGACACAAGTTAGGGCTTCCACTATCCTGCCATCCTCATAAATCGTTACCTATAATTTTCAAAATCTTTCGGCTGGTAGAGAAAAAACGTGAAGAATCGCACTCTTGGCAGTGTTTTTATCGTGGCGGGCACCACCATTGGCGCCGGGATGCTGGCGATGCCGCTGGCGGCAGCCGGCGTCGGCTTCGGCGTCACGCTGGCCTTACTGGTCGGGCTGTGGCTGTTGATGTGTTACACCGCGCTGCTGCTGGTGGAGGTTTACCAGCATGAGCAGGCGGATACCGGTCTGGGCACGCTCGCCAAACGTTATCTCGGCGGCGGCGGCCAGTGGCTGACCAGCTTTAGCATGATGTTCCTGATGTACGCCCTCACCGCCGCCTATATCAGCGGCGCCGGCGAATTGCTCGCCACCAGCATCAGCCAATGGACGTCGCAGGACTTCCCGGTGTCGCTCGGCGTCCTGCTGTTCACCCTGGTGGCCGGCGGCGTGGTGTGCATCGGCACCCACTCGGTGGACTTGTTCAACCGCATCCTGTTCAGCGCCAAAGTGGTGTTTCTGGTGGTGATGCTCGGCCTGATGTTGCCGAATATCCACCAGACCAATCTGATGACGTTGCCGCTGGAGCAAGGCCTGGCGTTATCGGCCATTCCGGTGATCTTCACTTCATTTGGCTTCCACGGCAGCGTGCCGAGCATCGTCAACTACATGGGCGGCAACATTCGCAAACTGCGTTGGGTGTTTATCATCGGCAGCGCCATCCCGCTGATCGCCTATATCTTCTGGCAGCTGGCGACGCTGGGCAGCATCAGCTCCGACACCTTCGTCGGCATTCTGGCGCAGCAGGCCGGGCTGAACGGCCTGTTGCAGGCGGTGCGCGATGCGGTGGCTTCGCCGCACGTTGAACTGGCGGTGCACCTGTTCGCCGACCTGGCGCTGGCGACCTCGTTCCTCGGCGTGGCGCTCGGGCTGTTCGATTTCCTGGCCGACCTGTTCAAACGGCAAGACAACGTGCGTGGCCGCCTGCAAACCGGCGCCATCACCTTCCTGCCGCCGCTGGCCTTTGCGCTGTTCTACCCGCGCGGCTTCGTGCTGGCGTTGGGATTCGCCGCCATCGCCCTGTCGGTGCTGGCGCTGCTGTTGCCTTCACTGCTGGTGTGGAAAACCCGCCAAAAGCATCAGGCGCAGTATCGCGTCTGGGGCGGTACGCCGGCGCTGGCGCTGGTGTTTGTCTGTGGGGTAACGGTGATCGCCATCCAACTGGGCATCGCCAGCGGCATGCTGCCGGCGGTGGGGTAAGCCAGGCAGAAAAGATAAAGGGGCCTGAAGGCCCCTTTTTCGCAGCGTCAGAAGCTCAGACCGACACCGACATAAGGGCCATCGGCCAGGGTGTTGTCGCGACGCCCGTCTTTGCCTTCCATTTGCATGTAACGGTAGCCCACGTCCACGCTCAGCGGACGGAACTTCCAGCGCAGGCCGCCGCTGGCTTCGTTATAGGCCTTCACGCCGCTGGTGAAAGAGTCAGGGGCAAAGTAACCTTCGCCGTGCAGGCTGAAGTAACGGTTAATTTCCCACTCCAGGCCGCCGCCCAGCGCCACCGCCCCGCCGCTCTTCCCATCTTTCGGGCTGAGGTACAGCGCTTTGGCGCCCACGGTCGCCGTCAACGGCCCCAGCGGCACGCCGAAGTTCAACCCCACGCTGCCGACGTTACCGTCGTGGTCGCTGCGCGCCCAGTTGCCGGTCAGGCCCAGACCTGAAGAGCCGGTGCTCATGCCAACGCCCAGGTTGGTGTAGTGTTGCCCGGCTTCGCCCGACACGCTGATGGCGTTCGCCGCGCCGGTCACAAACAGCAATCCTGCCGCGCACGCGACCCAAGTCTTTTTCATCATCTTTCCCTCTGGTTTGTCATCCGTACCGAATGATCGAATCAACGCAAAATAATAACGTCATGAGTCTATACCAAAGCGCAATGAGTATTTAAGGGATAAAAGCGAAAAAATTCTTCAATAATCAAATAAATGTAAAAATTTGCAAACAAAAATCCTTATTCGTCAAGGCGATGCCAACGATAACCGAGACCTATTTGCCGTCGCTCGGCAATAGGGCTACAACTAGTAGTGGCTTTGACCAAGGTCAGGGGAAGAAGCCCCGCCAAAGGACTATGCTGATGAACGCTTAAACCGCCCGAGT
This sequence comes from Serratia sp. HMSC15F11, assembly GCF_001808215.1. Lineage (NCBI taxonomy): Bacteria > Pseudomonadati > Pseudomonadota > Gammaproteobacteria > Enterobacterales > Yersiniaceae > Serratia > Serratia sp. HMSC15F11. The sequence goes on from NZ_KV792422.1 coordinate 22,859, forward strand.
CTTTACTTAACTGCACTACGATAAGGAGCAAGTGATGAGCAAGAAAGGACTGACCACCGCAGCCGGCGCCCCGGTTGTCGATAACAATAACGTGATCACCGCGGGCAAACGCGGCCCGATGCTGTTGCAGGACGTGTGGTTCCTGGAAAAACTGGCCCACTTCGACCGCGAGGTCATCCCCGAGCGCCGCATGCACGCCAAAGGATCCGGCGCCTACGGCACCTTTACCGTCACCCATGACATCACCCGCTACACGCGCGCCAAGATCTTCTCCGAAATCGGTAAGCAGACCGACATGTTTATCCGCTTCTCCACCGTCGCCGGTGAGCGCGGCGCGGCCGACGCCGAACGCGACATTCGCGGTTTCGCCATGAAGTTCTATACCGAAGAAGGCAACTGGGATTTGGTGGGCAACGATACGCCGGTGTTCTATCTGCGCGATCCGCTGAAATTCCCCGACCTTAACCACGTGGTGAAACGCGATCCGCATACCAACCTGCGCAACCCCGTCTACAAGTGGGACTTCTTCTCCCACCTGCCGGAATCGCTGCACCAGCTGACCATCGACTTCAGCGATCGCGGCATTCCGAAATCCTACCGTCACATGCACGGTTTCGGCAGCCACACCTTCAGCTTTATCAATGCCGCCAACGAACGTTTCTGGGTGAAATTCCACTTCCGCTGCGAGCAAGGCATTGAAAACCTGATGGATGAAGAAGCAGAAGCGATCATCGCCAAGGATCGCGAAAGCTCACAGCGCGATCTGTTCGACGCGATCAAACGCGGCGACTTCCCGCGCTGGAAGCTGCAAATTCAGATCATGCCGGAACACGAAGCCTCGCAGACGCCGTATAACCCGTTCGATCTGACCAAGGTCTGGCCGCACGGCGACTATCCGCTGATCGACGTCGGCTATTTCGAGCTGAACCGCAACCCCGACAACTACTTCTCAGAGGTTGAGCAGGTAGCGATGAACCCCGCCAACGTGGTGCCGGGCATCAGTTTCTCACCGGATAAAATGCTGCAGGGCCGTCTGTTCTCCTATGGCGATGCGCACCGTTATCGCTTGGGCGTCAACCACCACCAGATCCCGGTGAACGGCACCAAATGCCCGTTCCACAACTACCATCGCGACGGCGCGATGCGCGTGGACGGCAACAGCGGCAACGGCGCCACCTACGAACCGAACAGCTTCGGCCTGTTCCAGGAGCAGCCGGACTTCAGCGAGCCGCCGCTGAGCATTGAGGGCGCCGCCGACCACTGGAATCATCGCGAAGACGACGATTACTACAGCCAGCCGCGCGCGCTGTTTAACCTGCTGAGCGCCGAAGAGCACCAGCGCATGTTCACCCGCATCGCCGGCGAACTGTCGCAGGTGCCGGAACACATCCAGCGCCGTCAGGTCGAGCTGTTCACCAAGGTGCACCCGGACTACGGTGCCGGCGTCGCCAAGGCGCTGGGGCTGAAATAACCCCCTGCAGCCATCCGCTCAGCCGCCCTTTCGGGCGGCTTTTTTATGCCTGAGAGAGACGCTGCGCCACCCACTGCTGCAACTGGCGGCGCGAAATCTTGATGCCGCCGTTTTTCAGCTCGTCAGGCAGCGGAAGCAATGCCGTCGGGCGTTGGAAATTGGCGAGCTTATCCTGCGACCAGGCGAGCAGCGTCGCCAGCGACAGCGTCGGATCGCCGTCGATCACCGCCACCGGCCGCTGGCCGAACTCGGCATCCACCACCGGCACCACAAACGCCTGCGTGATCTGCGGATGCGCCGCCAGCACGCGTTCGATATCCTCCGGCTGCACCCCTTCACCGCCGCTGAAGAACAGGTTGTCCAACCGGCCGAGAATACGCAGTTCCCCCTCGGCCATCGCGCCGCGATCGCGGGTCGCAAACCAGCCCTGTTCATCGGCCAGCGGCTGCAGATGCCCATGACGCCAGTAGCCGAGCGCCAGGCTCTCGGCGCGGATCCAGACTTCTTCGTCCACCAGTTTGATCTCGCGGCCGCCGAGCGGCAGGCCAACGCCCGGCCGCGCATCGGCGCGCTTGGCGCACACCGTGGAAGCCAGTTCGGTCAAGCCGTAGCCGCACCAGCAGCGGATCCCCGCCTCCTCCGCCCGCTCGGTCAGTTCCACCGGGATCATCGCGCCGCCGAGCAGCACCGCCTTCAGCGTCATGCCCGCCAGCGGTTGCGCCAGCAGCCGCCACAGCTGGGTCGGCACCAACGAGGCATGCGTGCATCCCGCCAACGCCTCGTTCAGCGGGTGCATCTCGCGCACCGCCAACCGGGCGCCCGCCGCCAGCCAGCGCCAGACAATGCCCTGTCCGGAGACGTGAAACAGCGGCAATGACAGCAGCCAGCAATCCTCGCGCTGAAACGCCATCAGCTCCAACACCCCGGCGGCGCTGGCCAGATGGTTGGCGTAGCTGTGCGCGGCCGCTTTCGGCATGCCGCTGGAACCGGAGGTCAACGTCAGCGTCGCCAGACGCTGCGCATCCCACGTCGGCAGGTCTGGCCAACGCGGCTCGGTCGACGGCGGGGTCAATCGAATCACGCCTTCCGGCAGCACCGGCAACGAGTCCGGGCCGAAGACAAAGGTCATATCCAATTCCGGCAACAGCTGCGCCAGCAGCGGCGTCGGCAAGGCGGGATTGAGCGGCAACAGGCGTGCGCCGCACTGCAACAGCGCCAGATAGGCCAGCAGCAGTGGATAGCTGTTTTTACCGCACAGCGCCACGCCGCAGCCCGGTTCAACGCCCTGATGCTGGAAATCCGCCGCCAGCTCATCCACCTGGCTTTGCAACGCCAGCCAGCTCAGCGGTTGTTCGCCGAGCATCAGCGCCGTCGCCTGCGGCTGAGTGCGCGCCCAGTGTCGCCACGGCCAATCGTTCAACGGCGCCATAGGCACTCCAACGCCGAGACATCCAACAGCGGCAACGCGCTGCCCGGCCACGGGCGCAGCACCTGCGCCTGCATCAACCCCAGCGTGTCCAGCCCCGGCACGGTGTCCGGCGTCAGCCAGCGGGCGATGCGCGCCAGCTGAGTTAACCCCAGGCTGGACTCGATGCTGGAACTGATCACCGCCGTCAGCCCCGCCGCATGCGCCTGCGCCACCAGCGCCTGGCAGCGCGCCAGGCTGCCGACCAGCGTCGGTTTGATCACGATGGCTGCCACGCCCGGCTCGGCCTGCACCACAAAGTCCGCCTCACGCACGCTCTCATCCCAGGCGATGGCAATGCCGGTCGCCCGGGCGAAATCGCGCGATTCATCACGGGTCTTGCAGGGCTCTTCCAAAAAGGCGATGCGATCGCGCCACGCCGGGTTGACGTATTTGGCGAAGCCGTCGGCTTTGGCGCGGGTCCAGCTGCGGTTGGCATCCAACCGCAGCCGAAGATCCGGCAGCGCCTCCAGCAGCACGTTGACGATCATGCCGTCGCGCACCGCTTCATACAGCCCCACCTTCACTTTCGCGACTTTCTCGCCCGGCAAGGCGCTCAATATCTCGAACAGCTCGTCCGGATCGCCGGTGCACAGCGGCGCCTTGCGGAAATCCGCCCGCATCGGCAAACGCTGCTCCAGCTCGGCCTGCGCGCAGCTAATCCCAAAGGCCACCGAGGGCAGCGTGCTGTCATCCGGTTCGTTGCCCGCCAACCAGGCCTGCAGCCAGTCCAACGCGGCCTGTTCGGCCTGCCCCGACGTTTCCCGGCTGAATTCCGGCAGCGGCGCGATCTCGCCCCAGCCTTCACGCTCGCCCTGACGCAGCTGCACCACCCATCCGTCACGCGTTTTCAACCGCTGATTGCGCAGCACCACGCCCGCCTCCATCGGCAGGCTGTAACGGTAAAGCGCCGCGCTGCGGTTTACCCCGCTCATTACGGGTTACGCTTGAATTTGCTGAAGTCCGGCTGACGCTTCTCGTTGAACGCGTTGCGCCCTTCCTGCCCTTCGTCGGTCATGTAGAACAGCATGGTGGCGTTGCCCGCCAGCTCCTGCAAACCGGCCTGGCCGTCGCAGTCGGCGTTCAGCGCCGCCTTCAGGCAGCGCAGCGCCATCGGGCTGTTCTGCAGCATTTCTCGGCACCAGCGCACCGTCTCTTTCTCCAGGTCGGCCAACGGCACCACGGTATTGACCAGGCCCATGTCCAACGCGGCAGCGGCATCGTACTGGCGGCACAGGAACCAGATTTCGCGCGCCTTCTTCTGGCCGACGATGCGCGCCATGTAAGATGCGCCCCAGCCGCCGTCGAACGAGCCCACTTTCGGGCCGGTCTGGCCGAAGATGGCGTTATCCGCCGCGATGGTCAGATCGCACATCATGTGCAGCACGTGTCCGCCGCCGATCGAATAACCGGCCACCATCGCCACCACCGGTTTCGGGCAGGTGCGGATCTGGCGCTGGAAGTCCAGCACGTTGAGGTGATGCACGCCGCTGTCGTCGCGATAGCCGCCGTAGTCGCCGCGCACTTTCTGATCGCCACCGGAGCAGAAGGCCTTATCGCCGGCGCCGGTCAGAATAATGACGCCGATGCCATCGTCGTAACGGGCGTTGGCCAGCGCGTCAATCATCTCTTTGACCGTTTGCGGACGAAACGCATTGCGCACCTGCGGCCGGTTAATGGTGATTTTGGCGATGCCGTCGGCGGACTTGTGATACAGAATGTCTTCGAAATCGCCGGTGCAATCCTGCCAGACGATGGCGGCATACAGCTGTTCTTCATTCGGATAAAGCATGTTCGGTTCCTTTAACCAGGGTTAACGAGAAAGGTCTGCAGCTCGGCGACGAAATCCTGCGGATTGGCCAGATGCGCGTTGTGCCCGGCCTGCGGCACGATGCGCAACGGCAACCCGGCGTCGCGCGCCAGCCGTTGAAATTTGGGGTCGTTCTCACCGCACAGCACCTGCAGCGGCACGCTCAGTTGGCGCAGCTGCGGCGCCAGATAGGGCTGCCGCCCGAGCGACGTGGCTTCGAGCATGTCGGCGATCGCCGGGCCGCTGTTGACCGAGCGCGCGGCGATCAGCGCCTGACGGTGCACGTGGCTAAGCTCTTTGAACACCGGCTGCTGGTACCAATCCGCCAGGACCTCGGCGATCGGCTCACTGCGAAAACGCGCCGCCCACAGCGCATCCTGTTCGCAGCGCCGGCGGCGCTGCTCTTCGTCCTCCAGCCCCGGGTTGCCGCCCTCGACGATCACCCCCTGCAGGCCGGCATGGCGGCCGTGGCAGGCGTGATACATGGCGATGCGCCCGCCGAGCGAGTAGCCCACCAGCCAATAACGTTCGATATTGCGCAGCTGCAGCGTGGCGGCGATCTGCGCGCTGATGTCGTCGAAGCCGCGGCAACTCACCGCCACGGAATCGCCGTGGCCGGGCAGATCGATGGCCAGCGATGGCCATTCCGGGCAGCGTGCGGCGATCACCCGCCATTCATTGTTGTTGCCAAGCAGGCCATGCAGCCACACCAGCCACGGGCGGCCCGCTTCGCCCTGTTGCAAAATTCGCGTCGCCAGCATCATTGCACCGCCATCTGTTGCACCAGGTATTGCAGGCTTTCGGCCCCCGCGCTCGGCGTCACCTGCAGTTCGATAAGCGTGGCGCCGCCGCGCCGCCAGCCTTGTTCAACCGCCTGTTGCAGCTGGCTCCAGTTCTCCGGCCGCGCGTAACCCAGTTGGAACATCGCCGCCGCGTGGCTGAACTCGACGTTCTGCGGCATGCAGTAAAAGCGCTGACGATCCTCTTCCGGCGTCGGCAGCAGCGAGAAAATTTGGCCGCCGTTGTTGTTGACGACGATCAGCACCGTCGGCGCCGAGCTCTGGCGCAGCAGCGCCAGCGCATTGAGGTCATACAGAGCGGAAAGATCGCCCATCACCGCCAACGTCGGTCTGGCGGTGGCGCGCTGCACGCCGGCGGCGGTGGAGATCAGGCCGTCGATGCCGCTGGCGCCGCGGTTGCTGAATACCGGGTAGGCGACGGGCAATGGCGTTAACGCGTCGATCAGTCGCACCACCAGGCTGTTGCCGAGAAACAGCTGGCCGTTCACCGGCAGCAGTTCCGGCAGGCGGTGCGCCAGCTGCGCTTCGCCAAAGCTATCGTGCAGATGCGTGGATGCCGCCGTCAGCGCCTTATCCGCCAGCGCGGCCAGCCCGGCGGCCCACGGCGCGCGCGGCTGTGCCGGGTGCTGCGCCAACCACTGTGCCACGCCGGCGCGCAGGCGCCGCCCCCGGTGCTGGGCCGGATCGAGCCGCCCCGGCAGCTCGTCGATGACCCAATACTCTTCGGGCCGGCACTGCGCCTGCCACTGCAGCAGGCGTTTGCCGGTCAGGCTGCCGCCGAACTGCACCACCAGTTGCGCATCTTGCAGTACGCGCTGCGCCTGCGGATGAGCGAGCCACAAATCGGCGCAGGGCAGCGGTTGCCCGGTCTGCGACAGCACGTCGCCGATCAGCGGCCAGCCCAGCGTTGCGGCCCATTCGGCCACCTGAGCGCCCTCTTGCGCGCTCAGGCGCCCGGCCAGCACCACGCCGCGTTTCTGCCGCCAGAAGAACCAGTCCGGCTGCGGCAATGGCGCCGCATGCGTCTCGCTTTCCTGCAGCCACGGGCGATCGCTCTGCCACCAGTCGCCCAGCGCGGCGGACCAATCGGCATAGTGACGTTCGTCGCCGCCGTACAGCGGCTCGGCGAACGGGCAGTTGATGTGCAAAGCGCCGTGCTGCAGGCGCGCCATCGCGCTGTCGACGCTGGAGGCCAGCCACGCGGCCGGAATATCCGGGGTAGGACGCGGCAGCTCGATCGCCAGCGTCGGGTGGCTGCTGTAGAGGCCGTTTTGACGGATCGCCTGATTGGCGCCGCAGTCGATCAACTCCGGCGGCCGATCGGCGGTGAGAAACACCAGCCGCTCACCGGTCAGGCCGGCTTCGATCAGCGCGGGATAAAGGTTCGCCGCCGCGGTGCCGGACGTGACGATCACCGCCACCGGCTCACGCGCCGCCTTCGCCAGCCCAAGCGCCAGATGGCCGAGCCCGCGCTCATCAAAATGGGTATGACAGATAAACGATCGGTTGGCCGCAGCGGCCAGCGTCAGCGGCGTAGAGCGCGATCCCGGAGCGATACAAACATGCCGTACCCCATGGCGGGCCAGCGCCTCGAGCAGCACAGCCGCCCACCGGCGATTAAAAACACTTGTCGACATAGTTCGCTCACAAGTCAGTTAGCAGAGATCGTCTCCGGCGCAGCCGACGGACGCCGCGCCTGTAGTTACGCTCTGTATTATATGAGGTGTTATTTTCACGGCTTTTGCGCCAGCGCAAGAACGCCGTATATCCCTGGGTGTTTACACCAGATAATTATTTGATTTAGAACAAAAAACAAACAATAAAAACACAAACACTTTACACTTGCGGCGGCGCCGGCTCAATCCGTCCATACAAAAACAAGGGAAATAGAGGCGCTCCGACGACGGCTAGCGGGAAGTATAGGCGGGATAAGGGAAAACCAGCGGGGAAACAGCGAGATGAACAACACAGTCTGCAGAAAAGCACGAGGCGGCCTGCGCCGCCCCGATGCCGTCATTTATTTACGGGCCAGCAGCAGCCCCAGCACCAGCCCGACGGTGGCGCCGATACCTACGCTGTGCCAGGGTTTATCCCGCACGTAGTCGTCGGTGCGGTGCACCGCTTCTTTGGCGCGCGCGTAGTAGGATTCACCGGTGTTCGCCCAGCGCGCCTTGACCTCACTCAGCGCCTGCTCGGCGTGCGACTTGATGTCGACGTAAGCCTGATCCGCGCGATCGCCGGTGTATTGCAGCACTTCTTCCAGCGTCTCGGTCAGCATTCTCAGATCGTCATCCAGCGTAGTTTGCTCAGCATCCGTATGTCTTGCCATCGTGAGATCTCCGTGGTTGAAAAATTAAGCGTTCCTACACTATAGACAAGGATCGCCGCCTGCGGCCATCAGACTTTTACCCTAAAACACCAATTGCACCTTGGCGGCCTGGCGCTTATCGCCGGCAAACTCCAGCGCCTGCGCCAGCTGCCCGCTGGCGAACTCCGCCGACAGCAACGGCAGCGGATCGACCACGCCGTCGGCCAGCCACGCCACCGCCAGCGCAAACTCCGCCACGAAGCGGAAGGATCCGAGCAGGTTCAACTCCTTGGCGATCAACAACATCAGCGGGAAATCGGGGAAGCTGCCGCCCATGCCCACCTGCACCACGGTGCCTTTGGCGCGGGTGATCTCCAGGCAGCGCTGCAGCGACTGCGGGTGCCCCGCCACTTCGAAGGCGACATCGAAATACCCCTTGTCCTGCTGATAATCGCTAACATCGTCGTCCGCGGCATGCAGGCACCGATCGGCCCCCATTTGCCTGGCGATCGCCAGGCAGCGTGGGCTGAGATCGGCACAGACAATCTCGGCGGCGCCCAGCGCTTTCAGCGCCGCCACCAGCAGGCAGCCGATCGGGCCGACGCCGGACACGAAGACCTTTTTTCCCGTCACGTCGCCGGGCTGTTTCGCTGCGTGTATCGCCACCGCCAGCGGTTCGGCGAACACCATCACCCTGTCGTCGCAATCGGCGCCGTAAGGGACACACTGCGCGCTATCCACCACTTTGTATTGGGTAAAAGCGCCGTCAACGTGCGGAAAATACATCGCGCTGCCGAAAAAACGCATCTCGACGCATTGATTGCTTTGCTGCGCCAGACAGTATTTGCACTGCCCGCAGGGTTTGCTGGGATTGAGCGCCACCTTCTGCCCGACCGGCAGCTGCGGTGAATCGCTGGCGACCACCTCGCCGATCACCTCATGGCCCAGCACCATCGGCTGACGCACCTGAAAATTGCCGACCTTGCCTTCCTGAAAGTAATGCAGATCCGAGCCGCAGATACCGCCGCGGCTGATTTTCACCAGCGTTCCCTGCCCCCGGAAATCCACTTCTTGCGCGATCACCGCCACGTCTCGTTTGCCATTGACCACGCAGGACTGGGTTTGAATTTTCATCTCAAGACTCCACGAAAAAAGGTTACACCGCCGCCGACATGCCGCCATCGACAAACAGCAGCTGCCCGTTGACGAAGGCGGAGGCGTCGGCGGCCAGGAACACCGCCGCGCCGATCAGCTCCTGCGGATCGCCCCAGCGCGCGGCGGGCGTGCGTTGGGTCAGCCAGGCGGTGAAGGCCGGATCGTCGGCCAGCGCCTGCGTCATCTCGGTTTTGAAGTAGCCGGGGGCAATGCCGTTAACCTGAATGTTGTAGCGCGCCAGCTCCACGCACATGCCGCGCGTCAGCATTTTCACCGCCCCCTTGGACGCCGCATAAGGGGTGATGGTGTCGCGGCCCAGCTCGCTTTGCATCGAACCGATATTGACTATCTTGCCGCGCCGGCGCGGCACCATGTAACGCGCCACGGTCTGTGACACGATGAATACCGCTTTCTGGTTGACGGCGATGATGTCGTCCCAGTCTTGCTCCGGGAACTCGGTGAAGGGATGACGGCGCTGGATGCCGGCGTTGTTGATCAAGACGTCTATCGCGCCGATGTCCGCTTCGATGCGGTCGATGGCGGCATGCACCGCCTGGGAATCGGTGACGTCGAACGCCGCCGCATCGGCACGCAGCCCCTCTTCGCGCAGGCGATCGGCGGCGTGCCGGGCATGTTCTTCGGTGGTGGCGTTGACCAGAATATGTGCGCCTTGCTGCGCCAGGCCGCGCGCCAGCAGAAAACCGATGCCGCGCGAGGCGCCGGTGATCAAGACGATTTTATTATCCAGAGAAAACAGGTTGTTCATGGTGATTCCCGGCCTTCAGGCCTCCAATCGGACAGGCCTCTATCTCAGCCGATTGTTACCGGTAAAAACGTGATGGAAATCACTGAAAATCATGTTACGAAACCCTGTTACCCTTAACGTGATCTCACGCAGGCAGCACGCGGGTAAAAATCATCTATCCAATTGAAAAGTGGCTATTTTCAATAGAGGCGCATTCATTGTTATCGCCAAATCGATTTGTTAACATACCGCCATCCGCCCTTGCCGCGCCGCCCGTGAAGGCCACCGAATGAAACACCCCCGCGTTACGCTACAGGACATCGCACAATTGGCCGGCGTGACCAAAATGACCGTCAGCCGTTTTCTGCGCACGCCGGAAAAAGTGGCGGCCGACACCGCCGAACGCATTGCGCAGGTCATGCGGGAGCTGAACGTCACAGATGCCGATACCGCACAGGCCGGCAGAAAACCGCGCATCGGCGTACTGATCCCCTCCTTCAACAACCAGATCTTCGCCGACCTGCTGGCCGGCATAGAATCCGTTACCCAAGCGCGGGGTTACCAAACGCTGGTGGTGAACTACGATTACAGCCCGCAGCGGGAAGAAGAGCAGATCGCACAGCTGCTGAGCTACCCGATCGCCGGGCTTATCCTCACCGACTCTGCGCATACCTTGCGCACAGAGACCTACCTCGGCGCCGCCAAAATCCCCCTCGCGCAGGTGATGGATCTCGACGCGCCGCCGGGGCGGATTGCGGTGGGATTTGATAATGAACAGGCGGGGTATGACATGACCGAAGCGCTGCTCGCCAGCGGCAAACGCCATATCGTTTACTTTGGCGCCATGTCGGACGCACGCGACAATAAACGCTATCGGGGCTACTGCCGCGCCATGGCGTCTCAGGGGCAAACGCCGCGTCAGATCGCGCCGCATCGGGTCTCTTCGGTTTCGATCGGCGCCGACATGCTGGCGATGGCGCGCGAACGTTACCCGCAGCTCGACGGTATCCTGTGCACCAACGACGATCTGGCGGTGGGCGTGTTGCAGGCCTGCCTGCGCCTCGGCGTGCGCGTGCCGCAGGAGGTTGCGTTATCGGGATTTCACGGCCTGGATATTGGCCAGGCGACCACGCCGAGCATCGCCAGCGTGATCACGCCGCGCTTTGACATGGGGAAAACCGCCGCCGAAATGCTGCTGTTGCGGATCGCGGGCGAACCTTGCGCCGAGCGCCACGATCTGCATTACCGCCTCTCACTCGGCGGCACCGTTTGAGCCGGCATTCGGGCCGATCGGCGGCGTAGCGCGGGCTTTTTCGCTGCGCGCCGCCCACCACAGACCGCTGTTTTTCATCGCATAGCCGAACAGCAGGCCCACCAGCAGGGAAAGCGTCACCAGCGGCCAATCGCCGCCGCCGGCGAAGGTCGCGCAGGCGCCGATAAAGGTGCCGGGCACAAACCCCAGCCACTGCTGTTTGGCCTGAATGCACATCAGGAATGCCACGACGCCGGTCAGCAGATACCCCAAGAGATTCCACTGCGGCGCCAGTTCGCTGCCGTGGATGATCGCCATTGCCCAGAAGACGCCGCTGCAGCAGGTCAACGCGCCGATCACCAGCCCTTTCAACCCACCCTGCGGGCAGGCGAAATACGCCGTGCAGCCGAGAAAACCGGCCCAACCGATCAGCCCCAGGCTGACGGCAACCCAGCCCCACACGCCGGAGAGGATCCCGGTAGTAACGGCAATGGCGAAAAGAACGTTCATAAAGTGACCCGCGGCAAAAAGAAAGCGCGCAGTTTACCCGAAAGCCGGTCATTTCATGTGATTAAAATCACAATATAAATGCAATTAAAGAATAATTAATTAAATAAAATAGACTTAAATCACAAAATTATTAACGTGGGAACCCTACACGTACCGTCATCCATGCCAACAACAGGCATACCGTGGTGCTGCTCAGGAACAGCAGATGGGTTGCCTGCTGCAGATCGACGCGGTCTACCACGATCCCCAGTAAGATAGGCACCCAGTTGGCGATATAAGCAATCACGTAAAACAGCGAAAGCAAACGTGCATGGCTGGCCGGCGGCGAAATCAGGTTTACCAGGGTCGCGCTGCCAACGAAAATGGCGCCGTAAGCATAGCCGGCCACCACCAGCCCCGCCGCCGCCAGCCCCAGTGAATGCCATTGGATCGCCGCGGCGAATACCACCGCCGCCAGCACCTGCGCCAGGCAACCGAACAACAGCGAATGACGGGCGTTAAGACGACGGCTCAGGATCTGGCTGATACCGGCGATCAACAGATACACCGCAATGGCATAGCCAAAGACGCCCCGCTGGTACATGCCTAACAGCGTTTCCGCCACGCTAGGGCCAATAGCCAAAATGCTGGCGGCCAGGGCCCAACAGATAAACAGCGCCCCGGCACAGACATAGAATTTACCGCCGGTGATACGCAGACCATCAAGCAGCGAGCTTTTTTCTGTCGCAGCCGGCGCAGCATGGGTCGGCGCCGTAACCACGCCACGCGGCCACGAGAACATCACGCCCAACGCAGCCACGGCGGCAATGACCATGATGAAAACGAACGGCAGCGTCGTGGGATGAAAACCGGTCTGCAAAGCGATGCCGCTGAAGATCGGGCCCAGCGCCAATCCTGTGGTAAAGGACAACGTGGCGATCAACGCGGCGTTTTTACCGCCGTCTCGTGGCCCAAAACGCACCAACGCGATGTTTGCCGCACCGGTCAATGCCCCGGTGCCCACCCCGGCCAACAGTCGCGCCATGAGCATCATGGCAAAGGTATCAGCCCGCGCGAACAGCAGCGCACCGCTCAATACCACCAGCAATGCCGGCACGATCATGCTGCGCAAATCCTTCACTTTTCCGGCCAGATTGCCGACGCCGAACAAAGCGATCAGCACGCCGGCGGCGTAGGCGCCGTAAACGACGGTCAGACTGACGGAGCTCAGTGCAAACTGCTGCTGATACAGCGGATAAAGCGGCGTCGGCGCACTGCTGTTCAGCAATGCCGACATCAAGGCCAGCGCCAGGAACAATAAAATGGTCCTGCGCGACGCCTGAGCATTTTGCGGTGCCGCGCTCTGGGCGGCGGTATTTTCTGACATGCTTCAACTCCCAAAGTCGGCAGGCGGCGGCCTGCCATCGATATCTTTTCTCACCCGGCCTGCCGGGAACGGCGCTTATCATAGCGTTGCGGCAAAGGGCGAAGTATCGTCAAGAATGAATCACCCTGATGCATTCTTGCATCACCGGAGAAATAACCGCCGATGAGCAGGCCGTTAACCGTCTTTCTCTCCCCACGGGCGGAACAACACTTTATGATAGAAACCGTTGTCGTTCGCCCGCACCGGCCCGAGCCCCACGGCGCCGACAAATCTGCAGAGAGGAAATGGCATGATGAATTGGGACGACGCGCGCTTCTTTTTGGCCGTTGCGCGCTGCGGCACGCTACGCAAAGCCGCCAGCCAGCTGCATGTCGATCAGGCGACCGTCGGTCGACGGCTGTCCGCTTTCGAAGACGCACTCGGCTCCAAGCTGTTTATCCGCACGCCGAAATCCTTCGCCCTCAGCCCGCTGGGGGAGGAAATGCTGGCGGACGTGATGAAGATGGAAAATGCGGTGCAGGCGATCAACCGTAAAGCCGCCAGCGGTGACGAAAGCCTGTGTGGCAACGTGCGCATCGCCACCACCGACACCCTGGCCGAAGCCTTCGTGATGCCGGCACTGCAAGATCTGCGGGAACGCTATCCGGCCATCACCGTCACGCTGCTGACGGCGGTCAACATCGCCGATATTTCTTACCACGGCGCAGATCTGGCGATCCGCGGTGCCCGTCCCGATGACGATGAGCTGATCATCAAACGGTTAGCCACCATCGAAATGGGCCTGTATGCCACCCAGCACTATTTGGCGCGGCGCGGCATGCCGGTCAGGGGCGAGCAGCTGCGCGGCCACGATCTGCTGATGTTCCCGCGCGAGCTGGTGCCGCGACACTGGAACAATTTCTGCGGCGAGGCCCTGCACGAGCCCAACGTCGTGCTGCAATGCAATTCGCAGCTGCTGCTGCGCTCCGCCACCCGCAGCGGACTGGGCATCGGTCTGCTCTCCGCGTTTTTGGCGGACAAAGACCCTGAGCTGGTGCGCCTGTTCCCCGAGAACAAAGACTGGGTGGATATCTGGCTGGTGCTGCATCCCGATTTGCAACGTGCCGCCCGCGTGCGCGCGGTGGTGCAGGCGCTGGAAACGTCGTTTAGCGCCCATTACGGCTGAGTGCCGTTTCCCCATAAAAAAAGGTCGCCGAAGCGACCTTTTTACCGTCTGAAGCGTTATCAGAACGTCGGCTGAGCCATCTGCACCAGCGAAATCAGCGGCTGCGGATAGACGCCCAACAGCAGCACCAGCGCGGCTGAAATCAGCACCACGACGCCACCGGCGGTCAACGCCCAGTTGTTCGGGGTATCGCGCTGCAGCGATTCCGGCGCGCTGAGGAACAGGCTGACGGTCACGCGCAGGTAGTAGTACAGGCCGATGGCGCTGCCTACCACGACTGCGCCGGTCAGCCACCACAGGTGTGCGCTGACGCCCATCGCGATCACGAAGAACTTACCGATAAAGCCCAGCGTCATCGGGATACCGGCCAGCGACAGCATCATCACCGTCATCACCGCGGACAAAATTGGCTTATGCCAGAACAGACCACGGTAAGAGAACAGCGAATCCGCATCCGGGCCGCGGTACGGGCTGGACATCAGGCTGACCACGCCGAAGGCGCCCAGGCTGCTGAACAGGTAACCGGCCAGGTAAACGCCGGCGGTTTCCAGCGACAGCTGGTGGGTTTGCACCGCAATCAGCGCCACCAGCAGGTAGCCCAGGTGAGCGATCGACGAGTAACCCAGCAGACGCTTGATGTTGGTCTGGCTGATGGCCATCAGGTTACCGAACAAGATAGAGCAGAACGCGATGATCGACAGCACCATGCGCAGCGCTTCGTTGTCGGCGGCCGGGGCATACAGGAACAGACGCATCACGACCGCGAAGATCGCGATCTTGCTGGCGGTCGCCAGGAAGGTCGAGACCGGCGCAGGCGCGCCCTGATACACGTCCGGCGTCCACAGTTGGAACGGCACCAGCGACAGTTTGAAGCCCAGACCGACGATCATCATGCCCATGCCGGCCAGGATCAGCGGCTGGTGCATCATGTTTTCCTGCAGGCTCTTGCCGAGGCCGGCCAGCGACAGATCGCCGGATTCGGCATACAGCAGCGCCATGCCGAACAGCAGGAACGACGACGCGGCGGCGGACAGCAGCATGTACTTGATGGCGGCTTCCAGCGGGCGCTTCTGGCGGTAGGCATAGCCCACCAGGCCGAACAGCGGCAGCGAGATCAACTCGATACCGATGAACAGCGAAGCCAGATGGTTGGCGCTCGCCAGCAGGATGCCGCCCATGGCGGCGATCAGCACCAGCAGGTAGAACTCTTCGCGGTTATCCGGATAGCCGACCAGCCACGGATACGCGAAGGTGCAGGTCGCCAGACTCGCCAGCAGCACCAGCCCGGTGTAGAACATCGAGTAACCGTCAACCCGCAGCAGCGGGGTGACGTCCATTGGGCCTGCCTGGCCGACAAAGTACAGCGAAAGCAGCGCCAGGTTGAGACCGATCACGGTCAGGGTGGCGTTGATAAAGTGGTCGCGTCGCCACGCAATGCCTAGCATCACAACCACCACCGTCAATCCGACGATCAACAGCGGCAGCAGTGCGATCAGTTGTTGAGGAGTTATTGTCATGGCGAATTACGGCCTTGTTGTTGAAATTGCTGAAACTGACGAACCAAACCAGTGTTGCACGTTGCTCATCGCCGCGTTGGAAGTATCCAGAATCGGCTGCGGGTAAACCCCCAGCAGAACCAGCAACACCACCAGCAGTAGAATGATGAACAGTTCGCGCGCGGTCATGCCCTGCAGCGGCTGGTCGGATTTAGGCGCACCGTAGTAAGCGCGCTGCATCATGATCAGCGAGTAAACCGAAGCGAACACCAGACCGAAGGTAGAAATCACGGTGATCACCGGCACCACCTGGTAGCTGCCGAACAGAATCATGAATTCGCCGACGAAGTTACCGGTACCCGGCATCCCCAGCGTGGCCACGGCGAAGAACAGCGACAGCGCAGGGATGAACTTGATACGCCCCCACAGGCCGCCCATCTGACGCATGTCGCGGGTATGCAGACGCTCATACAGCTGGCCGCAGATGATAAACATACCGGCGGCGGACAGACCGTGCGCGATCATCTGGATCACCGCGCCCTGGTAAGCCAGTTGGCTGCCGGTGTAGATGGCGATCAGCACGAAGCCCATGTGCGAGACCGAGGTATAGGCGATAAGACGCTTGATGTCGGTCTGCGCGAATGCCATCCAGGCACCGTAGAAGATGCCGATCACGCCCAGCCACATAGCGATTGGCGCAAACTCGTGCGAAGCCTCAGGGAACAGCGGCAGGCTGAAACGCAGCAGGCCGTAGGCCGCCGTTTTCAGCAAGATGCCCGCCAGGTCGACGGAACCTGCGGTCGGTGCCTGGCTGTGCGCGTCCGGCAACCAGCCGTGCAGCGGCACCACCGGCATTTTCACCGCGAAGGCGATGAAGAAGCCCAGCATCAACAGATATTGCACGTTGTGGGACATCGGCGTTTGCAGCAGGTCTTCGTAATCGAAGGTCCACACGCCGGTCGCGTTGTAGTGCACAAACACCAGGCCCAGGATCGCAATCAGCATCACCAGACCGCTGGCCTGGGTGTAGATGAAGAACTTGGTCGCCGCGGTGATACGGGTTTTACCGTCCGACGCCTTGTGGCCCCACAGCGCGATCAGGAAGTACATCGGCACCAACATCATTTCCCAGAAGAAGAAGAACAGGAACATGTCGATGGCGAGGAACACGCCGATAACGCCGCCCAGGATCCACAGCAGGTTGAGGTGGAAGAAGCCCTGATACTTCTGGATTTCACGCCAGGAACAGAGGATCGCCAGCACGCCCAGCAGACCGGTCAACACCACCATCAGCAGCGACAGACCGTCCAGCGCAAGGTGGATGGAGATGCCGAAGCGCGGGATCCACGGCAGCAGGAATTCGCTCTGCCACTGCGGAATGCCTTTCGGCGTGGTCAAGGTATAGCCGCCCTGCATCCACAGCTGCAGAGAGAGCGCCAACGTCAGCCCCATTGCGATCAGCGCTATCCAGCGCGGCACCTTAGTACCGAAGCGCTCAAGCTGCCAGCACAGCAGACCGCCGATAAAGGGGATAAGAATTAGCCAAGGTAATAGCATGGCGTTTTGTGTCCCTTATACGAATAATTTCAAACTTTGTACGTAGCGCCTGCCCGGCGCTACGCCCGAAAAATGCGTCTGTTTAAATTATTCAATTAAACCAAAATCAACAGAGCCAATACGACCACTGCACCCACACCCATAGACGCTATATACCAACGCACCTGGCCGTTCTCGCTCACCGTCAGACCGCGGTTCCCCCAGCGGGAGAAGACGGCCGGCAGGTTCATCAGCGAGTTCAGCGGATCGCGCTGCAGCAGCTTCGCAATGCCCAGGTACGGCTTGACGAACACTTTGTCATACAGCCAGTCGAAGCCCCAGGCATGGAACCACCAGGTCGAGAAGAAACGTCCCGGCGCGCTGTTGGCGATGCTGTTGACCAGGCTGCGTTTGCCCAGCCACAGCGCGGCCGCCAGCAGAATGCCGACGATAGCTACCACGCCGGAGGTGATTTCAAGCGTCAGCACGCTGCCGTGCGCCAGCTCGGTCGTATCCGGCAGCACGCCTTGCAACGGCGGCACGATCATCGCGCCGACGAAGGTGGACAGCACCAGCAGAACCAGCAGCGGCAGGTGGTGAGTTATGCCTTTACCGGCATGCGCTTTGATTTTCTCTTCGCCATGGAACACGATGAAAATCATACGGAAGGTGTACAGCGAGGTCATGAACGCACCGACCAGGCCGGCCACCATCAGGTTGATGTGGCCGTTGGCCATCGCGCCCGCCAGGATCTCATCCTTACTGAAGAAGCCGGCCGTGACCAGCGGCAACGCAGACAGCGCCGCGCCACCCACCAGGAAGCAGACGTACACCAGCGGGATGCTCTTGCGCAGGCCGCCCATCTTGAAGATGTTTTGCTCGTGGTGGCAAGCCAGGATCACCGAACCGGACGACAGGAACAGCAGCGCCTTGAAGAACGCGTGGGTCATCAGGTGGAAGATCGCCGCGTCCCATGCCTGCACGCCCAGCGCCAGGAACATGTAACCGATCTGGCTCATGGTGGAGTAAGCGAGCACGCGCTTGATGTCGGTCTGCACCAGCGCGGCGAAGCCGGCCAGCAGCAGAGTGACCGCACCGACGATGCCCACCAGGTGCAGCACTTCCGGCGCCATCAGGAACAGGCCGTGCGTACGGGCGATCAGATAGACGCCCGCGGTCACCATGGTCGCCGCGTGGATCAGTGCGGAAACCGGGGTTGGGCCCGCCATCGCGTCCGCCAACCAGGTTTGCAACGGCAGCTGCGCCGATTTACCGACCGCGCCGCCCAGCAGCATCAGGGTCGCCCAGGTGATGGCCGTATCGCCCACCGCCAGTTTCTGCGGTGCCAGGATCATCAGCTCGCGGATATTCAGCGTGCCCAGCTCGTTGTAGAGGATGAACAGTGCGAACGCCAGGAACACGTCGCCCACGCGGGTCACGATGAAGGCTTTCATCGCCGCCGCGCCGTTGGCCGGATCTTTGTAGTAGAAGCCGATCAACAGGTAGCTGCACAGGCCCACGCCTTCCCAACCCAGATACATCAGCAGCAGGTTGTCCGCCAGCACCAAGACCACCATGCTGGCGATAAACAGGTTGGTGTAAGCGAAGAAGCGCGAATAGCCCTCTTCACCGCGCATGTACCAGGAAGCGAACATGTGGATGAAGAAGCCGACGCCGGTGACCACCGACAGCATGGTCAGCGACAGGCCGTCCAGCACCAGGGTCACGCCGATATTGAAGTTGCCGACGGCCATCCAGGTCCACAGGCTTTGCTCGAACAGCTGCACGCCGGCGGCTTTCTGGGCGAAGAAATCCATCGCCACATACACCGTGACCAGCGCAGCCAGGCCGATAGAGCCCACGCCGACGGTAGCCGCCGTGTTCTCAGACCAACGGCCGCGGGAAAATGCCAACAGCAGGAACCCGATCAGCGGTAGCAGAATTGTTAAATATAATAGGTTCATCCGCGCATCTCACTGACAGTATCAATATTCAGGGTATGACGACGACGGTAGAGCTGCAGCAGCAGCGCCAGGCCGATACTGGCCTCGGCTGCCGCCAGGCTGATCGCCAGGATGTACATCACCTGACCGTCCGCCTGGCCCCAGTAGCTTCCCGCCACGATAAACGCCAACGCCGCAGCGTTGATCATCACTTCCAGGCTGATCAGCATAAACAGCAGGTTGCGGCGCACCAGCAGCCCGGTCAGCCCGAGCACAAACAGGATAGCCGCCAGGATCAGGCCGTGTTGAAGAGGGATCATGCTTGCTCCTCCGATTTTCTTCTCGCCATTTCGCCACTCGCCGGCGCGTTGCTCAGCACCTCGCCAGGCTTGTGCTCGCGGCCGATATGGAAGGCGACAACCAGACCCGCCAACAGCAGCATTGAAGCCAGCTCAACCGCCAGTACGTAAGGCCCGAACAGGCTGATGCCCACCGCCTTCGCGTCGACCATCTCGCCGCTGACACCCTGGTCGGATACGCTGCGGATCGCGACGATCAATACCACCAGCAGCGCCAGCGACAACAGGCCAGGCCCGATCCACACCGTCGGCTTCATCCAGTCGCGCTCTTGCTGCTGCACGTTGCCGAGGTTCAGCATCATCACCACGAACACGAACAGCACCATGATGGCGCCCGCATAGACGATGATTTCCAACGCGGCGGCAAAGTAGGCGCCGAGCGAGAAGAAGACTGCCGAGATCGCCAATAACGAGACGATCAGATACAGCAGCGCATGCACAGGGTTGGTATGGGTGATCACGCGAATCGTCGCGGCCACCGCAATCAAACCTGCCAGGTAAAATGCAATTTCCATGCTTGCTGGCTCCTTAGGGCAACAGACCTTTGACGTCGATCGGTTTGGCTTCGTTTTCGGCTTCGCCTTTGGCTTTGCCGTCAATCGCCATACCGGCCATCCGGTAGAAGTTATATTCCGGATATTTACCCGGCCCCGAGATCAACAGATCTTCTTTTTCGTACACCAGATCCTGACGCTTGTACTCACCCAGTTCGAAATCCGGCGTCAGCTGGATAGCGGTAGTCGGGCAAGCCTCTTCGCACAGGCCACAGAAAATGCAGCGCGAGAAGTTGATGCGGAAGAACTCCGGATACCAACGGCCGTCTTTCTGCTCCGCTTTTTGCAGCGAGATACAGCCGACCGGGCAGGCCACCGCACACAGGTTACAGGCGACGCAGCGCTCTTCGCCGTCCGGATCGCGCGTCAGCACGATGCGGCCACGGTAGCGCGGCGGTAGGTAAACCGGTTCTTCCGGATACATCTGGGTTTCGCGCTTGGCGAAGGCATGCATGCCAATCATCCAAATGCTGCGCACCTGGGTGCCGAAACCAACCACTAACTCTTTCAATGTCATGGTTTATTCACCCCTTATTGAGCGTTGTACAAAATGACCGCGGCGGTTGCCAGCAGGTTCAGCAGCGTCAGCGGCAGGCACACTTTCCAGCCGAAAGACATCACCTGGTCATAACGCGGACGCGGCAGCGAGGCGCGGATCAGGATGAACATCATCATGAAGAAGGCCGTTTTCAACGCGAACCAGATGAATGGCGGCAGGAACGGACCCTGCCAGCCGCCGAAGAACAACGTCACAATCAGGGCGGACACGGTGACGATACCGATGTATTCCCCCACGAAGAACAGACCGAACTTCATGCCGGAGTATTCGATGTGGTAACCGTCAGCCAGTTCCTGCTCGGCTTCCGGCTGGTCAAACGGGTGACGGTGGCACACCGCCACGCCGGCGATCGCGAAGGTCACGAAGCCGAAGAACTGCGGAATGACGTTCCAGACGTGCGCCTGGGATTCAACGATGGCCTGCATGTTGAACGAACCCGCCTGCATCACCACGCCCATCAGCGACAGACCGATGAACACTTCGTAGCTCAGGGTTTGCGCGGAGGCGCGCATCGCGCCCAACAGCGAGTATTTGTTGTTGCTCGACCAGCCGGCGAACAGCACGGCGTACACCGCCAGGCCGGCCATCATCAGGAAGAACAGAATACCGATGTTGAGATCGGACACCGCCCAGGTCGGGCTGACCGGAACGATGGCAAATGCCAGCAACAGGGAAGTAAAGGCGATCATCGGCGCCAGGGTGAAGATCACCCGGTCGGAGAATCTCGGCACCCAGTCTTCCTTGAAGAACATTTTGATCATGTCGGCGACCAGCTGCAGCGAGCCGCCCCAGCCTACGCGGTTCGGTCCGTAACGGTTCTGGAACAGGCCGAGCAGGCGGCGTTCGCCGAAGCTCATTAACGCCCCGCACGCCACGACCACCAACAGGATCACGACCGCTTTAAGTACGGCGATCAGAATGTCGATCACCTCAGGGGTAAACCAGCTCATCGTGCCGCCTCCCGCAGATTGTCTACCTTAGCACCCACCAAGATCGGCGGGATCCCTGGCAAGCCGAGCGGCAAACCAACCTGGCCCTGGGTCAGGGTTTCACTCAGACGCACCGGCAGACGCAGGGTCTGGCCCGCACAGCTGAACTCCACCAGGCTGCCTGCGTTGACGCCAAGCGTCGCCGCGTCGGCCGGGTTGACCATCACGTAGGCTTCCGGCATGCGCTGCTGGATCACGTGAGAGCGCTGCGACATTTCATCGCTGCCGAACAGGTGGTAGTAAGGCGCGACACGCCAGCCGTCGTTCGGATTGAAGGCGGCTGGTACGCGGTCGAAGTAACCGAGGCTGCCCTCCCCCGCTTCGATCAGGCGCACGCCCGGATCGCCGTGGCGCAGTTTGCCGCCCACTTCGGCCTGGAACTTGTTCCATGCCTGCGGTGAGTTCCAGCCTGGCGCCCAGGCGAACGGGATCTGCTGACGATCGGCCAGCGGGCTGTTGTTCCCTTCCATCGAGAAGGCGAACATGGTGTCTTTATCCTGCGGCTGACGCGGCTCGTGCACGCTGATGTTGGCGCGCATGGCGGTACGGCCGCTGGAACGGTGCGGCGAACGCGCCAGCTTCTGACCGCGAATGCGGAAAGTCGCGTCCGGCGCGGCATCGACGATGCCCTGCAGCTGCGGCAACGCGGCGACGCAAGCGGCGATCACGTCATCGAGCTGGGTCCAGTCCACGTGGCGGCTGGTGTAGGTGGAGTGCAGCGAGTGCATCCAGCGCCAGCTTTCCAGCATCACGGTGAACTGATTCTTCTTGGCGTCGTCGTAGTAAGCCGGATCGTATACCTGGAAGAAGCGCTGCGCGCGGCCTTCCTGGTTGATCAGCGTACCGTCGCTCTCGGCGAAGCTGGCCGAGGAGAGGATCAGGTTGGCTTTGTCCATGATCGCGGTGCGCTGGTGGTCGGCGACGATCAGGTTGTTGACCTTGGCCAACGCTGCATCCACCTGCGCCGCCGGCGCATGACGATAGAGATCGTTTTCCATCACGATGGCGGTGTCGGCTGCGCCGCTCGCCAGCTGTTCCAGCGCCTGATCGAGCGAACCGCCGCCGATCATCGCCAGGCCCATGCTGTTGGCTGCGCCCGCCACGAAGGTGATGCCGACATCGGAACCGCGGCCCTTCAACGCTTTGGCGATGTTGGCCGCCGCTTCGATGATGGCTTCGCTGCCGGCGTTGCTGCCGGTCACGATCAGCGGTTTGCGTGCGCCGGTCAGCGCCTGCACGATGATATCGACTTTCTTGTTCAGGCCTTCAGCCAGATCGTTGACCGCCGGCGCCGCGCTGTCCAGCGCGTGAGCGATGGCGAAGCCGAAGCGCGCCTGTTCGTCCACCGGCGCGCGGTAGTTCCAGGCGGCGATGTCGTCCAGACGGGTGTTGTCGACGTTGGTGGTGAACAGCGGGTACTTGGCGTGCTGACCGATGTTCTGCACCGCCGCGATCTGCCAGTCGGCCACGCGTTGCGCCGCCGCCATCGCGCGGGCTTTCCCCTTGACGGCCTGGCGCACGGACAGCGCGATACGCGCACCGGTTTGCGTCAGGTCTTCGCCCAGCACCAGCACCGCGTCGTAATCTTCGATCTCACGCAGCGCCGGCGTATGGACGCCGCCGTTTTTCAGCACGTTCAGCATCAGCGCCAGGCGTGATTGCTCCGCCTGAGCGATACCGGTGTAGTAGTTCTCGGCGCCGACCAGCTCGCGCAGTGCGAAGTTGCTTTCCAGGCTGGCGCGCGGGGAGCCGATGCCGATGGTTTTCTTCGCCTGACGCAGGATGTCCGCCGCGCCCTGCATCGCCTGCTCGGCGTTCAGGGTGATCCAGTCATCGCCGCGCAGCTGCTGCGGTTGACGCGGACGATCTTTCTGGTTGACGTAGCCGTAACCGAAACGGCCGCGGTCGCACAGGAAGTAGTGGTTCACGCTGCCGTTGTAACGGTTTTCGATACGGCGCAGCTCGCCATAGCGTTCGCCCGGGCTGGTGTTACAGCCGATGCTGCACTGCTGGCAAATGCTCGGCGCGAACTGCATGTCCCATTTACGGTTGTAGCGTTCGGAGTGCGTTTTGTCGGTGAATACGCCGGTCGGGCACACTTCCACCAGGTTGCCGGAGAACTCGCTTTCCAGCGTGCCGCTTTCCGGGCGACCGAAGTAGACGTTGTCGTGCGCGCCGTACACGCCGAAGTCGGTGCCGTCCGCATAGTCTTTGTAGTAACGCACGCACCGGTAGCAGGCGATGCAGCGGTTCATCTCGTGCGAGATAAACGGCCCCAGCTCCTGATTATTGTGGGTGCGCTTGGTGAAGCGGTAGCGGCGGAAGCTGTGGCCGGTCATTACCGTCATATCCTGCAGGTGACAGTTACCGCCTTCTTCACAGACCGGGCAATCGTGCGGGTGGTTGGTCATCAACCACTCGACCACGCTTTCACGGAACTGCTTCGCTTCACCGTCATCGATGGAGATGAAGGTGCCGTCGGATGCCGGGGTCATACAGGACATCACCAAACGGCCGCGCGTATCTTCCGCGTTTTGGTATTGCTTTACCGCACATTGGCGGCAAGCGCCGACGCTTCCCAGCGCCGGATGCCAGCAAAAGTAAGGAATATCAAGGCCGAGGGAAAGACAAGCCTGCAGCAGGTTGTCCGCTCCGTCTACCTCATACTCTTTGCCGTCTACATGAATCGTAGCCATAGTCAGCATGCTTCCAAGTGGCCTGCCTTGCGGCAGGCGTTAATCAAAAATTCTGGCCGTGTTCGGGCGAGTCGGCTTACCAGCGCTGCTTCAGCAGATTGTTCGGCTGAATGCCGCCAATCGCATGGGCATTGCCGAAGTGCTGCACGGCGATGCCCGCCTCGAACTCTTCACGGAAATATTTAATCGCGCTTTGCAGTGGCTCTACGGCACCTGGCGCGTGGGCGCAGAAGGTTTTGCCCGGGCCGAGGGAACGGCACAGCTGTTCGAGGGTTTCGATATCCCCCGGCTGCCCTTCGCCGTTTTCCAACGCACGCAGGATCTTCACGCTCCACGGCAGGCCGTCGCGGCATGGCGTACACCAGCCGCAGGACTCGCGGGCGAAGAACTCTTCCAGGTTACGCACCAGCGGCACCATGCCGATCTCGTGGTCTACCGCCATCGCCAGCGCGGTGCCGAGACGGCTGCCGGCTTTGCCGATCGCGCCGTATTCCATTGGCAGATCGAGGTGATCGGCGGTCAGGAAGTCGGTCCCCGCGCCGCCCGGCTGCCAGGCTTTGAAGCGCAGACCGTCGCGCATGCCGCCGGCGTAGTCTTCCAGGATCTCGCGCGCGGTGGTGCCGAACGGCAGCTCCCAGACGCCCGGATTTTTCACCCGGCCGGAGAAGCCCATCAGCTTGGTGCCTTTGTCTTCACTGCCGGAGATGCCGGTGTACCACTCCACGCCGTTCGCCAAAATGGCCGGCACGTTGCACAGCGTTTCGACGTTGTTGACGCAGGTCGGCTTGCCCCACACGCCGGCGCTGGCCGGGAATGGCGGCTTGGAACGCGGGTTGGCGCGGCGGCCTTCCAGCGAGTTGATCAGCGCGGTTTCTTCGCCGCAGATGTAACGGCCGGCGCCGGTGTGCACGATCAGCTCGAAATCGAACCCGGTGCCGAGAATGTTCTTGCCCAGATAGCCGGCTTCGGTGGCTTCCGCGATGGCGCGACGCAGGTGCGCCGCCGCTTCGATGTACTCACCGCGAAGGAAGATGTACCCACGGTAGGCTTTCAGCGCGAACGCGGAGATCAGCATGCCTTCCACCAATAGGTGCGGCAGCTGCTCCATCAGCAGGCGGTCTTTATAAGTGCCCGGCTCCATTTCATCGGCGTTACACAGCAGGTAACGGATGTTCATGGATTCGTCCTTCGGCATCAGGCTCCACTTCAAACCGGTGGAGAAGCCCGCGCCGCCGCGTCCCTTCAGCCCGGAGTCTTTCACCAGGCTGACGATCTCGTCCGGTGCCAGGCCTTTGAGGGCCTTTTCTGCGCCGGCATAGCCGTTTTTGCTGCGGTACTCGTCCAGCCACAGCGGCTGCTTATCATCGCGCAGACGCCAGGTCAGCGGATGCGTTTCGGGAGTGCGTACAATGTGCTTGGTCATTGATACTGCTCCAGTAGCGTCTCGATATCTTCAGGCTTCAGCTGACTGTGAGTGTCCTCATCAATCATCATGGTCGGCCCTTTATCGCAGTTGCCCAGACAGCAGGTCGGCAACAGCGTGAAGCGGCCATCAAAGGTGGTTTGACCCGGCTTGATGTTCAGCTTCTTCTCGATAGCGGCCTGAATGCCCTGGTAACCGGTGATGTGACAGACAACGCTGTCACAATAACGGATTACGTGACGTCCTACTGGCTGACGGAAAATCTGGCTGTAGAACGTGGCCACGCCTTCTACGTCGCTGGCGGGGATGCCCAGCACTTCCGCGATGGCGTAAATCGCACCGTCCGGAACCCAGCCGCGCTGCTTCTGCACAATTTTCAGTGCTTCGATGGAAGCGGCGCGCGGATCCTCGTAATGGTGCTTTTCGTGCTCGATCGCATCACGTTCTTCCGCGCTCAGTACAAATGCATCAACGCCGCTCTGAGGAGCGGCTGCGTTGATGGGCTCGAGCGCATCATTGACTGCGTGATTGTCTTTTTGATCATGCATAGTTAGCGGTCCACATCTGACATTACAAAATCGATACTACCCAGATAGACGATCAGGTCGGAAACCAGGCTGCCACGGATGACCGATGGGATCTGCTGCAGGTGCGCAAAGCTCGGCGTACGTACCCGGGTGCGGTAGCTCATGGTGCTGCCGTCGCTGGTCAGGTAGTAGCTGTTGATCCCTTTGGTGGCTTCAATCATCTGGAATGATTCGTTGGCTGGCATCACCGGGCCCCAGGAAACCTGCAGGAAGTGGGTGATCAGCGTTTCAATATGCTGCAGCGTGCGCTCTTTCGGCGGCGGCGTGGTCAGCGGGTGATCGGCCTTGAACGGGCCTTCCGGCATGTTGTTCAGGCACTGCTCGAGGATGCGCAGGCTCTGGCGCAGCTCTTCCACCTTCAGCATCACGCGGGTGTAGCAGTCGCTGGTGCCGTCGCCGACCGGCACTTCGAAGTCGAAGTTCTCGTAGCCGGAGTACGGACGCCATTTACGCACGTCGAACTCGACGCCAGTGGCACGCAGGCCGGCGCCGGTTACGCCCCACTCCAGCGCTTCTTTGGCGTTGTAAGACGCTACGCCGATGGAACGGCCTTTCAGGATGCTGTTCTTCAGCGCCGCTTTCACGTAGGAGTCCAGACGCTTCGGCATCCAGTCGAGGAATTCACGCAGCAGGCGATCCCAGCCGCGCGGCAGATCGTGCGCGACGCCGCCGATGCGGAACCAGGCCGGGTGCATACGGAAACCGGTGATTGCTTCCACCAGATCGTAGATTTTCTGACGGTCGGTAAAGGCGAAGAACACCGGGGTCATCGCGCCGACGTCCTGAATGAAGGTGGAGATGTACAGCAGGTGGCTGTTGATGCGGAACAGCTCGGACAGCATCACGCGGATGGTGTCGACGCGCTCAGGCACCTTGATGCCGGCCAGCTTCTCGACCGCCAGCACATAAGGCATTTCGTTCACGCAGCCGCCGAGGTACTCGATACGGTCGGTGTACGGAATGTAGCTGTGCCAGGATTGACGCTCGCCCATCTTCTCGGCGCCGCGGTGGTGATAGCCGATATCCGGCACGCAGTCGACGATCTCTTCGCCGTCCAGCTGCAGAATGATGCGGAACGCACCGTGCGCGGACGGGTGGTTCGGGCCGAGGTTGAGGAACATGAAGTCTTCGTTCTCGGTACCGCGCTTCATGCCCCAGTCTTCCGGCTTGAAGGTCAGCGCTTCCATCTCCAGATCTTCTTTCTGCTTGGTCAGCACAAAAGGATCGAATTCGGTGGCGCGCGCCGGGTAGTCCTTGCGCAGCGGGTGCCCTTCCCAAGTCTGCGGCATCATGATGCGCGACAGGTGCGGGTGGCCGTCGAAGGTGATGCCGAACATTTCCCAGGTTTCGCGCTCGTACCAGTTGGCGTTCGGGAACACCTTGGTCGCCGTCGGCACGTGCAGATCTTTTTCAGACAGCGCCACCTTCAGCATGATGTCGCGGTTGCGTTCGATGGAAATCAGATGGTAGAAAACGGAGAAATCCGCAGCGGGCAGGCCGTCGCGGTGGGTGCGAAGACGTTCGTCCACGCCATGCAGATCGAACAGCATGACATACGGCTTCGGCTGTTTTCTCAGGAACGTCATTACTTCCAGCAACTGGTCAGGTTTAACCCATACCACGGGCATGCCGGTACGGGTGGCCTGAACAGTAAAGGCTTCCGGCCCAAAACGGTTGCGCAGTTCGCCGATCACCGGGTCGTCAAGGTGATCTCGGGTCTGCCAGGCAGGCAAGGCGTCGTGCGTCGTCAAATCTGTCATAATTTTTTTCACCACACTAAAGGGTTATTCGCCGCAAGTTTCACTTTTCGCTGTGTTAACCAATAGCGCACTAAGATGGACGTTAAATGAACGTCTTAAATCTCGTCAGGCGTCCGGAGGTTGGTCACCGCGATACGCTCGCCGTGTTTACGCTCTCTTTCAGACTGCATATTGGCGCGGTAAACGCCCTGATCGCCGACAACCCACGACAGCGGGCGACG
This sequence comes from Serratia sp. HMSC15F11, assembly GCF_001808215.1. Taxonomy (NCBI): domain Bacteria; kingdom Pseudomonadati; phylum Pseudomonadota; class Gammaproteobacteria; order Enterobacterales; family Yersiniaceae; genus Serratia; species Serratia sp. HMSC15F11. Next base: position 51,029 of record NZ_KV792422.1, read on the forward strand.
TTCTTTGCCGATGGATTCCTGCAGCAGCATCAGCGCTTGCATGTAGGCTTCCGGACGCGGCGGGCAGCCGGGAATGTACACGTCGACCGGCAGGAACTTGTCCACGCCCTGCACCACGGAATAGATGTCGTACATGCCGCCGGAGTTGGCGCAGGCGCCCATCGAGATCACCCACTTAGGCTCCAGCATCTGCTCGTACAGGCGTTGGATGACCGGGGCCATCTTGGTGAAACAGGTACCGGCCACCACCATCAGGTCAGCCTGACGCGGGGAGGCGCGCAGTACTTCCGCACCGAAACGCGCCACGTCGTGAACGGCGGTAAACGACGTCACCATCTCCACGTAACAGCACGAAAGGCCGAAGTTATACGGCCAAATAGAGTTTTTACGCCCCCAGTTCACCATGTCATGCAGCGCATGTTCGAGTTTACCCATGTAAACCGTGCGGTGGACCTGTTGTTCCAGGGGATCGGCGACGATCTCCTGTTTTTGCAGGGGATAACGGTCGTTCTCACCGTTCGGGTCTATGCGGGTGAGCGTATAGTCCATCTTAATGCCTCGCTGTTACTGCGGATGACTGTTGGTGTTAGTGATCGTGCTCGGTTTGCTGCGGCGTTGGGAACGCGCCGGAGTCCAATCCAACGCGCCGATGCGCACCAGATAAACCAGACCGGCCAATAGCACCAAAATGAAAATGGCGGCTTCGATAAAGCCTACCCAACCGCTCTCGCGAACCGAGACCGACCAGGCATACAGGTATAAGGCTTCAACGTCGAAAATAACGAAGAACATGGCCACCAGGTAGAACTTGGCGGACAAGCGCATGCGCGCCGTACCGACCGAGTCGATGCCTGATTCAAACGGGGTGTGTTTGGCGCGCGCCCGGGCTCTCCCACCCAAGAAGAACGCACCCAGCAGCATTAAGCCGCAAAGCCCGATAGCCACGACGAGAAATACGGCGAGCGCCCAGTGATGAGCGATAACTTCAGTGGTTGTTGACATACTCTATGCTTACTCATCAAAAGTGGCGTCGATCGCGCTGCTCTTGTCACCGGCAGTTAGTGCGCCACATCGATTTAAGGGAAGGATAAATAACCACACAAACAAACTGCTTTTACAGCGAGTTAGGCAGCGTTTTTCTGTGGGCTTTTTACTCCTTTCTATAACCTTTTGTCAACTTTGACAAAAGTATCTACACACTAGTTTACATACGTATCATTTGATTAACATTTGATGCGCCAGGGGCTGGCTAAATCGTGTCAGTTAATTTTTGTGTAGAAACAGATAGATATAAACCAACGTGCACATTTCAGTTTTACTATACCATTGTCTCAGGAATTCCCTGTTCTTCCACTCACTACCTAGGGGTATTTTTTTGATCCAGGACACGTTTTCAGCATAAATCCTCAAAAAAAGTGTGGCCCTTTAACAATTTTCCTCAAATTAAGCCGCAAAAACGGCCGCTATAAGCTAACAAAATAACCCTGCTATTACCATGCCTTTAACCCATTCAATCTTATTGCTCAAAAAACAAACTCAGCGTCTTAAACCCGGCCAAACTCTCTTTTCAGTGACGCTTAAAAGTTAATAAAACAGCCAACTCATAACAAAATCGTCATTAAATCCCTATAACAGTAAAAATAGCCAAAAAAAGGGCAAAAAAAACCTCCGCCGAAGCAGAGGTTTTCATCAGAGCTAACGCCGCGGCGTTATTCTTCTTCGTCCACCAGGCTGGCGTCATCCTGATCGCCCTGGAGACCAGCTTCCGCGCCGTTGAAGCCATAACCGTCATTGCCGCCCTGCATTGCGCTGAAGATGGCCATCGCCAGCTCATTGCTGCACTGCGCGTTTTTGCACAGCGCATACTGGGTATCCGGCAGCGGCGGCAAACCTTCCACCGCCCCCAGCACCCGCAGATCGGGGCTCATCATCTCGATCGGCCGCGCGGTCACGCCCAAGCCGGCCTTACAGGCCGCCCGCACCGCGGACAGCGTGGAGGCGACGTAGGCGATACGCCACGGGATACCGGCTTCGTCCAGCTGCTTGATCGCCAGCGCACGGAACGGGCTTGGCTCATCCATCACCACCAACGGGATCGGTTCGCCCGCCTGATAGTGGTAATCGGCGGCACAGTACCACAGCGTCGGCGATGTGCGCAGCACGATATGCGGATGTCCGGCCGGATCGGCCGTGGTCACCGCCAGCTCGATCTCGCCCTCTTCCAGCAGATCGACCATCGTCGTGCTGCGCTTTACGCGCACGTCAATGGCCAGCTTCGGATAGATGGCGGTCACGCGGTTCAACAGGAAAGGCAGAATGGTATCGGCGGTGTCGTCGGAAGCGCCGATGGTCAGAACACCTTTAATATTGTTGTACATCAGCGAGGTACAGGCTTCGTCGTTAAAGCGCAGGATCTTCCTGGCATAACCGAGAAGCTGAATACCATGCTCAGTCAGGAGTTTGTTACGCCCATGGCGGGCAAACAGTTCTTTGCCGACCAGTTGCTCTAATCGCTGCATTTGTTGACTGACGGCTGATTGAGTACGGCATACGGCAACCGCCGCCGCCGCAAAGGTATTCAAATCAGCAACCGCAACAAAGGTTCTTAGCAGATCGAGGTCGAGATTAAGTATCGGACGATTTGCAGTTGTCATAGTGTATTCTTCACTTTTTTAAATTCTAATTTACGAACTACTACCCTGGTGTGTTTCTCAGACGCCGTTGAAAAGGACGGAGCCTGTTATGACAGTACCCCACTCATAAGTGGAGGGCAAAAAAATTACTTATGATTCGTTACCTCTATCGCTTTTTAAAATGCGATCTATCGATGGTGCTTATAGAACGCGGGGAGCTGAATACCGGTGAAAAGGGAACCCCCCCACCGAACCTGAGATTTTACTCATTCATACTGCCTAATTTCCACTCCATTCGTGCTACTGAGAACCCTTATCAACCGGCGTTCAGACTGCATTACAGAGCAAAAAAGATAAATAATTAACGATACCAACTTCGTGTTACCACTCAATGAATTTAATAAATTCAATCAGTAAGATTTTTGCTTTAAATAATAATCCTATAACCACATAAACAATGCTTAAGATAAAATATAAAGTAAAGCTAATGTAAATATGTCATTTTTCTTAGTGTGGTGCGCTAACTGACTCCCCGCTATCAGACAACTCCGGTATTATCGTTCCTTTACAGTTTATTGAAGCCTATTCTCCCTTTCGGCTTATCAGTTCACTGCTGCCGGCCGCGATCGCCGGCACGTCGCGTTTATCGAGGCGGGATTTTACAGAACAAAACCCTAGTAAAATTATAGTTCATGAAATTATGAACCACAAAATAACTTTACCTTTGCTTATCATAACTAAAATCCCCCGTTACGACATGCATTTGCACCAAAGGCGTGCAAAACCCTTCAAAAGCAACTACGCCAGGAGTACATTGGGCGGGTTGCGGCGTCCCACGGTAGGAGCGCCCCTATCCCAGCAAAAGGCTCAACTTTTTATGTCCCCCATTGAGAAATCCAGCAAACTGGACAACGTCTGCTATGACATTCGCGGCCCGGTGCTTAAAGAAGCTAAACGTCTTGAAGAAGAAGGCAACAAAGTCCTGAAACTGAACATCGGCAACCCTGCCCCGTTCGGTTTCGACGCCCCGGACGAAATCCTGGTCGACGTGATCCGCAATCTGCCCACGGCGCAAGGCTACTCCGATTCCAAAGGCCTCTTCTCGGCGCGTAAAGCGATCATGCAGCACTATCAGGCGCGCAACATGCGTGACGTGACCGTTGAGGATATCTACATTGGCAACGGCGTCTCGGAGCTGATCGTCCAATCCATGCAGGCGCTGCTCAACAGCGGCGACGAAATGCTGGTGCCGGCGCCGGACTACCCGCTGTGGACCGCCGCGGTATCGCTGTCCGGCGGCAAGGCCGTGCACTACCTGTGCGATGAGCAGGCCGGCTGGTTCCCGGATCTGGACGACATCATCAGCAAGATCACCCCGCGCACCCGCGGCATCGTGATCATCAACCCGAACAACCCGACCGGCGCGGTTTACAGCAAAGCGCTGCTGGAACAGATCGTCGAGATCGCCCGTCAACACAACCTGATCATCTTCGCCGACGAGATCTACGACAAGATCCTGTATGACGAAGCCGAGCACCATTCGATCGCCGCGCTGGCGCCGGATCTGCTGACCGTGACCTTCAACGGCCTGTCGAAAACCTACCGAGTGGCGGGCTTCCGCCAGGGCTGGATGGTGCTGAACGGGCCGAAGAAGCACGCCAAAGGCTATATCGAAGGGCTGGAGATGCTGGCTTCGATGCGCCTGTGCGCCAACGTGCCAATGCAACACGCCATTCAAACCGCGCTGGGCGGTTATCAGAGCATCAGCGAATTCATTCAGCCCGGCGGCCGCCTGTACGAACAGCGCAACCGCACCTGGGAACTGCTCAACGACATTCCGGGCGTCTCTTGCGTAAAACCTCAGGGCGCGCTGTACATGTTCCCGCGCATCGACGCCAAGCGCTTCAACATCCACGACGACCAGAAACTGGTGCTGGACCTGCTGCTGCAGGAAAAAGTGCTGCTGGTGCAGGGCACCGCGTTCAACTGGCCTTACCCGGATCACGTGCGAATCGTCACCCTGCCGCGCGTAGACGAACTGGAAATGGCGGTCGGCAAGCTGGGCCGCTTCCTGGAAGGTTACCACCAGTAATCGCCTGGGGCGCAGCGCCTTGCTGCGCCCTTCTCTCATTGCCCGGTTGCAAAATTCGCCGTCACTGCTTCACAATGGGGCCCTCACTTGCCGTTAAAGAGAGCACCATGAGCCAGAGCCATTTCTTCGCCCATCTATCCCGCCTGAAACTGATCAACCGCTGGCCGCTGATGCGCAACGTGCGTACCGAGAACGTCTCCGAACACAGTCTGCAGGTAGCTTTCGTCGCCCACGCGTTGGCGGTGATCAAGAACCGCAAATTCAACGGCAACCTCAACGCCGACCGCGTTGCGCTGCTGGCGATGTACCATGACGCCAGCGAAGTGATCACCGGCGACATGCCGACGCCGATCAAGTACTACAATCCGCAGATCGCCCATGAATACAAGAAGATCGAAAAGATCGCCCAGCAAAAGCTGCTGGACATGATCCCCGCGGAGCTGCGCAACGACTTCCGCACCATTCTCGATGAGCACTACTACAGCGAAGATGAAAAGCAGGTAGTGAAGCAGGCAGACGCACTCTGCGCCTACCTGAAATGCCTGGAGGAACTCTCTGCCGGCAACAACGAATTCACCCTGGCCAAGGCGCGGCTGGATAAAACTCTGGAACAGCGCCGCAGCCCGGAAATGGACTACTTCATGGACGTGTTCATTCCCAGCTTCAGCCTGTCATTGGACGAAATCAGCCTCGACAGTTCGCTGTAATCCCGCCGGCGCAGCCTCGCTGCGCCGTTAAAAGCCGTAGAGCCACGGCACCACAATCACGCTGACCGCCATCACCAGCAGAGTGAACGGCACGCCGAGACGCACGAAATCGCCGAACTTGTAATTGCCCGGCCCCAGCACCAGCGTGTTGACCGGTGAAGAGACCGGCGTCATAAAGGCGGCGGACGCGGCGATGGCGATAATCATCGCGAACGGGTATGGCGAGACGCCCATTTCGCGCGCGGCGGCGATGGCGATCGGCGCCATCAGCACCGCCGTCGCGGTGTTGGAAATAAACAGGCCGATGGTGGCGCACAAGACGAACAGGCACAGTAGCATCACGCGCGGCCCCGCACCGCCGGCGACGTCCATCAGCCCGCTGACGATCAGATCCACCCCGCCGGTCTTTTGCAGCGCCTGCGCAAACGGCATCATCCCGACGATCAAAATGATGCTCGGCCAATGAATCGATTTATAGGCGCTCTCCATATCGATACAGCGGAACTTGCCCATCAGCAGACAAGCGATCAGCGCCGCGATGGGGTTGGGGATTTCGTCAGTCAACATCATTGCCACCATCAGCGCCAGGCAAAACAGCGCGTGCGGCGCCTGCGTGATGGCCGGTGCCACTTCGTCCACCTCGGCCGGCAGGTTGAGCACGATAAAGTCGTGGGTTTTGGCCTGCAGCTGACGGATCGCCTTCCAGTCGCCGATCACCAGCAAAATGTCGCCCAGCTCCAGCGGCTCGTCCACCAGCTTGCCGCCCAGCGTCTCGCCGTGGCGACGGATGCCCACCACGTTGAGATCGTAGCGGCTGCGGAACGCCGCTTCGCGCAAGCTTTTGCCCAGCAGCGCCGAGTCCGGGATCAGCGACACTTCCGCCATGCCGACGTTGCGCGACTGTTCAGAGAAGTAATCGCCACGCAGCACCATCGGCTCCAGCCGCTGCTCGCCGCAGAATTCGCGCAGATCGACCTGGCTGTCCGACATGTCGATCAAAAGAACGTCGCCCTCGCGCAGCTCGGTGCTGCCGGAAGCGCTGACCATCACCCGCCGGAAGCGTTTCCAGCGCTCGATGCCCACCACGTTGGCGCCATAGCGCGCACGCAGGTGCAATTCATCCAGCGAACGCCCGATCAGCGGCGAATCGCTGCGGACAGCCAGCCGCCGCGCGCGGCCGGTCAGCTTGTAGTCGCGGATCAAATCGCGGAAGGTGCGGCGCTGCCAGTCATCGCCGGCTTTGCCCGTTTCACCGCTGCCCAGCCAACGCCGGGCGATCAGCATGTAGCCGACGCCCAGCGCCAGCACCACCAGGCCAATGGGCGTCACGCTGAAGAAACCGAAACCATGGATGCCTTCACGCACCAGTTCGCTGTTGACCACCATGTTGGGCGGCGTGGCCACCAGCGTCATCATGCCGCTGATCAGCCCGGCGAAGCTGAGCGGCATCATCAGCCGCCCCGGTGCGATCTTCATTCTGGCCGTCACGCTGAGCACCACCGGGATAAAGATCGCCACCACGCCGGTCGAGCTCATGAACGCCCCCAGCCCGGCGACCGTGACCATCAGCAGCATCAACATTTTGGTTTCGCTGCTGCCGGCCACTTTCACCAGCCAGTCCCCCACCTGATAGGCCACGCCGGTGCGCACCAGCCCTTCACCGATCACGAACAGCGCCGCGATCAAAATCACGTTGGGATCGCTGAAACCGACCGTCGCCTCCTGCAGGCTGAGCGTGCCGCTCAGTACGAAGGCGATAATCACCAACAGCGCCACCACGTCCATGCGCAGCTTGTTGGTGGTAAACAGCACGATGGCAATCAGCAGTAAACTCAGCACCCACAGTAATTCGCTGTTCAAAACGGCCTCATCCGGCAAATGTCCAAGGGTCTAAAAAATAGCATAAAAAAAACCCGCCGAAGCGGGGTCTAATCAATTAGGGTGAAGATAATGCCGCTCAGGCCAGCCGGCGAACGATTGCGCCCTGCGCCGTTTTATCGACGGCGATCTGCGCCAGCGAATCCAGCCGCAGGTCGACCTGATCCAGCTTCGGCGCATCCGCCGGCGCGTTGACCGCAATCACCTGGCAGCCCGCCGCCAGGCCGGAGAGAATGCCGGCCGGCGCGTCTTCAACCACCACGCACTCGTGCGGCGCAAGCCCCAGGCGCTCGGCGCCCAGCAGATAGGCGTCGGGCTGTGGCTTACCGTGTTTAACCTGCTCGGCGGTGATGAACACCTCCGGCTGCGGCAAACCGCCGGCCTGGCGGCGAGCGCCGGCCACCGGCACCGAACCTGAGGTGACGATCGCCCAAGGGATACCGAGCGCGTTCAGGCGCTCCAGCAGCACAATCGCGCCCGGCAGCGCGCGAACGCCGTCGGTATCCTGCGCTTCGGCCTGCTCCAGCAACTCGAACTCGCGCTGAATTTCCGCCTCGCTTTCGCCCGGCATAAAGTGGCGCAGAGAAGTAATGGCCTGTTTACCGTGAATGAAGTCCAGCACCGCTTGCGGGTTGACGCCGCGGCGCTCGGCCCAGTGCGTCCAGGCGCGCTCTACCGCCGGCAATGAATCCACCAGGGTGCCATCAAGATCGAACAGAAAACCCTTACACTCCACAGAAAACCTCTTCTTAATCAAGCATTGATGATTTGCGCTATCTCAACGGCGCTCAGGTGATACTGGCGCGGACAAGCCAGCCAGATCGCCAGCATACGCTGGTATTTTTCCCACATTTTGGTCTGGGCGTTGAAACCGTGGCTGCCGGAATCGAAGTGAGTATAACGCCCCTCGGTGCTGACCAGGAAACGCACGTAGCTCAGGTAGCGCGCTTCGGTGGCGGCGTCGAAACCGAGAAACGCCAGGCGGCGCTCGTCCAGATCCTGCTTCTCTTTCAGGTTGCCCCAGGAAACCTGCAGCGCATGGTGCATCTCCATCACGTTGATGATGGTGCGGCACACCTCTTCGCTCAGTTCGCCGAAGTCGCGATCCAGTTCGCGCATTTGCAACCCGAAGCCGCGTTCGACGATGGTTTGCAACCGGCGATAACGGTCGCCGTTGTCCGGATCGAGCAGGGTCATCATCTTGTACTGGTTCGACAGGATCAGCCGCTGGGCGTTGGTCATTTCCATCAGGATTTCCTCATTTCTGTGTGATGGCGGGAGCATCGCACAGCGCAAGAACGCAGGAAATCACAACTCGACCGTTCTTTGATTTAAACCGGGGTTATTGACGCTTAGACGAAAAAGGCCGCATCAACGCGGCCTTTTCTCAGTTACAAATCGTCGAGGAAGGTTTTGTCCAGCTGCTTGAAAGCACGCTTGAGCAGATCGGCCAACGTCTGATAGGTCGGCGTGCCTTCGAGCGGCGCTACCGCCTGCCCGGCTTCCGTCAGCTTGTTGCGCACCTCATGGAACCATTGCAGCAGCGTCGGCGGCAGCGGCGTAACAGAACGGCGCCCCAGCCACCACAAGCCCTGCATCGGCAGGCTGCAGGCGAACAGCGCGGTGGCGATCGCCGGGCCGAGCTGGCCGCCCAGCGCGATCTGCCAGGTCAGCGTGAAAATCGCCAACGGCGGCATGAAACGGATAGCGAAACGGGTGGCACGCGCAACGCGGTTCTCCGGAAAGACCGGTGCCAGACGTTTGTCTGACGGCCAGGTTTTCATATAATGCTGCCCGCGCTGGAAGACCTGAAACCAGCTTACGGAACCGGACGGTTTGCTCGTCATTGCGTACCTCAACGTCACGTAAAGAAACTAAAAGCGTGCTGCCAGAGCCCATACTAAAAAATTTGAAGCTTTAAATTTATTTTGTGTTTGCACCGGGCTATCGGTATCCTAAGCCGGCCTTGTGGCCGGTAGAAGATGACGTAAATTTTGTCAACTTTTAGCCCTATAAAAATCAAGATTATTTAAACCGCAGAGAAATCATCGGTTTTTCCATCATCCTGTGATTTGTGCACTTCACATGATGTTAATCATAAATGTCATCGGCACTATGCGCTACGCTTGTTGTCTGATTGACGATTAATTCACCACGTGTTTTCGATTTTCTTTTAACAACACGACTATTTAAGTAGGTACTTCCATGTCGAGTAAGCTAGTACTGGTTCTTAACTGCGGCAGTTCTTCTCTGAAATTCGCCATCATCGATGCCGTTAACGGCGACGAATTCCTCTCCGGTTTGGCCGAGTGTTTCCACCTGCCTGAAGCGCGCATCAAGTGGAAAATGGACGGCGCCAAACACGAAGCTGCCCTGGGGGCCGGCGCTGCACACAGCGAAGCGCTGAACTTCATTGTTAATACTATTCTGGCACAAAAACCAGAGCTTTCTGCGCAGCTGACCGCTATCGGCCACCGCATCGTGCACGGCGGCGAGAAGTTTACCGCTTCCGCTGTGATCAACGACGAAGTTCTGCAGGGTATCAAAGATTCCGTGCCGTTTGCACCACTGCACAACCCAGCTCACCTGATCGGCATCGCGGAAGCGCTGAAATCCTTCCCTAACCTGGCCGACAAGAACGTTGCCGTGTTCGACACCGCGTTCCACCAGACCATGCCGGAAGAATCTTACCTGTACGCCCTGCCGTACAGCCTGTACCGCGACCACGGCGTTCGCCGCTACGGCGCACACGGCACCAGCCACTTCTACGTGACTCAGGAAGCCGCGAAGATGCTGAACAAGCCGGTAGAAGAAGTGAACGTGATCACTTGCCACCTGGGCAACGGCGGTTCCGTTACCGCAGTGCGCAACGGCCAGTGCGTTGACACCTCCATGGGCCTGACCCCGCTGGAAGGCCTGGTGATGGGCACCCGCAGCGGTGACATCGATCCGGCTATCATCTTCCACCTGCACGATTCTCTGGGCATGAGCGTTGACCAGATCAACAAGATGCTGACCAAAGAATCCGGCCTGCTGGGCCTGACCGAAGTCACCAGCGACTGCCGTTACGTTGAAGACAACTACGACAGCAAAGCCGACGCCAAACGCGCCATGGACGTGTTCTGCCACCGCCTGGCCAAATACGTCGGCGCCTACAGCGCGCTGATGGAAGGCCGTCTGGACGCGGTGATCTTCACCGGCGGCATCGGCGAGAACGCCGGCATGGTGCGTGAGCTGACCCTGAACAAACTGGGCCTGCTGGGCTTCGAAATCGACCACGACCGCAACATGGCCGCTCGCTTCGGCAAATCCGGCGCCATCACCAAAGACGGCAGCCGCCTGGCGCTGGTGATCCCGACCAACGAAGAGTTGGTCATCGCGCAGGACGCATCCCGCCTGACCGCGTAATGCTCTCAAAACACCGTCAGCCCAGGCTGACGGTGTTGTTTTAGCCTCATGTTAATCGTGAAGAGGACTATTCTGTGTCACGTACTATTATGTTGATCCCCACCGGCACCAGCGTCGGCCTGACCAGCGTCAGCCTGGGTGTCATCCGCTCCATGGAGCAAAAAGGCGTTCGTCTGAGCGTGTTCAAGCCTATCGCTCAACCGCGCACCGGCGACAACGCGCTCGACCAGACCACCACCATCATCCGCAGCAACTCCACCATCCCGGCGGCCGAACCGCTGCGCATGGACTACGTTGAGGGCCTGCTGAGCTCCAACCAGCAAGACGTGCTGATGGAAGAGATCGTGGCGCGTTACCACGAGAACACCAAAGACGCGGAAGTGGTGCTGATCGAAGGCCTGGTGCCGACCCGCAAGCATCAGTTCGCCAACGCGCTGAACTACGAGATCGCCAAAACCCTGAACGCCGAGATCGTCTTCGTGCTGGCGCTGGGCAACGACTCCCCGGCGCAGCTGAAAGAGCGCATCGAACTGGCGCGCACCAGCTTCGGCGGCAGCAAGAACAAAAACATCACCGGCGTGATCATCAACAAGCTGAACGCACCGGTCGACGATCAGGGCCGCACCCGTCCTGACCTGTCCGAAATCTTCGACGACTCCACCAAAGCCAGCATCGCCCACGTCGATCCTGCGCAGCTGTTCGCCAACAGCCCGCTGCCGGTTCTGGGCTGCGTGCCGTGGAGCTTCGATCTGATCGCCACCCGCGCCATCGACATGGCTCGCCACCTGAAGGCCCGCGTGGTCAATGAAGGCGACATCATGACTCGCCGCGTGAAGTCCGTGACCTTCTGTGCGCGCAGCATCCCGCACATGCTGGAACATTTCCGCCCGGGCTCTCTGCTGGTAACCTCCGCAGACCGTCCTGACGTGCTGGTCTCCGCCTGCCTGGCGGCGATGAACGGCGTGGAAATCGGCGCCATCCTGCTGACCGGCGGCTACGCCATCGACGAGCCGATCAAGAAGCTGTGCGAACGCGCCTTCCAGACCGGCCTGCCGGTGTTCATGGTTGACACCAACACCTGGCAGACCTCGCTGAGCCTGCAGAGCTTCAACCTCGAAGTGCCGGCGGACGACCACCAGCGCATCGAGAAAGTGCAGAACTACGTGGCCAGCCACATCAACACCGAGTGGATCGACTCGCTGACCGCCACCTCCGAGCGCTCACGCCGTCTGTCTCCACCGGCGTTCCGTTACGAGCTGACCGAGCTGGCGCGTAAAGCCGGCAAACGCATCGTGCTGCCGGAAGGCGACGAGCCGCGCACCGTGAAAGCGGCGGCCATCTGCGCCGAACGCGGCATCGCGGAATGCGTGCTGCTCGGCAACCCGGACGAGATCCAGCGCGTCGCGGCAGCGCAAGGCGTTGAGCTGGGCAAAGGCATCGAAATCGTCGATCCGGTCGCCGTGCGTGAAAACTACGTGCCGCGTCTGGTTGAGCTGCGCAAGAGCAAAGGCATGACCGAAGTGGTCGCGCGCGAGCAGCTGGAAGACAACGTGGTGCTCGGCACCCTGATGCTGGAACAAGGCGAAGTCGACGGTCTGGTCTCCGGCGCGGTTCACACCACCGCCAACACCATCCGTCCGCCGTTGCAGCTGATCAAAACCGCGCCGGGCAGCTCGCTGGTGTCCTCCGTGTTCTTCATGCTGCTGCCTGACCAGGTACTGGTCTACGGCGACTGCGCGATCAACCCGGATCCGACCGCCGAGCAGCTGTCTGAAATCGCCATCCAGTCTGCGGATTCCGCCGCGGCCTTCGGCATCGAGCCGCGCGTAGCGATGATCTCCTACTCCACCGGCAACTCCGGTGCGGGCAGCGACGTCGAGAAAGTGCGCGAAGCGACCCGTCTGGCGCAGGAAAAACGCCCGGACCTGATCATCGACGGCCCGCTGCAGTACGACGCCGCCATCATGGCCGACGTTGCCAAGTCCAAGGCGCCGAACTCACCGGTAGCCGGCCAGGCGACCGTGTTCATCTTCCCGGATCTGAACACCGGCAACACCACCTACAAAGCGGTACAGCGTTCCGCTGACCTGGTCTCCATCGGGCCGATGCTGCAAGGCATGCGCAAGCCGGTGAACGACCTGTCGCGCGGCGCACTGGTTGACGATATCGTCTACACCGTTGCGCTGACGGCGATCCAGTCTTCCCAGGCTGACGCTGCCGCCAAGGCGTAATTCATCGCCAAACGAAACAAGGGCCGGCATTGCCGGCCCTTGCTATTTCATTCATCCCTTCTCTCGCTTTATTACTCCGCGCTGGCAATAACCTGCAAAATCTGGCCGTCGCTGATTTTCAGCGAGAAACTGCGCTGCCAGAAACGTTTGGAATCTGCATCCTGAGGATCCACGGTACTGATTGCCACGGTGTATAGCGCATTGCTCTCAAATGCCTTGAACGAGTATGGGATACATTGGCCGGGCGTAATCGTCTCAACGGGCTTCGGTGGTAGAGTGGTCCTGCGCCAGAGCTCATGCGTTTGACTATCCAACCGTTGTTCAATAGCGATGCTGACCAGACTGAACCTGCCACTCTGTGTTGAGTAGGTTTGCGGTAAGATCATTTCCCCGCAGCGTAATGTCCGCAGCGTAAAAACGTTGCTTTTCAAGGATACAGCCACTGAGCAACATCATCATGATGAGGGTATAGATTCTTCTCATTTCAGGTTTCCCTGTCGGCAGGAGTATTAAGAAATCCTTTCAAAACATGCTCATAACGGCTTTTCAAATCAGGACCTATAATACCTTGCATCAGTTTCACCTCAAACCACCGTTCTTTGCCATAACGAGAAAGGATGAAGTAATCTGCAAGAAGGCTGGCTTATGCCTCCATACCATAATCAGCTAAGGAGTAGTAATCAGGCAGCGAGTATTTATAAGTTACCGCCCAGCTCATTATTCCCCGCAGCCGGACGTTCATCCCCATCTGATACTGCCATACGTGGGCCATTTCATGCATGAACCACCATAGGTAGCGCGTTGTTTCTGTGGAAAAATCTTCCCTGAAGTGTTTTTTAGGCCAATAAAGTTCACCATTAGGCGTAACGGCCGTTTCCTCATTCTGCAAACCAAACGGGAAATAGCTCGCGTTATGCACTTTAACAAGACTGTAGTCGATGGCATTTTTATAGAGAAAACGGGATAGCGTGATCTCGCCTGGCGTCAGCCTTCTGAACGAGCCTCTTGCTGTTATCATTATTCACACCATGAATATAACTTATTGTATTTATTAGACTGTTTTTATTATCTCTTTTTACCCAAGCATTGACTATCTATTATCCATTAAAAACAAAAAGCCCCCTAAGGGGCTTCTCAGTTGATAACGTATGAGTCATAACTCAGATACTGGGCAGGAAGGTATGTGCTTTATACATAGCACCAGACCTCATTCGTTACAGCAGTTGTTATTGACTCGAGAACTGCTTTTGCAGCAACTGCCCGGCGGCCTCCAGGATATGCTCGGCGGTCAGGCCGTACTCCTGCTGTAGAAATGCCTGGGTGCCCACCTGGCCGTAACGCTCCTTCACCCCCACGCGCCGCATCGGTGCCGGGCACTCTTCCGCCAGCACCTCCGCCACCGCCGATCCCAGCCCGTTATGAATGCTGTGGTTTTCACAGGTGACGATGCGCCCGGTCTTGGCCGCATAGGTTTTGATCAGTTCACGGTCGATAGGCTTGAGGGTGAACATATCGATCACCGCCGCGCTGACGCCCTGCTGCGCCAGCATCTGCGCCGCCTTCAGCGCCTCCGCCACCATGATGCCATTGGCAATCAGCGTAATGTCGTCGCCGTCGCGCAGCAGGTTGCCCTTGCCGATGGTAAAGCGCGAGCCCTCCTGGTAGATGCGCGTCGCCTGCTTGCGAATGGTGCGCACCCAGTAGAAGCCGCGCAGATCCATCAGCTGACGCAGAATATCGGCGAACATGGTGGCGTCGGTCACCTCCAGCACCACCGAATGCGCCAGCCCGCGCACAATGCCCATATCCTCGAACGACATGTGGGTGCCGCCGTTGTGGCAGGCGCTCACCCCGGCGTCGGAGGCGATCACCTTGACGTTGTTGCGCTGATAATCCAGCGACATGAACAGCTGATCGAAACAGCGGCGGCTGGCGAAGGCGGTAAAGGTATGCACAAACGGCACCCTGCCGGTGAGCGACAGCCCGGCGGCGACGCCGATCACGTTGGCCTCCATGATGCCGCAGTTGATCACGTGCTGCGGGTGATCCTTGTGCACGCCGTCCATCGCCATCGAGCTCATCAGATCCGCCTCCAGCGCGATGATCGGCGCGCCCGCCTCAATCTGCCGACGCACCGCGCCGGCGTAGACTTTGCGCATTTCGACGGCGTCGTTTTCCAACTGCGTCACTACGTTAAACATGGGCGGCCTCCAGTTCGGCGATGGCTTTTTCGATTTCCTGCTGCACGTCCGGCGTCAGGCGCAGGTGGTGAGAGTTCGACAGGTTTTCCAGATAGGCCACGCCCTGCCCTTTGATGCTGTCGAGCACGATCGCCAGCGGCCGCTGTTCGCCGCCGCGCGCCGGCGCCACCGCCGCCAGCAGCGCCGCGATGTCGTCGCCCTTGATGGTCTGCACCTCAAAGCCGAAGGCGCGGAACTTGGCGGCCAGATCGAACGGTTGGATCACCTCGTCCAGCGCGCCGTCCAGCTGTTGCTTGTTGTAATCGATGAACAGCGTCAGGTTGTTCAGATTGTGGTGGGCGATAAACTGGAACGCCTCCCAGCACTGCCCTTCGTTCAGTTCCCCGTCACCGAGGAGGCTGAACACCCGATTGCGGCGCCCCGCCAGCCGATGGGACAACGCCATGCCGGCGGCGATCGACACGCCCTGCCCCAGCGAGCCGGTGGTGGCGTCCACGCCACGCGTGCGCAGCCGGTCCGGGTGGCTCGGCAGACGCGTGCCGTTCTGGTTAAGGGTCTTCAGCTCCGCCAGCGGGAAGTAGCCCTTGATCGCCAGCGTGCTGTACAGCGCCGGGCCGGCGTGCCCTTTCGACAGCACGAAGTCATCGCGCTCCGGCCAGTCCGGATCCGCCGGATCGATACGCATCACGCTGCCGTACAGCACCGCCAGCGTCTCCACCACCGACATGCAGCCGCCGTAGTGGCCGAAGCCCAGCCCGGTCAGCGCTTTCAGCGTTTCCAGGCGGATCGCCCGCGCCAGGGTATGCAGCTCTTCAATTTCCGTTTCGCTCGTTGTGTCGTTCATCAGTCTGCCCTCGTTATTTCTCGACGCGGTCAGCGGCCGGCGCGCCTTTGCGTTTTCCCAGGAAGTTATGCGCCACCAGCAGCGCGAACACGGCGACGATCGCCAGCATGATCATCTCCTTCGACATAAAGCGCGCCATATTGCCCAGCAGGATGCCGATCGCGCCGAAGTCGGCGTCGGAGAAGGTGGTGTTGGCAAAGCCCAGCGCCCCCAGCACCGGCAGCAGCAATACCGGCAGGAAGGTGATCAGCAGCCCGTTGGCAAAGGCGCCCAGCATCGCGCCGCGCCGCCCGCCGGTGGCGTTGCCGAACACCCCGGCGGTAGCGCCGGTGAAGAAGTGCGGCACCACGCCGGGCAGGATCAACACCATCTTCAGCTGCCCCAGCAGGAACAGCCCGGCCAATCCGCCAAGGAAGCTGAACAGGAAGCCGATCAGCACCGCATTGGGGGCATAGGGATAGACCACCGGGCAATCCAGCGCCGGCCGCGCATTCGGCACCAGCTTTTCCGAGAAGCCGGTGAACGCCGGCACAATTTCCGCCAGAATCAAACGCACGCCCTGCAGGATGATGAACACCCCGGCGGCGAAGGTGATGGCCTGAATGATCGAATACACCAGGTAGTTCTGGCCGCCGCTGAGCTCGCTTTCCACATAGGCCCGCCCGGCGCAGATCGCCAGGATCAGGTAGATGACGATCATGGTCATCGAGATCGAAATGGAGCTGTCGCGCAGGAAGCTGAGGTTTTTCGGCAGGTTCATCTCCTCGGTCGAGCGCGAGTTTTTGCCCACCTTCGAGCCGATCCAGCCGGACAGCACGTAGCCCAGGGTGCCGAAGTGACCGAAAGCGATATCGTCATTGCCGGTGATGCGGCGCATATAGCGCTGGGCGATCGCCGGGAAGAACGCCATCACCAGCCCCAGGGTCAGCGCGCCGGTAAACACCAGCTGCACGCCCTCGAAGCCCGCCACCGTTAGGATGATGCCGATCATGCAGGCCATGTAGAAGGTGTGGTGGCCGGTCAGGAAGATGTATTTCAGCCGGGTGAAGCGTGCCACTACGATATTCGCCACCATGCCGAACGCCATGATTAGCGCGGTGGAGGCGCCGTATTTCTCCAGCGCGATGGAGACAATGGCTTCGTTATTCGGAATGATGCCCTGAATATTGAACGCGTGTTCGAACATGCCGCCCAGCGGATTGAGCGACCCGACCAATACCGTGGCGCCGCCGCCCAAAACGATAAAGCCGAGAATGGTTTTTACCGTGCCTTTCACCACGTCGGAAAACGATTTTTTTTGCGCCAGCAAACCGATCAGCGCAATAAGCCCGACCAGTACCGAAGGCACCTTTAATATATCCACCACAAACTTAAGCGTTTCCTGGATAAACATATCCACCTCGCCAATCGTTTTATTCAGATGATTGAGTGGGCTTCGAAGTAAGCGCGCAGCTTGGCTTCCAGCTCATTAATGTCGATGATGTTGCTGATCACCACCAGCTGCTCGGCCGGTACGCTGGCGCTGTCGGCGATGTCTTTCGCCATCACGAACACGTCGGCGGCGCCGGGGGTGGCGGACGACAGATCGGAGTGTTCGACCTCGGCCGCCACGCCCATCTTTTTCAGCACCTTTTTAATGTTCATTTCCACCATAAAACTGCTGCCGAGACCGGAACCGCAAATCGCCATGATTTTCATAATATCCACCTGTTGAATTTAGCGTGTAGGGTAGCGCCGCCGGTCATATTCCCGGCGTTGTTAGCATTAATAGTGTTCCTGGTGATTAAGCGTTAATAGCGGGCGATAATATCCTCGATTTGCCGTTTATCTTTGGCGTGAAATAACGCCTCCATGGCCTGATTGTCTGAAAATAATTCCGCCAGTTGCGAAATCAATTCGATGTGGCTGTCGCCGTCGGGCGCCGAAAGCATCACCACCACCTGAACCGGATCGTTATCCGCGGAATGAAAGTTCACCCCCTGATGGATCTTCAGCAGCGATAATCCCAACGCGTTGGCGCCCTCCTCCGGCCGGGCGTGCGGCATGGCGATGCCCGGTGCCAGGACAAAGTAAGGCCCGAGCTTCTCCTGCTGATGAAAGATGGCCGTCAGGTAATTCGGCGTGATCACGCCGTCTTGCAGCAGCGGCTGCGCACTCAGCGTTACCGCCTGGCGCCAGTCCTCCACCCGTTCGCACAGCTGTATATGATCGGCGGTCAGCCACTCTTTCAGCACGTTACCCTCCTAAAGGTTGATGGTTTCGGCCGGTGATTAATTCACCGACGACGGTAAAACTTTAATCAACCCCTCCCGGCCACACAGTGATGGATATCACAAAGATAGCGCTACCAAAGCGCTATCATGCAGATCTGTGATAGCGCTATCAAAACACCGCGCCGCGGCATGGCGTTAACCACAATTTTTTCTCGCTCTTTCGGGTAACGGGGTAGAATGTGCCGCATACGGGGATCGTCGAAGCCGCGCCGTCGGCTTCCCGCCCTCACCATTTTTATGCGCCGCGCGCGCATTTCAGTCGGGATTAGGCATGTCGATCGGTAAAAAACGACGCAGCACGGGCAGGGTGACGTTGGCTGACGTAGCGCAGCTGGCAGGCGTCGGCACCATGACGGTGTCGCGCGCGCTGCGCACGCCGGAGCAGGTTTCAGACAAACTGCGCGAGAAGATTGAAGCCGCGGTGAGCGAACTGGGGTATCTGCCCAACCTGGCCGCCAGTTCGCTGGCGTCGGCCTCGTCCTACACCATCGCCATGGTGGTGCCCAGCCTGTCCGAATCCGGCTGCGCCGAGATGTTCGCCGGCCTGCAGAAAGTGCTGCAGCCGGCCGGTTATCACATCATGCTGGCGGAATCGCAGCATCACCTCGAACGCGAAGAGAAGCTGCTGGAGACCCTGCTCTCTTACAACCTGGCGGCGGCGGTGCTGCTCAGCGTCGAGCATTCGCAAAACG
Source organism: Serratia sp. HMSC15F11 (assembly GCF_001808215.1). Classification (NCBI taxonomy): domain Bacteria; kingdom Pseudomonadati; phylum Pseudomonadota; class Gammaproteobacteria; order Enterobacterales; family Yersiniaceae; genus Serratia; species Serratia sp. HMSC15F11. The sequence continues at coordinate 69,988 of NZ_KV792422.1, forward strand.
CCCGCAACGCGCTCATCGCCGCCAACATTCCGGTGGTGGAGATCGGCGCCGTGCGCGCCGATCCGATCGACATGAGCATCGGCATCGACTACGTGGCGGCCATGTATCAGCTGACGCAAACGGTGATCGCCAGCGGCTACCAGAACATCGGGCTGCTGTGCGCCAATCAGGAACAGTGGATCTTCCAGCAGCACCTGCAGGGCTGGCACAAGGCGCTGCTGCGCAACCATATGTCGCCGCATCGGGTGATCAACGCCGCGCAGCCCGCCAGCTTCAGCACCGGCGCGCAGCAGCTGCCGGAATTCCTGCTGGCCTGGCCGGAGCTGGACGCGCTGGTGTGCGCCTCGGACGAACTGGCCGGCGGCGCGCTGTATGAATGCCAGCGGCGGCGCATCAAGGTGCCGGACAATCTGGCGGTGGTGGGGTTCGGCAACAGCGAGTTCAGCCGAGTCTGCCAGCCGCCGCTGACCACCATGACCATTCCGCATCGTGACATCGGCATTCAGGCCGGCCAGGCGCTGCTGGCGCGCCTGAACGAGCAGCCCTGGCTGCCGGCAGGCTCCCTGCCCGCCACGCTGTGCCGCCGCGACAGCTGCTGAACCCGCGCCATAAAAAAAGCCGGTCGATGACCGGCTTTCTCACGCGTTGGCGTCTCAGTGGTTGTCGAGCGGCTTACCGTAATCCTGTTCGTTGTTGCGCGTCAGCCACAGCGACAGCGCCTTCAGCGAATCCGGGGTAAACTCGTCGCAGCGCGCGGTGATCTCTTCCGGCGTCAGCCAGCACACCTCGGCCACTTCTTCTTCCTGCAGCGCGAACGGGCCGTGCGATACGCAGCTGAACAGCGCGCCCCACACCCGGCACTGCTCTTCTTCGAAGTAGAACAGACCGTGTTCGGCGAAAGGCACACCGGCGATGCCCAGCTCTTCTTCCGCCTCGCGGCGCGCCGAATCCAGCACGTTTTCACCGCTTTGCACTACGCCACCCGCCGTTGCGTCCAACCAGCCCGGGTAGAGGTCCTTGATCTCGGTGCGACGCTGCACCAGAATTTTTCCCATCCCATCATGCACCACAATATAGGTAGCACGATGACGCAGCCGCTCCGCCCGCATCTGTTGACGACTGGATTGCGCGATCACCTCGTTTTGCTCGTCGACGATATCAACCCATTCGGTATCTGCAGCCTGACCCTGTTCCGCCATCCTCTAAAACCTTCTATTTTGGCGCGATGCATCCCGCGCGCTGGTTAATCAATGAGTGTTTTTCAAAGATTTTTATTGTGTGTGTATAAATTAGTGCGTTTAGCGTGTTAACGCCACTTCCGCGACGACCTTGCCGTCGTCGAGCGTCAGCACGCGCAAAGTGCCCCGATCCAACATGCCGTAGCTGGCCGGAAAGCCCCCTTTGGGAATGCTGACCGAGCCCGGATTGAAGCAATAGATCTCACCCTGCCGCTCCGCCTGCGGCAGATGCGTATGGCCGTAGGCCAGGACGTCACCGCGGGATAACGGCGGCAGTGCCGAGGGATGATAAAGGTGACCGTGGGTCAAAAACAATCGTCTTTTTTGCAGTAAAACCTGTTGCCAGGGTGCCTCGATGGGAAACGTCAGCAGCATCTGATCGACCTCGCTGTCGCAATTGCCGCGAACGGCGATGATCTTGTCGCTATAGCGATTCAATCGTTCGGCAACCTGAGCGGGCTGATACCCGGCCGGCAGCGCGTTGCGCGGGCCGTGATTCAGCAAATCACCCAGAAGAATCAACCAGTCGGCGCCGTTTTGTTCGAACAATTCCAGCACGCGTTCGGTAGCAGGCAGCGATCCGTGAATATCCGAGGCGAACATCAGCTTCATAACCTTGTCCTATAGAGGGAAATAAGCGCCATTTTACCGCGCCGGCGCCGTGCGGCAAACCGCCGCCCGCCCCGGTGGAGAATTGTGATCCAACCGCGCAGATAGCATCGGACGAATCCCACATAGCCTGCTATCCTTAGCTGCTATTGTTGGATCTCTGATATACCTTTGTGCGCGGCGAAGACCGCAGCAACGTGTAATGAATTACAGATCACCTTACCGCAGGAGGCAACATGATTGACCTGTATTACGCGCCTACTCCCAATGGTCACAAGATCACCTTGTTTTTGGAAGAGGTCGGCTTACCCTACCGTATCCATCGCGTAAACATCAGCGCCGGCGAGCAGTTCAAACCGGACTTTCTGAGCATTTCTCCCAACAACAAAATCCCGGCGATCGTCGATCAGCAACCGGTGGACGGCGGCGCGCCAATCAGCCTGTTCGAGTCCGGGGAAATCCTGCTGTATCTGGCGGAGAAAACCGGCAAGCTGCTGAGCAAAGGCCTGCGCGAACGCGCCGCCACCCTGCAGTGGCTGTTCTGGCAGGTGGCCGGTTTCGGGCCGATGCTCGGGCAGAATCACCACTTCAACCACTACGCGCCGCAGCCGGTGCCTTACGCCATCGAGCGCTACCAGCTGGAGACCAAGCGGCTGTACGGCGTGCTGGAAGCCGAACTGCAAAAACACCCGTACCTGGGCGGCGACAACTACAGCATCGCCGATATCGCCACCTACCCGTGGGTGGTGTCGCATCCGCGCCAGCGCATCGATCTGGCGGATTACCCGGCGGTGCGCAACTGGTTCGAGCGCATCAGCAACCGCCCGGCGACCGAGCGCGCCTATAAGCTGGCTGAACAGGGCTAACCCCCGCTCCCCGACTCGACTCCCCGCCGCCGGGGAGTCACATCGCCCCTGCGTTATCATTTCTCTACTTTCCGTGTATTCTGAACGCCAATAATCAGACCTATGGAGAATCTCTGATGTCTTTCAGTCAACCCGACGCCGTTATTCGCATTAAAAATCTGCGGTTGCGCACGTTCATCGGTATCAAGGAAGAAGAAATCAACAACCGACAGGACGTCCTGATTAACGTGGTGATCCACTACCCGGCGGACAAGGCACGCAACAGCGAAGACATCGCCGACGCGCTCAACTACCGCACCATCACCAAAGCGATCATCCGCCATGTGGAAGATAACCGTTTCGCGCTGCTGGAAAAATTAACGCAGGATGTGCTCGATATCGTAAAAGAACACGCCTGGGTGACCTATGCTGAAGTGGAGATAGATAAACTTCTGGCCCTGCGCTACGCCGATTCGGTCTCCATGACCATGAGCTACCGCCGGGACTAACTCAGGGAGGTCGACCATGCGGATCCTGATCACCGGCGCTACGGGATTGATAGGCAGCAGCCTGACGGCCAGGCTGCTGGCGCTTTCTCACCACATTACGGTGCTGACGCGAGACGAACGGCGAGCCCGGGCCAGGCTGGGCGACCAGCCGAGCTATTGGCAAACGCTGGACGACCGGCAGTCGCTGGATGACTTCGATGCGGTGATCAATTTGGCCGGCGAACCTATCGCCGACAAGCGCTGGAGCGCACAGCAGAAAGAGCGGCTGTGCCATAGCCGCTGGGATCTGACCGAGCGGTTGGCGCAGCTTATCAAGGCCGGCAGCACGCCGCCCGGCGTGCTGATTTCCGGCTCCGCCGTCGGCTACTACGGCGACCAGGGACAGGCGGTGGTCACCGAAGAGGAGCCGCCGCACGACGAATTCACCCACCAGCTGTGCCAACGCTGGGAAGCGCTGGCGCTGCAGGCGCAGAGCGGCGCAACCCGCGTCTGCCTGCTGCGCACCGGCGTGGTGCTGGCGCCACAGGGTGGCGCGCTGGCTAAAATGCTGCCGCCGTTCCGCTTCGGGCTGGGCGGCCCGATCGGCGACGGCCGCCAATACCTGCCGTGGATCCATCTCGAAGACATGGTCAACGGCATTATTTATTTGCTGGATCACGCCACTCTGACCGGCCCGTTCAACATGGTCGCTCCCTACCCGGTGCATAACGAGCAGTTCGCCGCCCAATTGGCCAACGTGCTCGATCGCCCGGCGTTTCTGCGGGTGCCGGCGTTCGTCATGCGTTTGTTGATGGGGGAAGCGGCGGTGCTGGTGCTCGGCGGCCAGCGGGCGGTGCCGAAGCGGCTGGAGGAGGCCGGCTTCCACTTCCGCTATCTGGAGCTGGAACAGGCGCTGGATGACGTGATTAATCAGCGGGCCGAAGCCCGCTGATCTGAAGTTACTTCAACGCGCCGGACAGGAACTGCTGCAGGCGCGGGCTTTTGGGGTTGCCGAACAGCTCGGCCGGCGGCCCCTGCTCTTCAATCAACCCTTTGTGCAGGAAGATCACGTGGTTGGAAACGTGGCGCGCAAACTCCATTTCGTGCGTCACCACCACCATGGTTTTCCCCTCCTCCGCCAGCTTCTGCATGATACGCAGCACCTCACCCACCAGCTCGGGATCCAGCGCCGACGTCGGTTCGTCAAACAGCAGCACTTCCGGCTCCATCGCCAACGCGCGGGCGATAGAAACACGCTGCTGCTGGCCGCCCGACAGGTGCACCGGGTATTTGCCGCGCGCCCGCTCATCGATGCCCACCTTATCCAGATAGCGCACCGCGCGCTCGTGCGCTTCGGCCTTGCTCAGCCCCAGCACCTGCACCGGCGCCTCCATCACGTTCTCGAGCACCGTCATGTGGCTCCACAGATTGAAATGCTGGAACACCATGGTCAGGCGGGTGCGCAGCAGCTGCAGCTGCTTCTTGTCGAACACCTTCAGCTGGCCGTCTTTGTCGCGCACCATGCGAATGTCTTCGTTGTTCAGGCTGATCGAGCCTTCGCTCGGCTTCTCGAGGAAGTTGATGCAGCGCAGAAAGGTGCTTTTGCCGGAGCCGGAGGAGCCGATGATGCTGATCACATCCCCGGCGTTGGCCGCCAGCGAGACGCCCTTCAGCACTTCGTGGTCGCCATAGCGTTTATGCAGTTCCGTGACGGCTAATTTATTCTCAGACATGGTTTTTCTTCCCGTCATTTATCAGTGACTAACGTGTGCCATCCAGCGTCTTTCAGCCTTGCGGAACAGGCTGATTAACACGTAGGAGATGATCAGGTACAGCACCGCCGCAATGCCGAAAGCGTAAAACGGCTGATAGGTCGCGGCGTTGATGTCGCGCGCGATCTTCAGCAGATCCGGCACGGTGGCGGTAAACGCCAGCGCGGTGGAGTGCAGCATCAGGATCACTTCGTTGCTGTAAGCCGGCAGCGCGGTGCGCAGCGCCGAAGGCAAAATGATGCAGCGATACATCTTGAAGCGCGAGAAACCGTAGGCGTTGGCGGCCTCGATTTCACCGTGCGGCACCGAGCGGATGGCCCCGGCGAAGATCTCGGTGGTATAGGCGCAGGTGTTGAGCGTCAGCGCCAGGATGGTGCAGTTGAGCCCGCTGCGGAAAAACGCGTTGAGAAACTCGCTGCCGCGCACGATCTCAAGGCTGTACATGCCGGAGTAGAACACCAGCAGCTGCACGTACAGCGGCGTACCGCGAAACACATAGGTGTAGAGCCACACCGGGAAACGCACCCAGCGGATGGAAGAGACGCGCGCCACCGCCATCGGGATCGCCAGCAGCCCGCCCATCACCACCGAGGCGATCAGCAGCCACAGCGTTACCGCCACGCCGGTGAAGCGGTAGCCGTCGCTCCACAGCAGCGACTGCCAATACTGTTGCAGGATCTCAATCATAGCTCGGCCCTCTTGACGCCCAGTGAGTAACGCCGTTCAAGCCACAGCAGCACGCCGTTGGAAACGGTAGTGAAGATCAGGTAAACCACGCCGGCCACGATGGCGAAGAAGAACGGCTGATAGGTGCCTTTCCCCGCCAACTGCGTGGCTTTCACCACGTCGTTCAGGCCGAGGATCGACACCAGCGCCGTCGCCTTCAGGATCACCTGCCAGTTGTTGCCGATGCCCGGCAAGGCGAAACGCATCATCGCCGGGAACAGAATGCGCCGGAAGATCTGCGCGCCGCTGAAGCCGTAGGCCGTCGCCGCTTCGATCTGCCCTTTCGGCACCGCCAGATAGGCGCCGCGGAAGGTCTCGGTAAAATAAGCGCCGTAGATAAAGCCGAGGGTAATGATGCCGGCGCCGAGCGGATCGATATCGATCTGCGCGAAGCCCAGCAGCATGGTGATGTTGTTCAGCGCGATCTGCAAACCGTAAAAGATCAGCAGCATCAGCACCAGATCGGGCACGCCGCGGATCAGCGTGGTATAAGCGCCGAACAGGCCGGAGATAAAGGGGTTATGAGACAGTTTGCCACCGGCGCCGATCAGACCGATCACCACCGCCAGCACCACGGAACTGAGGGCCAGCTCCAACGTCACCAGAGCCCCCTCGAAAATCAGTTGGGAATAGCCTTGCAGCATCTACTTCACCCTGTGGTCTAGGATCCGAACCATCGGGGCCGGCGCACCGGCCCCGCAGTCACAGCATGGAACGGGAAGCGGATTACCCGCCGTAGACGTCAAAGTCGAAGTACTTTTTCGCGTATTTGTCGTAGGTGCCGTCTTTACGCATCTCGGCGAAGGCTTTGTCCAGCGCCGCTTTCAGCTCGGTATCGGTCTTGCGCAGCCCCATGCCGGTGCCGACGCCGAAGAACTTGTCATCCTTCACCGATTCGCCGGCGAACGCATAGTCTTTGCCCGGCGGCTGTTTCAGGAAGCCGTCGCTGCCCGCCACTTCATCCTGGAAAGCGGCATCGATACGGCCGGAGGCCAGGTCGGCATAAGCCAGATCCTGGTTCTGGTAAGGCACGACGGTCACCCCTTTCGGCTGCCACATGGCGTTGGCGTAGGCTTCCTGGGTGGTGCCCTGCAGCACGCCCACGCTCTTGCCTTTCAGCGCTTCGGCGGTCGGCAGCAGCTTGGAGCCCTTCGGCGCGATCAGACGCGCGTTGGCGGCATAAAGCTTGTCGGTAAAGGCGATTTCCTGCTGGCGTTTTTCAGTGATGGACAGCGAAGAGATAATGGCGTCAATCTTCTTCGCCTTGAGGGATGGGATCAGCGCGTCGAAGTCGCTCTCCACGAAGGTGCATTGGGTATTGATGCGTTTGCACAGCTCTTTGGCCAAATCGATGTCAAAGCCAACCAGCTCGCCTTTGGCGTTTTTGGATTCAAACGGCGCGTATGTCGGATCGGTGCCAATCTTCAGCGTGGAAGGAATGGCGGCAAAGGCGCTGCTGGCGGCGCTCAAAGCCAGAACTAACGGCAAAATCAAAACCCGCTTTTTCATAAATTACCCTCAAATTGATTTTTTTGATGCCACTACGGGCATTACTTTCCCCACCAAATCAATTTGCAGTAATCGTGCCACATTCGGTGCTACGGGCGGAGGGAACGGCTCCGGCCTTCACAATACTGTTTCCTGGGACGATAACCGCAAAATTAAATCGGCCGGTCGGGGCCGCGCCACTGGCAGCCGCGACAAGGCGGCGCCATGAAACAGTGAGCGTGATGAAGTGGGATCATTATGGTGCATACTCCGCCCTAATTCAGTGCGGTGTTGCACAAATGTACCAATTTAGGGATGAAACTGTTAATTAACACCCTGCCAGCGGGTGAACAGGTCGGTCGGCAGTTCGATATCAAACTGGTCGATCACCCGATTAACGGTCTGATCGATGATGTCTTCCACGCTTTTCGGCTGGTGGTAAAACGCCGGCACCGGCGGCATGATCACCGCCCCCATCTCCGCTGCCTGGGTCATCAACCGCAGGTGCCCCAAATGCAGCGGCGTTTCCCGCACGCACAGCACCAAACGGCGGCGCTCTTTGAGCACCACGTCGGCGGCCCGGGTCAGCAGCCCGTCGCTGTAGCTGTTGACGATGCCGGACAGGGTTTTGATCGAGCAGGGCAGGATCGCCATGCCCAGGGTCTTGAAGGAGCCGGAGGAGATGCCGGCGGCGATGTCGCGCGCATCGTGCACCACATCGGCCAGCGCCTGCACTTCACGCAGGCTGTACGGCGTTTCCAGCGCCAGCGTCTGTCTTGCCGCATTGCTCATCACCAAATGGGTTTCCACCTCTGCGACGTCGCGCAAAACCTGCAACAGGCGCACGCCGTAGATAGCGCCGCTGGCGCCGGAAATGCCGATGATGAGTCGTTTCATGGAAAATGGCCTCTGCCGTAAAAAGTAAGATCAGGCAGACTTTGCCGCAATGGCGAGGGATAAGCAAGTCAGAGGAGCAAGGTGCACCGCCGCAGACGCGGCGATGCACCCTGAGGGAGCAACGCAGGCGGTTAGCCTTCGTTATGCAGTTCCAGATTTTCCGCTTCGGTTTGCCCCCGCAGCGCCTTGGCGTCGTCGCTGCGCAGCGACTCCAGGTATTCCAGATAGCTTTGGTCGACGTCTTTGGTCACGTAGATGCCGTTGAACACCGAACATTCGAACTGGGTGATGTCCGGGTTCTCTTCGCGCACCGCTTCGATCAGATCGTCCAGGTCCTGGAAAATCAGCCCGTCGGCGCCGATGATCTGGCGGATTTCATCCACTTCACGCCCGTGGGCGATCAGTTCGTTGGCGCTCGGCATGTCGATGCCGTAGACGTTCGGGAAGCGCACTTCCGGCGCGGCGGAAGCCAGGTACACGCGCTTGGCGCCCGCTTCGCGCGCCATCTCGACGATCTGTTCCGACGTGGTGCCGCGCACGATGGAATCATCCACCAACAGCACGTTCTTGTCGCGGAACTCGGCGCGGTTGGCGTTCAGCTTGCGGCGCCCCGACTGGCGCCGCGCCTGCTGGCCCGGCATGATGAAGGTGCGGCCGACGTAGCGGTTCTTAACAAAGCCCTGGCGGTATGGCTTCTCGAGAATGCGCGCGATCTCCAGCGCGATGTCGCAGGAGGTTTCCGGAATCGGGATCACCACGTCGATGTCCAGATCTTCCCACTCGCGGGCGATCTTCTCACCCAGCTTCTGGCCCATGCGCACGCGGGCGCTGTAGACCGAGATCTTGTCCATAAAGGAGTCCGGGCGCGCGAAATAAACGTATTCGAACAGGCACGGGTTGGTTTTCGGGTTCTCCGCGCACTGGCGGGTGAACAGCTGGCCCTTGGTGGTGATGTACACCGCTTCGCCCGGCGCCACGTCGCGCAGGAACTCAAAGCCCAGGGTATCCAGCGCCACGCTCTCGGAGGCCACCATGTACTCGCTGCGGCCATCCTCCAGCGTGCGCTTGCCGATCACCAGCGGGCGAATGCCGTTCGGGTCGCGGAACGCCAGCAGGCCGTGGCCGATGATCATCGCCACGCAGGCATAAGCGCCGCGCAGTTGCTGATGCATGGCGGCGACCGCGGTAAAGATGTTGTCGGCCTCCAGCGGGTAGTGCGGGAAGCGGTCCAGCTCGCTGGCCAGCACGTTCAGCAGGATTTCCGAGTCGGAGGTGGTGTTGACATGGCGGCGGCCGCTTTCGAACAGATTTTGGCGCAGCTCATGGGCGTTGGTCAGGTTGCCGTTGTGGGCCAGCGTAATGCCGAACGGCGAGTTGACGTAGAAAGGCTGGGCCTCAGAGGCGCTCGAGCTGCCGGCCGTCGGGTAACGCACATGGCCAATGCCCATGTTGCCCTGCAAGCGTTGCATATGGCGCGCCTCAAACACATCCTTCACCAGGCCGTTGGCTTTACGCAAACGGAACCCGTTGTGGGCGTCAATGGTGACGATGCCTGCGGCATCCTGGCCACGGTGCTGAAGCACCGTCAGCGCATCATAAATCGACTGGTTTACCGGCATGAAACCGGCGATACCGACAATACCGCACATGTTGTCTTTTCCTCATCAGCGCTACCGCCCCGGCAATTGGGTCGGCAAGAAACTCGACGTGCTCTGCAGGTAGTCAAAGAACCACCTGATGACGTAACTGAACTGGGGAATGAGCTGCGACTGTTTCCAGTCGGCGCTTTGTGAGAAGCCGGTAAAGGTGTCCAGGAAGAACAGGATCGCCGCGACGATCAACACTCCGCGCAGCGCGCCGAAGCAGATGCCCAACACGCGGTCGGTGCCCGACAACCCGGTTTTCTCTACCAGTGAGCTAATCACATAGTTAACAATAGCCCCTACGATCAAGGTCGCGATGAACAAAATCGCGATCGCGATGCCGTTTCGCACCAGTTCATCTTCAAAACGAGTGAAATAGACCGCAAGGTAAGAGTAGAAATGGCTGGCAACAAAAAACGCACATCCCCATGTCACAAGTGACAATGCTTCGCGAACAAACCCTCGGATCAGGCTCACCAGAGCCGAAAATCCAATCACCGCTATAATGACGTAATCAATCCAGACCATGAACTATTCCAATGACGAATCGCCCCTGCATCCAATTCGCGGCGAATTCTAACAGAAAAAGAAAACGTTTGCGTAGGGGATTTCCTACCACGTTACAAATAAAAAGCGGCGCTCAAAAAATTCCCAATCGCCGCGCCTACATAGGTGATTTCGCCTGTAAAAGGCGCGGTTTTTCTCGCTTTCTCTCCACAACTCCTTAATTCAGGGGCGCATCGTGCTGCGCCCCTGCGGGGTTTAACGGCCGTACGGCTTCACCTGCCCGCTCAGCCCGCTGATCGAGTTCAGCGACGGCAGCGCCGCCTGCAGCTTCTGCTTGGAAGCGTCCGGGCCGACGTAGATGCGGGTGATCTGCCCCTGCACCGGCGTTGACGGCACGGTAAAGGCGCGATAGCCCGAGAGGCGCAGCGAGGCGACAATCTCGTTCGCCTTGGCGGCGTTTTTCAACGCCCCGAGCTGCACGACATAGGCTTGTCCAGCCGGCGCTTTTTCTTCCGCCGGTTTCGGCTGCGGTGCCGGTTCAGGCTTCGGCGTCGGTTCAGGTTTCGGCTCCGGCTTCGGCGCCGGCTTCACTTCCACCGGCTTCGGTTGCGGCGTCGGCTTCGGCTTCACTTCTACCGGTTTGGTTTCTACCGGTTTCGGCTTGGGCTGCGGCACCGGTTGAGGACGAGTTTCGACCGGCGGCGGTGCCACCTGCGTCGGCTGCTGAGCAGTCTGCCGCGCCGCCTGTTGCGCCGCCGCTTCGTTGGCCGCCTGCTGCTCGACCAGCGCGCCCGCCCCTTCCGGCGGCTGTGCCGGCAGTGGCTGCGTCACCGGCGGCAGCACGTCGTTCTCTTCGACATCGCCCGCCTTCGGCACCAACGGAATGGCCGCGAATTCATCCTCGTAATGCTTCTTTTTGCCGTCCAGCAGCCCTGGCAGGATGATTACCCCCAGCGCTACCAGAATCACGGTTCCAACCAGTCGGTTCTGAAATTTACTCGCCACTCACACTCCCCGCATCTCGTCTAACGCCGCCATCACCTGCGCCACGGTGTGGAACGATCCACAGACGATCACAATATCCTGTTTATCAGCATCCTGCATAGCCTGCCGCCAGGCAGTTTCGACATCATTAAAGCGGCGCGGTTCCGTCAGATGTTGCGCCAGCTGTTCGACGCTGGCGCCGCGCGGCCCGTCGAGCGGTGCGCAGTACCATTCATCCACCTGCTCGCTGAGGCAGGCCAGCGTGCCGGCGATGTCTTTGTCCGACAGCATGCCCACCACCGCGCGCACCTTGCCGCCGTCGCGCGGCAGTTTGGCCAGGCGCCCGGCCAGATAGCCGGCGGCGTGCGGGTTGTGCGCCACGTCGAGGATCAGCGTCGGCTCCCGCCGCACGATCTGGAAACGCCCCGGCAGTGTCGCCTGTTGCAGCCCGGTGAAGATCGCGCGTTCGTCGATTTCCAGTGGGGAGCAGTTCAGCGCCGCCAGCGCGGTAGCGGCATTGGCCAGCGGTACATTCGGCGTCGGCAGATCGGTCAGCAGCGTGTCGCCGCCCTGCCACTGCCAGCGATCTCCCTGCTCGCTGAAGCTCCAGGCTTCGCCGCGGCGATACAGCGGCGCGACCAGCGTTTCGGCAACCTGACGAATGCTGTTCGGCATGTCGGGTTCGCCCACCACCGCCGGCTTGCCGCTGCGGAAAATGCCGGCCTTCTCGCGGCCGATGCTTTCGCGATCGTTGCCCAGCCAGTCGGTGTGATCGAGCGCGATGCTGGTGATCACCGCCACGCTCGGATCGACGATGTTTGTGGCGTCGAGACGCCCGCCCAGCCCCACTTCCAGGATCACCACGTCGAGCCGCGCCTGTTTGAACAGCTGCAGCGCCGACAGGGTGCCGAATTCGAAATAGGTCAGCGACGTTTCGCCGCGGCCGGCTTCAATGGCGGCGAACGAGCGGCTGTGCTCCGCTTCGCTCAGCTCTTCCCCCTGAATGCGCACGCGTTCGGTATAGCGCACCAGATGCGGCGAACTGTAGACGCCGACGCGCAGGCCGGCGGCCAGCAGAATGGCTTCGAGGGTGCGACAGGGGGTGCCTTTGCCGTTGGTGCCGGCAACGGTGAACACCGTGGGAGCGGGGGTCAGTAAATCCAGATGTGCCGCGACGCGCTGTACGCGCTCAAGGCCGAGTTCGATCGCCTGGCTGTGCAGACGTTCCAGATAATAAAGCCACGAGCTCAATGGCGACGTGGCTTGGGGAATTTGGTGGTTTTGCATGAGTCCCATCACTGAACTTGGGTTCATTAATCCATCAGGGCACCACCCTCACCGCGGTAAAGGCGATGCGCTTCGTGACTGCCGCCAGCCTGCAAACCGCAGCGAGAAGGGCTGCGGCCGTCAGGGAACGGGCATCAGCCGTCACTTAGCCACAAAGTGGCGGCTGAACCCGGGCGGGATCCGTCTTTGCCTCAGGCGTCGGCCTGCTGCTCCGGCTCAATGACCGGCGCGGCCTCATCGAAATGCGGCTGCGGCTGGTTGGTCAGCTTGGACAGAATGCTCGCCAGCGTTTGGCGCATTTCCGGGCGGCGAACGATCATGTCGATCGCGCCTTTTTCGATCAGGAACTCGCTGCGCTGGAAGCCCGGCGGCAGTTTCTCGCGCACGGTCTGCTCGATCACGCGCGGGCCGGCAAAGCCGATCAGCGCTTTCGGCTCGGCGATGTTGATGTCGCCCAGCATCGCCAGGCTGGCGGAGACGCCGCCCATGGTCGGGTCGGTCAGCACGGAGATGTACGGCAAGCCGCGCTCCTGCATTTTGGCCAACGCCGCGCTGGTTTTCGCCATCTGCATCAGCGACATCAGCGCCTCCTGCATGCGCGCGCCGCCGCTGGCGGAGAAGCACACCAGCGGACAGTTGTCCTCCAGCGCCTGCTCAACCGCACGCACGAAACGCGCGCCAACCACGGAAGACATCGAACCGCCGATGAAGGCGAATTCAAAGGACGCCGCGACGATCGGCATGCCGTACAGCGTGCCCTTCATCACCACCAGCGCATCTTTCTCGCCGGTCGCTTTCTGTGCGGCGACCAGACGATCTTTATAGCGCTTGGAATCCTTGAATTTCAGAACGTCTTTCGGCTCCAGATCGCTGCCCAGCTCCACTTCGCTGCCTTCATCCAGCAGGGTATGCAGACGCGCGCGCGCGCTCATACGCATATGGTGGTCGCACTTCGGACACACTTCCAGATTACGCTCCAGCTCGGCGCGGTAGAGAACCTGGCCGCAGCTGTCGCATTTGGTCCAGACCCCTTCAGGAATGCTCGCCTTACGGGTTTGTGTGATATTGCTCTTGTTAAGAATTCGTTCAATCCAGCTCATCGATGACCTTTCTGTTTGAACCTGGCACACGCCAGTCCGCTGTTCATGCTTTAACAATCCCCCCGAAAACACCCCAATGAAAAAATGCCCGTTCGCGGCGCGGCAAGCGCGGCGACTGAGGCATCGGCTTCAGGGTTGTTCGCAGGAACAGATCATAATGTCGCTCATTAAACCATATCGGCCCGACGCTGTGGACAAAAAACTGGTCGAACCGACAGGTTGAGCGATGTTTTTATTGTTTTTGCTGGCGGGCGGCGGCGCGCTTGTGGCGCCAAATTTCAATCACGCCCGGCAGAATCGAAACGATGATGATCCCGACGATCAGCAGTTTCAGGTTCTCCTGCACCACCGGCAGATCGCCGAACAGGTAGCCAGCATAAGTGAAGAGCAGCACCCAAACCAGTGCGCCAATCACGTTGTAGGCGGCGAAGTGGCGATAGGACATATGCCCCATACCGGCGACGAACGGCGCAAAAGTACGCACGATCGGCACGAATCGCGCCAGAATAATCGTTTTCCCACCGTGTTTCTCATAGAACTGGTGCGTCTTGTCCAGATAGCTGCGGCGGAAAATTTTCGAATTCGGGTTGCTGAACAGCTTCTCGCCGAACAATCGCCCGATAGTGTAGTTCACCGCATCGCCGAGGATCGCCGCCACCACCATCAACGCCACCATGGTGTGCACGTTCAGATCGTTGGTCGGCAACGCCGCCAGCGCACCGGCGACAAACAGCAAAGAATCCCCCGGCAGGAACGGCGTCACCACCAGACCGGTTTCGCAAAACAGGATCAGGAACAGAATAGCGTAGACCCACATGCCGTATTGTGCGACCAGTTCGGCCAGGTGCACATCAATATGCAGAATGAAATCAATAATAAACTTGATGATGTCCATAAATTCTCTCATTGATGCCGGGTGTTTCAGTCACCCGGCAGAAGCACAAGGGAGCGACGCTTTCAGGCGTGCCGGCGTTTAATCGTCGGGCAAAAACAGCGGCCCCATCGGCGGTCGCGGTAGACCAAAGTGGTCAGGGTAATCCACGGCAACCAGATACAGCCCCTCGGCTCGCGCCGTCGCCGCCGCCAGGTTGCGATCTTTCAGCGCCAGCAACTTGGCCATCCAGTTCTCATCCTGATTGCCGCAGCCGATCTCCATCAGGCTGCCGACGATGTTGCGAACCATGTGATGCACGAAGGCATTCGCCTTGATATCTACCACAATATATTCGCCGTAGCGCGTAACCTTAACGTGTTTTACGCAGCGCCACGGGGTGCGCGACTGACATTGCACCGCGCGGAACGAAGTGAAGTCGTTTTCGCCCAGCAGCGCCTGCGCCGCCCGATGCATACGATCGGCGTCCAGCGGGTGATAAAAATGCGTCACCCCCTGTTGCAGCACCGCCGGCCGGTAGCGATGGTTGAAAATAATATAGCGGTAGCGGCGCGCGGTGGCGCTGAAACGCGCGTGAAAATCGTCGGCGACGGGGCTTACCCAACGCACCGCGATATCCGGCGGCAGATGGGTGTTTACCCCCATCGTCCAGGCGGCGTCCTTGCGGCGCGCGGTGGTTTCGAAATGCACCACCTGCCCGGTGGCGTGCACCCCGGCGTCGGTACGCCCGGCGCACAGCACGCTAATCGGCGCATCCGCCACCTTGCTCAACGCCTGCTCCAGGCGTTGCTGCACGCTGGCCACTTCTTGCTGCCGCTGCCAGCCGTAGTACCGGCTGCCGTCATATTCGATGCCCAGCGCAATTTTCAGCGTCGGCTGAACGGGCAAGACCACCTCAGACATCAGTACATCTGCTCCTGCACCAAACGCTCGGCGGTTTCGATAGCCATCAATGCGCCGCCGAAGCGCACATTGTCCGCGACGGTCCAGAACTGCAACAGCTCGGGGATGCCGTAATCGTTACGCAGACAACCGATGCTGAGCGCATCGCTGCCGGAGGCGTCGGTGACCTGAGTCGGGTAATCGTCCTCTTCGCTCAGCTGAATGTCCTCGACCTCTTCGAGCTCGCTGCGCGCCTCTTCGGCGGACAGCGGGCGCAGCGCTTCCAGGTGCACCACCTGCGCGTGGCCGTAAAACACCGGCGACTGAACGCAGCTCACCGAAATCGGCAGCCCTTCATCCTGCAGCACCTTGCGCACCTGATCGACGATCAGGCGTTCTTCGCGCACGCTGCCCTGCTCGTCGGCAATCAGCGGCAACAGGTTGAACGCCAGCTGCTTGCCGAAAACGCCTTCCTCGGCCGGGATGCCGTTCAGCAGGCGCGCGCTCTGGCCGGCCAAGTCGTCCACCGCCACCTTGCCGCGCGACGATACCGACATCAGCGTGGTGACGTGCAGACGCGACAGCCCCGCCTGTTCGGTCAGCGGTTTGATCGCCGTCAGCAGCTGACTGACCATGCTGTCGGCCACCGCCACGATATTGCGGTTGCGGTAATCCGCCAGCACCTGCGGGTTAACGCCCGGCACCACCAGCGGCACATCCGGCTCCATGGCGAACAGGCCGCTGGTGTCGATCACCAGGCAGCCCATGTTGCCGGCTTCTTCGGCATAGCGCGCGGAAGCTTCGCTGCCGGCAACGAAGAAGGCCAGCTGCGCCTGTGACCAGTCGAACTCTTCGGCGTTTTGCACCAGAAGAGACTTGCCGTTGAAGCGCACATTGGCGCCCGCGCTGCGTTCGCTTGCCAGAGGATAGAGCTCACCCACCGGGAACTGGCGTTCCTGCAACAATTCCAGCAACGCTTCACCTACCGCGCCAGTGGCGCCGAGCAGCGCGATATTCCAGCCGTCAGACATCGGGTTTTCTCCAGAGTATTTCATTCATAAAAGCAGACGGGCAGTGCAACCACCGCCCGATAATCTTTGCCGCTCACTGTAGCGGCGTTGGCTTAAGACAACCTTACGCGCTATGCCACGCTGAAACCCAGCTTGCCGAGCAGCTCGGCGCTGGCGCTGTCATCGCATTGCACGGCCAGCGACGACCACTCGCGGCGTTCCTGATAGTGCTTGCGCAGGCGATCGAATTCGCCCGGTTGCCCGGCGACTTTGCGCAGCGGCGCATCATCGCGGCGCACATCATACACCAAGTGCATCAATCGTTTTAACCGCGCTTCATCCAGCGGCCCGTTGAGGCGGATCTGGCTGAACTCCGGCACCGGCAGCAGCGAGGCCAGCGCCACCTGCTGCGGCTGCCCCAGATGGCGGCTGAACGCTTCGAACACCTGAGTGGTGCCGCGCGCCTTGCCTTCCAGCGTATACCCGGCGATGTGCGCAGTGCCGATATCCACCCGCGCCAGCAGCGGCAAGGAGAGATCCGGCTCCGGTTCCCACACGTCCAGCACCGTGCTCAGCTTTTTGCCCTTTTCCAGCACCTGCAACAACGCGGCGTTATCCACCACCGGCCCGCGGCAGGCGTTGATCAGAATGCGGTTGTCCGGCAGCGCCGCCAACAGGTCGGCGTCCGCCAGATGCAGCGAATGGTATGGGCCGGATTTATTCAGCGGCGTATGGAAGGTCAGCACGTCGGCCTCGGCCACCAGCTTCTCCAGCGGCCAAAACTCCCCGGCGTCGCCGCGATCGGCACGCGGCGGATCGCACAGCAGCGTGCGTACGCCCAGCGCTTTGAGGCGCGCGTCCAGGCGGGAACCGACGTTGCCCACGCCGATGATGCCGACGGTTTTATCCCGCAGATGGAAGCCATCGCGTTCGGCCAGCAGCATCAAGGCAGAGAACACATACTCGACCACCGCGATAGCGTTGCAGCCCGGCGCGGCGGAAAAGCCGATGCCCTGCCGTTGCAGCCAGGCGTCATCGACGTGATCGGTGCCGGCGGTGGCGGTACCGACAAAGCCGATGCGGCTGCCGGCCAGCAACGCTTCATTGACCTTGGTGACCGAACGCACCATCAGCGCATCGGCATCCGCCAGCGCCTCACGCGGGATAGGGCGGCCCGGCACAGCCTGCACGTCGCCCAGGCGGCTGAACAGCTCGGCCGCGTACGGCATATTTTCATCAACCAGAATTTTCACTGCGTTCTCCGACGGTTTACGGCTATTTGTCTGCGAAATAGTGTGCCACTGAATCAGGCACGGCGAAAGCGCTCAGGGGTGGTGCCGGCGATTTGCTGGAACATGACGATAAATGCCGACGCGGAGCTGTAGCCAACGTCCAACGCCACATCCTGCACGGTCTTGCCCTGCTCGAGCAGCGACACGGCATGCAGGAAACGCAGGCGCTGGCGCCATTCGCTGAACGACATGCCCAAATCCTGCTGGCAACGGCGCGACAGCGTGCGCTCAGTGGTGTAGACCCGAGCCGCCCACGCCGCCAGCGACGTGTTGTCCGCCGGGCAGTGCTCCAGCGCTTCCAGCACCGGCGCCAAAAATTTGTCGTCAGACGACGGCAGATAGGTTTGCTGGCGCGGCGACAGACGCAACTGATCGATCAGCACCTGACACAGGCGCAAATCCTCTTCCGTCTGCGGAATGTACTGCTTGCGCGCATAGAAATCCTCGGCGATGGCGCGGAAGATGGGCGTCACGCTCACCAGGCAAGGATCGGCCGGCATGCCGGCACACAGTGCCGGCGTGATGTCCACCATGCGGCACTGCGCCAGCCGCTGGTTATAGCAAGAGTGTTCGATGCCGGCCGGCGCCCACAGCACGAACTCCGGCGGCGCCAGAAAGCGCTGCCCGCCGATGCGCAGCACCATGACACCGGCTTTGACCCACATCAACTGGCCCCAGGTGTGGCTGTGCGGCTGGAATTCGGTGCGCGCGTTGAACTCCTCGCAGCGGAACTGCACCGGCTTCGGCGCCGGGATCAGCGACTCGGGGAAATGGCGGATTTCTGGCATGGTTTCGTCCCGTGATTTGTCTTGTTTACGCCGATTTTTGTCTGGATATCGCTATATATGATAAACCGGACACGCGTAGACTAGCCAGCATGTTGGACGTTATTGAGAATAATTATCATGAATATGCTTTTCCCGCTGTTGGCCGTGCTGATTTGGTCGATTAACGCCGTCGTCAGCAAACTCTCCGCCACCGCCATCGATCCGGCGGCCATCTCGCTCTACCGCTGGCTGCTGGCGTTGATTGCCCTGACGCCGTTCGTGCTGCCGGGCGTGCTGCGCAACTGGGCGCAGGTGCGCGCCAACTGGTGGAAATTGATGGTCCTCGGTTTGCTGGGCATGGTGCTGTACCAAAGCCTGGCCTATTACGCCGCACACAGCGTCAGCGCGTTGTTTATGGGCATCATCGTATCGCTGATCCCGCTGCTGACCATCCTGATCAGCATCGTACTGCTGCGCATTGCGCCAACCGTCGGCGTGCTGCTCGGCAGCATACTCTCCTTCTGCGGCCTGATCTGGCTGGTCAGCGGCGGTCAGCCCGGCGTGCTGCTGCAGCACGGTATCGGCAAGGGGGAATTGATGATGCTGCTCGCCACCGCCTCTTACGCGCTGTATGGCGTGTTGACCAAACGCTGGGCCATCGCGCTGCCGAACTGGCAATCGCTGTACGTGCAGATCCTGTTCGGCGTGCTGCTGCTGCTGCCTAATTTCCTGATGGCGCAGGATGTCGGCTTGAACGGCCATAACCTGCCGCTGGTGCTGTTCGCCGGCATTCCGGCTTCGATCATCGCTCCCTTCCTCTGGATCCAGGGCGTGATGCGCCTGGGCGCCAACACCGCCTCGATCTTTATGAACCTGGCGCCGGTGTTTACCGCCGCTATCGCCGTGCTGTTCCTGCATGAACAGCTGCACGGTTACCACCTGATCGGCGGCGGCATCACCCTGCTGGGCGTTATTCTGTCGCAGCGGCTGCGCACGCCGCTGACGCGTAAAGCCAAAGCCCCGGCGACCGACGTCGAATCCTGCAAAGAACAGGCTTAAGGCAGCAGCCTGAAACGCACCCGCACCAACAGGCCGCCCAGCGCGGCGGAGCTCAGCAGCTCCGGGCGGGTGCCGTGATACGCGGTGATGTCCTTCACCAGCGCCAGCCCCAGGCCAGCGCCCGGCTGATCGCCCACGTTGTCCAGCCGATGAAACGGCTGCAGCGCCAGCGCCTTGTCCTGCAAGGCGATGCCGGGGCCGCTGTCTTCAATCTCCAGCACGCCTTCCCCTGACGCCTGATCCTGAGTGAGGCGCGCGGTCACCACGCCCTGGCGCGGCGTGTATTTCAGCGCGTTGTCCAGCAGGTTGGCGCACAGTTCGGCCAACAGCAGCGGTTCCCCCGCCACCTGGCACGCCGCCTCGCCTTCAAACCCGAGATCGATCTGTTTACTGCGCGCCTGCGGCAAGCGGGAAAAACAGGCGTCGCGCAGCACCTGCGCCAGATTGACCGGGTGCAGCTGGCGCTCGGCCTGGTGCTCGCTGGCCTTCAGGCGTGAGAGATGCAGCAGGCGGTCGGTCAGCGCCACGGTATTATCCAGCGTCGTGCTCATCGCCTGCAGGCTTTCGCGCCACTGCTGCGGCCGGTCGCTGGCCAGCGCCACCCCGACCTGAGTCTTCAACACCGCCAGCGGCGTGCGCAGTTGGTGCGAAGCATCGGCGCTGAAACGCTCCTGGCGCGCCACCATCAGCCGCAGCCGTTCGATATAGCGATTGAACGCCACCAGCAGCGGCTGCATCTCTGACCACGGCAATACTCGCGGCAGGGGCGTCAACTCGCCCGGATCGCGCCGCAGCATGATGCCGGAGAGCTTGCGCATCGGCTTCAACACCCGCTTGAGCAGCGCGAACGCCAGAATCAGGGTTAACACCACCACCGTGCCCTGGCTCAACAGCGCCGCGATCATCATCTGTCGCGCCAGGTAACGGCGCGACTCCAGGGTTTCCGCCACCAGAATGGTCGCCATGCCGCTCACGCCCGACTCGTTGATCGGTTGAAACAGCGCCGCCACGCGGATCGCCCGGCCTAGGTATTCCGCATCGTAAAAATGCACCAGCGCCGGGTAGAGCGTGGAGCGCGGGATATGGGGCGGCAAAGGCGGCAAATCGTCATAGCCCGAAATGCTTTTCCCCTGCGGCGAGATCACCTCGTAATAGAGCTGGTCGTTCATGTTGCGCTCGAAGCTGTCGAGCACCACATAGGGCACATCGACCGCCAGTTTGCCGTCGCGCACCACCAGCCGCTCCGCCACGGTGCGCGCCGACGCCAGCAGCGTGCGATCGTAAGCCAGGGTGGCGGCGCTCATGGCGCTGAAATAGTGGGTGTAGATCGAGATGCCGCCCAACGCCACCAGCGGCAGGCCAAAAAACAGCAGCAGTTGATAGAACAACGAACGCGGCGCGTTAAACCACCGCATTGCACCGCTCCAGGCTGTAACCCAGACCGCGCAGCGTGATGATTGCCACGTCGCTGCCCTGCAGCTTTTTCCGCAAACGGTGTACGTAAAGCTCAATGCTCTCCGGATTGGCCTCATCGGACAGCGTAAACACCTGCTCAAACAGCTGCTGCTTGGCCACCGGGCGGCCGCGGCGGTGCATCAACGCGGTCAACACCGCCAGTTCGCGCGGCGTCAGCGCCAGCGGCTTGCCCTCCAGCAGGAAATAGCCTTCGTCGTGATAGGTCAACGCGCCATACTGCAACGCCGGCTGCGCGGCGCCGACGCTGCGGCGCAGCAGCGCCCGAATGCGCGCTTCCAGCTCATCCAGTTCGAACGGCTTGGTGAGGTAATCGTCCGCCCCCAGATTCAGGCCCTTCACCCGATCGGCCACGTCGGTGCGCGCCGTCAGCAGCAGCACCGGCAGATCCTGCCCGCGCTTGCGCAGGCGCGCCAGCAAATCCAGGCCGTTCAAACGCGGCAGCGCCACATCCAACACTGCCAGCGCATAGCGTTCGTTGAGCAACAGATGATCGGCCGCCACGCCGTCCGGGGCGACGTCGACGGCAAAGCCGGCGCCGGTCAGCGCCTTTTGCAACCAGTGAGACAGCTCGGGGTGATCTTCAACCAATAACAGTCGCATGTTTCCATTCCATTGATTTACCTGAACAACCTGACGCCGATAGCGTGCTTGTTAACAGGTCGATAACAGAGAATGGCATGGAAAATAAGGGGATAAAAGAGTGCCGCGCCGCCAGTTTTGGGAGCTGGCACACAATTATGCATATGGAGCGCGATCGCAGGCCGGTATCAGCTCAGCGGAACGGGGCTGTCGGCAACGGCAATGTCCAGCACCGGGCGCAGCTTGTCGGCGGTAAACGGTGAAGACACCAGCACGGAGCGATTGTTGGCGGCAAACACCAGATCGATGCCGGTCACGCAGGCGGTCATCTGGCAGGCATACTTTTCACCGTCGGCATTGACGAAATGCAGCTCAAATACGCCAATATCGGCACGCAGCCGCTTTAAACGACACTGCCCGGTTTCACCGGTCATCTCTGCATAGACCTCCGGCAGCCGTTTAATCGCGCACACTTTGGCGCTGTCCCTGCCACCAAACAATTTCCCTAACGAAAACATATTACTGCGTCTCTATTCATTTTATTGCTCATGATTCTATCGCGAGAGCAGAACCGCAAACCTGATATTACGCAGGATTTTGGCCGGTTTTGCCCCCTGTTCTTCTCTTCCTTTCTATGGTAGTGCACCCGCTCTTCGCTCGCGACAAGCGACCCCAATCACAGACTGGAAACTTTTCCGTCCGCTGAAAGGTAAATGAAAGGTTGTTGTTTTAACAATCTTGCAACCGCACCCGGCGGGATTTCACAACCAGAACAATACCGAGGGCAAGTCACAATGAAAAAAATAATGACCCGTACCTTTACCGCCGCCGCCCTGCTGCTGGCGGCCAATCAGGCCTTTGCCGTGGAAGCGCCCAAACGCACCGAATGCATCGCGCCGGCCAAGCCCGGCGGCGGCTTCGATCTGACCTGCAAGCTGATTCAGGTGTCGCTGCAGGACACCAAGGCCATCGATAAGCCGATGCGCGTCACCTATATGCCCGGCGGCGTCGGCGCAGTGGCCTACAACGCCATCGTCGCGCAGCGCCCGGCGGAGTTCGGCACCGTGGTGGCCTTCTCCGGCGGCTCGCTGCTCAATCTGTCCCAGGGCAAGTTCGGCCGCTATAACGTGGAAGACGTGAAATGGCTGGCGGCGGTCGGTACCGACTACGGCATGATCGCGGTGCGCGCCGACTCGCCTTACAAAACCCTGAAAGATCTGATGGACGCCTTCCAAAAAGATCCCAACAGCGTGGTGTTCGGCGCCGGCGCCTCCATCGGCAGCCAGGACTGGATGAAAACCGCGCTGCTGGCGCGCGAAGTCGGCGTGGATCCGCGCAAGATGCGCTATGTGGCCTTCGAAGGCGGCGGCGAGCCGGTAACCGCGCTGCTCGGCAACCATATCCAGGCGGTCTCCGGTGACCTGAGCGAGATGGTGCCTTATCTGCAGGGCGACAAGATCCGCGTGCTGGCGGTGTATGCCGAGCAACGTCTGCCGGGCCAGCTGGCCGACATTCCAACCGCCAAAGAGCAGGGATACAGCCTGGTGTGGCCGATCATTCGCGGCTTCTACGTCGGGCCGAAAGTCAGCGATGAAGAGTATCAGTGGTGGATCGACACCTTCCAGAAAATGATGGCGACCGACGAATTCAAGCAGCAGCGCGATCTGCGCGGCCTGTTCGAATTCAACATGACCGGCAAAGAGCTGGACGCCTACGTGAAGAATCAGGTTGCCCAATACCGTGAGCAGGCAAAAGTATTCGGCCTGGCCAAATAACCGCAGGGGAAAACCATGAGCGATCGTATTTTTGCCGGTTTCTGGCTGCTGCTGTGTATCGGCGGGCTGTTCATCGGCTGGGGCATCCAAAGCGAATACAGCTATGAACCGCTGGGGCCGCGCCCGTTCCCGCTGGCGATCCTCAGCCTGATGGCGCTGTGCGCAGCCCTGCTGTTGCTGCGCCGCCCGCAGGCGGTGGAGTGGCCGCACAACAAGGTGCTGCAGCGGCTGCTGGTGCTGGTGATCACCCTGGTGCTGTATGCCTGGGGCTTTGAATGGCTGGGCTTCCCGCTGGCGACCGCGCTGCTGACGTTCAGCATCGGCCTGCTGTTTCAAGCCAGCCTGCCGGCGGCGGCCATTTCCGGCGTCGTCATGGGTGCAGCGCTGTATTACGCCTTTGACCAACTTCTCGATGTCACACTGCCGCTCGGCGCCTGGCTGAGCTAACGGGAGCGATGATGGATACCTGGATGTATTTGACCCAAGGGTTCGAAGTGGCGCTGGTGCCGCAGAACCTGATTATCGCCCTGATCGGCTGCTTCGTCGGCACCATCGTCGGCCTGCTGCCGGGCCTCGGGCCGATCAACGGCGTGGCGATCCTGCTGCCGCTGGCGTTTGCCCTCAAGCTGCCGGCTGAATCGGCGCTGATCCTGCTGGCGACGGTGTATATCGGCTGCGAGTACGGCGGGCGCATCTCGTCGATTCTGCTCAACGTGCCGGGCGACGCGGCGGCGATCATGACCGCGCTGGACGGCTACCCGATGGCGCAGCAGGGGCGCGCCGGCGTGGCGCTGTCCATCTCGGCGGTCAGCTCGTTCGTCGGATCGATGATCGCCATCGGCGGCATCATCCTGTTCGCGCCGCTGCTGGCCCGCTGGTCGCTGGCCTTCGGCCCGGCGGAGTATTTCGCCCTGATGGTGTTCGCCATCGCCTGCCTCGGTAGCATGATGAGCCAGAACCCGCTGAAATCGCTGCTGGCGGCGCTGATCGGTCTGGCTCTGGCGACGGTAGGCGTTGACGCCAACACCGGCGTTTACCGTTTTACCTTCGACAGCGTGCACCTCTCCGACGGCGTACAGTTCATCGTCGTTGTAATCGGCCTGTTCTCGGTCAGTGAAATCCTGCTGATGCTGGAGAGCACCAGCGCCGGGCAAAAGCTGGTGCGTAAAACCGGCCGGTTGCTGTTCAACCGCAAAGAGGCGGCGCAGTGCGCAGGCCCTACCCTGCGTTCGTCGGTGATCGGCTTCTTCGTCGGCATTCTGCCGGGCGCCGGCGCCACCATCGCCAGTGCGCTGACCTACATGACCGAGAAGAAAATCAGCGGCAACAGCGACACCTTCGGCAAGGGCGACATCCGCGGCGTAGCGGCGCCGGAAGCGGCCAACAACGCCTCGGCGTGCGGCTCGTTCATTCCGATGCTGACGCTGGGGGTGCCGGGTTCCGGCACCACGGCGGTGATGATGGGCGCGCTGACGCTGTACAACATCACCCCCGGCCCGGCGATGTTCACCGAACAGCCGGATATCGTCTGGGGGCTGATCGCCGCGCTGCTGATCGCCAACGTCATTTTGCTGATCATGAACCTGCCACTGGTCGGCCTGTTCACGCGCATGCTGACCATCCCGCTGTGGTTCCTGGTGCCGGCGATCGCCGCGGTGTCGGCGGTGGGGGTTTATGCGGTGCACAGCACCACCTTCGACCTGCTGCTGATGGTCGGGTTGGGCGTGTTCGGCTACATCCTGCGCAAAATGCACTTCCCGATGTCGCCGCTGATTCTGGGCTTCGTGCTGGGTGAGATGCTGGAGCAAAATCTGCGTCGCGCGCTGTCGATCAGCAACGGCGAGTTCGGCATTCTGTGGAGCAGCAGCATCGCGCAAACGCTGCTGGTGCTGGCGGTCGCGGTACTGGCGCTGCCGCCGCTGCTGCGCCTGATGCGCAAACGCCGCCAACCTGCGGCCGAGGCCAAAGCCGAGTAACGCGAAACGGGCGGGGATCCCCCGCCCGTTGTGTTTAACGGCGTAGGGCCGCAATTCCCCTTTCCAACGCCTCGATATCGTCATCGGCGAGCAGGGGCAGAATCACCGCAAAGTCCGCCTCGGACAAGTCATAGAGGCGCAAGGCAAGCAACCGCACGATAACCTCCGGCGTGAACCGCCAACGGATAAACCGCGCGGGGTTACCGCCGACGATGGCATAAGGCTCAACATCGCCGGCCACCACGCTGCCGGCGGCGACGATCGCCCCCTCGCCTATCGAGATTCCCGGCATCACCATCGCCCGCATGCCGATCCAGCAACCGTCGCCCAGCCGGGTATCGCCTTTGGGGCGGTACGCCTGTTTGATGGTTGCCATAAACGGATACAGGCTCAGCCAGTCGATGCGATGGGTATGGTTGCCGCCCATCAGGATCACCGCTTCGGCCGCGATGCACACGTAATCGCCGATCAGCAGGCGGTCTATGTCGCCCAGCGGCTGCCATTGCCGGCTGACCGCGTCGCCGTGCAGATAGCGCACCACCGAGCGCTCGAAGCCGTTATCCCAGCAGTCGCTGTAGTAGCTGTGGGTGCCTTTGACGATTATATTCGGGTTGGTCACCGTCTGATGCAGCAGCTCGGTTTTGGACCAGTGTTTTTCGGACATGGCGTATTCTCTTGTTACGGGAATAAAAGCCACGGAACGGAATGTCTGTGGCCGTGTTGTCGTTCACTCAACACGGCCATTCAAGCGATAAGCGCTCGTTTCAATCTCGGGTTATTCATCTTACGGTCTCTCTTGCGAGGCGTAATGGTAGCCTATCACGCCTCGGCGGTCTTGCTTTTCAACAGCAGCACCCCGCCCATCACCAGCGCGCTGCCCAGCAGCTGCAGCTGATTCATGCTTTCCCCCAGCAGGAAATAAGCGATCACCGCGGTGAACACCAACTCCAGCGACAGGATCAGGTTGGCCACCGCCAGCGGCAGCGTTTTCAGGCTGATGTTATACAACCCGAAGCCCAGCAGCGTCGGCCCGGCTGCCAGCGCCAGCAGCAACAGCCAGCCGCTCCACTGAATGCCCTGTGCGCCGTGCGACAGGAACCACAGGTCGCCGGCCATGCCGTGGAACGCCGCCAGCGGGAACGCCGTCAACGCCGCGTTGAACGCCAGCTGGTACAGCGCCGAAAAACCGAACACGTACAGAATAGTGTTCCACACCGGATAGCCGCGTTCGCTGGCCACCCGCCCGCCGAGGGTATACAGGGTATAGCCGATGCCCGACAGCATCCCCACCAGCAGCCCCAGCAGATCGAAGTGGCTGTTCCCCATGCTGTCGCCGTTGCTGACCAGGAAGCAGCCGCCCAGGCTGATGGCGATCACCAGCAATTGGCGCAGCGTCAGGCGTTCGCTGTACATCACCCAACCGAGGAACACGGTAAAGCCCACCGAGCAGTAAGTCAGAATGGTCGCCACCGACGCGCCGTTCAGCGCCACCGACAGCGTCCACAGGCTGTTGAACAGCGCCAGCAGCAGCCCGTAAAGCGCGTAGAACACCACCTGTTCACGGCGCAGGCGCGCCCACTGCGGTTTTACCAGCAACAGCAGCGGCAACAGCACCAGCGCCACCAGCGCCGCGCGCCAGAACGCCAGCACAAAGGTCGGCAGGTGATAGTACTCGGTCAGCGCGCGGATGATGATGGCGGTAAAGGCCAGCAGCATGGCGCTGATAATGGCGATGACGTAACCCTGGTGGCTGCCCTGAAAGAGGCGCGCGCCGGGCAGCGCCGGCCGGGCGGAAACGCCTGACGGTAATGACATGAGATCCTCGGAGAAATGGCGACGTAAATGCTCAGGCGGACAGTGTAACGCGGCCATTTTTTCTCACTATAGCCACTTTACGGCGTTGTCATGCAGGCCACTTTTCTGCGCTTGAAGCCCTGTTGACATGAGGTATAGTAAAAACCTCTCTCCATAACCGGGCCAATTTCGCATGCACATCCCGTTGGATCGCGAGCAGGACGTTCCGCTCTATTTACAGATCGAAGAAGCGCTGCGGCGCGCCATCCTCACCGGCGTGTTCGTCGATGGCGACAAACTGCCCTCGACGCGCACGCTGGCGGCCGAACTGGCGGTCAGCCGTTTAACGGTGGATAACGCCTACGCCGAACTGGCGGCCAAGGGCTTTTTGCATCAGCGGCGCGGCAGCGGCGCCTATGTCGCGCACCCGCAAGCGCAGGCGCGCCCGGCCCGGCCGAGCAGCGATGCTCCATTCCCGCTGGAGAGCTTCACCACCCTCACCTCACGGCTGGACGGCTACGCCGACGCCCCGCTGCCGGAGGGGCTGATCAACTTCGCCGCCGGCGTCGGCAGCCCTAAGGTGTTTCCGCTGGAGGCGTTTCGCAAAGTGCTGCTGTCGGTGCTCAGCCGCCATGCGGAAGAGGCCTTCAGCTACGGGGAATACTGCGGCTACTACCCGCTGCGCGATACGCTGAGCCGCATCCTCAGCGCGCAGGGCATCCCCACGCAGGCGGAACAGGTGCTGATCACCAACGGCTCGCAGCACGCCATCAGTCTGGTGGTGCAAAGCCTGCTGGCGCCGGGCGATACGGTGATCGTCGAAGAGCCGACCTACGCCGAAGCGCTGGGCCTGCTGCGCCAGCACCGCATCAATATCGTCACCGTACCGGGCGATCGCCACGGCATGCGGGTGGATTTGTTGCCGGAGTTGTTAGAACGCCACCGCCCTAAACTGATCTACACCATCCCCAATTTCCACAACCCGACCGGCCGCTGCCTGAGCGAGGCGCGGCGGCGACGCCTGCTGGCGATCGCCCAACAGGCCGGCGTGGTGATCCTGGAGGACGACTTCGTCGGCGATCTGCGTTACCAGGGCAAACAGCTGCCGTCACTGCGGGCGCTGGCGCAGCCGGGCGCGGTGATCTACGTCAGCACCTTCTCCAAAATGCTGCTGCCCAGCATGCGCATCGGCTATCTGGTGGCGGACAGCGAACACTATCAGCGTTTCGCCAGGCTGAAACACGTCGACAGCTTCACCAGTTCCAGCCTGATCCAGCGGGCGCTGGACGCGTTCGTCACCGTCGGCCGTTACGACAAACAGCTGCGGCGCGCCGGGCGCGTCTACCGCCGCCATCTGGAGGTGATGATTGATACCTTGCAACGGCGGCTGCCGCCGGGGTGCCGCTTCGAAACGCCGCAGGGGGGCTTGTTTATCTGGCTGACGCTGCCGGCGGCGGTGACCACCGCCGAACTGATGCCGGTCGCCTGGCGGCACGGCGTGACCTTCGCACGCGGCGAATGCTTTTATGCGCAGGAACAGCTGGGCGCGCACGGCCTGCGGCTGAACTTCGCCGCCAACTCGCCGCCGCAGATTGAAGAAGGTATCGCCCGGCTGTGCCGGGCGATTGAGGAGGTGATAACGGAGAAAAACGCCGGTTAGACGGCGGCCCACCACAGCCGCAGCTTCATCCCCCAGTAGCTGGTCCAGCCGGTGGTGCTCTGCACCACCTTGCCCTGCGAGACCACCACGAAGGTCGGCGTCACGCCAATCTGCCACTGCGCCGAGAGCGAACCAGCCGGATCGTTGACCACCGGCAGCGCCAGCCGTTTGCGCGCCAGCCAGTGTTTCACCTGGGTATCGTCGCCCGAGCGCAGCGCGACGGTCAGCACGTTGCCGCCCGCCGCCTGCAAACGGGCGACGTCCGGCGTAGTGAAGCGGCAGACGCCGCACCAGCTGGCCCAGAAGTAAACCAGCAGCGGCCGCTCATGGCTGAGCTGCGCCAACGACACGCGCTCGCCGTCCAGCGTGGTCAGGGTCTGAGCATCGAAGGCCGGCGGCGCCTGCGGCGCGTTCAGCCAATCCATCACCGTCACCACCGCCAGCGCTATCAGCGCCAGCAGCAGCAACTCGCGCCCCCAGCGCTTGAGCTTAGCCATGGTTGGCCTTCGCCAGCTGCTGCTTCACCATCGCTTCCAGCTCTTCATACGACACCGCCCCCGGCAGCATCCGATCGCCGATCAGCGTCGCCGGCGTCCCCTGCACGCCCAGCTGTTCCGCCAGCTCCATATTGGTGCGCAGCGTGGTCATGCTCTGTTCGCTGGGCGCCACCGCCTTGACGCCGGTTTTCTCTTGCGCGGCGGCGATGCTGGCGTTGTCGTGGAAGCCCTTTTTCGCCATCAACCGCTGGTGCAGGGCCCAGAATTGATCCGGGTGCTGTTGCCAGGTGGTGAGCGCCACGCGCGCCGAACTGACTGAGCTTTCGCCCTTGAACGGCAGCAGCTTCACCACCAGCGCCACGTCCGGGTATTGCTTGACGATCTTCTCCAGCATCGGATCAAAACGCTTGCAGTACGGGCAGTTATAGTCGGTAAAGGTCACCAGCGTCAGTTTGGCGTTGGCGGCGCCGAGGCGCGGGCTGGCCGGATCCTGGTACAGCGTTTTGGCGTTCTGCTTGATAGCCTGGCTGATTTGCTGGCCGGCGGTTTGCTGCTGCCAGGCGTCCACCGCCTGCGCCAGAATGTCCGGGTTGGACACCAGCGTTTCGCGGATCATCTCTTTGATACGCGCCTCTTGCGCCGGGGTGAAAGGCTCGGCGGCCCACACCGGGGCGGCGATGATCATCAGTAAAATCAGTAGTTTTTTCATTGTTCGGTTCCTTTGGCATGGGAAAGGGTTTGCAGCACGGCGTCACGGGTCAACAGCGGGGATAACACCTCGCCGTCCGGGCTGCCGGGGCCATAGATTTGGTTGAAAGGCACGGCGACGCTGCCGCGCTTTTGCAGGAAGGCGCTGATGTCGGCCGACGGGCGGCTCCAGTCGCCGCGCAGCGCAACCACGTCGTCGGCGCTCAGCGCGCGCTGTACGTCATCGCGCAGCAGCACATTGAATTTGTTGGCTTTACAGGTCACGCACCAGTCTGCGGTCACGTCGACGAACACCCGCTTATGCTGGGCGAGCGCCTCGGTAATCGCCTGTTCGCTCAGCGGTTGCCACTGCACCCGATCCTGCAACGGCTGGCGCCACAGGCCGGCGGTCAGCGATCCGGCCAGCAAGGCCACGCCCGCCAGCACCAACGTGCCCGCAGCCAGCTTGGTCGCCAACCGTGCGCCCTGCTGACGCCACACCGCCAGCAGCAACGCCAGCAGCGCCAACGCCCCCAGCCACAGCGTGGCCTGCACGCCGATATGATTGCTCAGCAGGCTCAGCAGCCACAGCGACGACGCCAGCATCAGCAGCCCCATTGCCAGCTTGACGGTATTCATCCAGCGGCCGGGGCGCGGCAAGCGCAGCGCCAGCGATGGCCAGGCGGCGATCAGCAGCCACGGCAGGCTCATGCCGATGCCGAGCGCGATGAACATGCCCCACAGCACCGGCAGCGACGCCGCCAGCGCGAAGGCCACCGCCGTGCCGAGAAACGGCGCCGAGCACGGCGTCGCCAGCAGCGTGACGAACGCGCCCTGCCAGAAATGGCCGCTCAGACCGTGCCCATTATGGGTGGCCAGCGACGTATTCAGATCGGACGAGAGGCGCAGATGGAACAGGCCAAACAGGTTGGCGCTGAACAGCAGCGTCACCAGCACCATAAAACCGATAAACCATGGATTCTGGAACTGAATGCCCCAGCCGAGCGCATGGTTGCCGAGCCGCAGCAGCGTCATCAGTAAGGCCAACGCCATAAACGAGGCGACGATACCTAACGACGACGCCAGGAACTGCAAACGCACGCTGCGCCGATCGCGCCGTTCCACCTGCAGGATAGAGCCGAGCTTGATGCCCAGCACCGGCAGTACGCACGGCATCAGGTTGAGGATCAACCCGCCCGCCAGCGCCATCAATACCGCCTGCCATAGCGGGAATGCCGCACCGGCGGGCGCGGCCAGCGGATCGCCAATCGGCAGCGTAATCTGCTGCGCCATGCCGCCGTCGTCGATCACCAGCGTCAGCGTTTTGCCGCGCAGATCCGGCGCCGCATCGCCCCAGCCATCGCTGACCGGCACTCGCGCCAACAGCTGAGCGCCGTCGGTCTCGACCTGCGGCTTGCCGAGATCGGCATCCGCCAGCGTATCGAAGAACAGCGCGGGCTGCTGCCAGCCGGCGGCGCGTTGGGCGGAAATCTGCAGCTCGCCGTTGCGGTAACCGGCCTCGACGCTCTCCGCCACCCCGGCGGCGATCGGCACCTGCCCCATTGCCTGCGCGAAGTCGTGGTTAAACTGCGGATCGTTCGGCGTCGTCAGATCCAGGCTGAACGGGTAATCGGTCAGAATGCAGACGTTGCTGCAGGTGGATAGCGTCAGGGTGCCCGCCAGCGGGCCGGATACCTGGCCTGACATCACGATCGGCAGCGTAACCCGATCGTGATAGCCCTGGGTGGAAATGCCGGCCACCTCGAAACGCTGCGGCGTCGACCAATGCCAGGTCGCCGGCGGCGGGTTGCCCTGCCAGACGATAGCCGGCGCGATGCCGCCTTCGCCTGGGGAACGCCAGTAGGTTTTCCAGCCCTTTTGCAGCTCGACCGACAGCAGCAGGCGGGTCTCCCCCGGCTGTGACGTGTCGGCACGCAGCCGCACCTTGGCATGATCGTTGGCCGGATTTTGCAGCCAGCCGCTGTCCGCCGCCTGCAAGGCAGGCAGCCACAGCATAAACAGGCAAGCGCAGGCCAGCCTGATAATTTTCAACATGTTAATTCTCCATAAATGATTAATTCACCGCGAAAAACGGGCGATTAACTCATTCACGGAAAACGCATAATCGAAGGTGCACCCTGAGGGTGGGCGGTGAAATGGCACGAGGAGGAGGAACACGCAGGCGCGCGGCAATGGTCGGCGCCAACAGCGCCAGCAGCAGGCCCAGCCCGAACAGTACGGTTTCGAACATCACCGGCGGCGCGGCCAGCAATGACTTGGCGCTCAGTTCACAGGGCGTCGGCTGCGCTTCGGCGGCGGTATCACTGGACTGAACGGCGGTGGCCGCCGGGATCCCCAGCGTTTGCTGCAGCGCATGCAGGCCCGCCATGCGCTGGGTCATGCACGTCAGCACCACCAGGCAAGCCAGGCATAAAAACCATTTTGCAATCCGCTGCCGTTTAACCATGCCATCCTCATGTTCGGGTCTGGGGTTATCTTAGCGACGCGGGCGCGATTAGCAACGTTTTGTCGGTAAAGAAATGTCTGAGCGGCGGTATTGATGGCGGCGATTTACAGGTATCATAGAAGGTAAGCCTGCGCTTTTCGCCGGGTACGATGATGATTCTCTCCTCCAGGCATTCTGCGGGGATACACAGCGAAGGACTGGTGATATGCAACCTTTGAGTGGGCCGGGCACCCCAATCGCCGGCGAACGCCCTCCCTCCCCGGGCAAAACGGCGGCCACTGACGATCACCCCCTTTCTCCGGCACAGCGCACGACGCTGGAAAAGCTGATCGTGAAAATCATGACGCTCAGCCCGGCAAAATCGGCGGAGATCTGGGCGACTCTGCGCCACGATCTCGGCGCCGACAACGGCGGTGAACTGCTGGCGCGCCATTTTCAACCGGCGGAACAGCTGCTGCAAACGCGCCTGACGCAGGCGCAGCAAAACCACGCCGGGCGCCAGCTGTTGCAACAGCTGGCCGAATTACTGCCGCAGGGCAACAACCGCCAGGCGGTCAGCGACTTTATTCGCCAGCAGTTCGGCCACACGGTACTGAGCCAGCTGAGCCCACCACAGCTGCAGCAGGTGCTGAATCTGTTGCAGACCGGCGGCCTGACCATTCCTCAGCCGCAGCAAACCGCCACCAGCGATCGCCCGCTGCTGCCCGCAGAGCATCAAAGCCTGCAGCAGCAGGTCACCAAACTTAGCGCGGCCACCGGTGAAGCGCCGGCTAAAATCTGGCAAACGCTGTTTGATCTGGCGGGCGTGAAAACCAACGATCCGCTGCCGGCGCGCCACTTCCAGCTGTTAAACCAATTCTTGCAAGTGAAGGTGGCCCTCAGCCCGCAGAGCGCGCCGACGCTGAACAATCTGCTGGCGGCACTCAAGCAGCCGGCGGACGAGCAAGAGCTGCAGCAGATGAACGACTATTGCCAGGCGCGCTTCAACTGCGGCGCCAATGCGCCGCTGACGCATCCGCAAATGAGCGACGCCATTCATCAACTGTTTGCCCGACGCCTGGAAAAAGCCGGCCAGGCTCAGGCTATCGTCAGCCACCCTGTCGATCCGCAGCCGCTGCTCAACCCGCTGATCGCTGCCCTGCCGCTGCCGCTGCAAAAAGCGCTCAGCAAACCTGCCGTCGCGCTGATCCTGCTGCTGTTGGCGCTGGCCGTCGTGCTGGCGCTGGTGTTTTAACGCTTCAGGCGCAGCCGCAATCCTCAACAGCCGCCCGATCGCGCAACGATCCCGGCTGTTCGCCGATGGCCAACGGATGGCCGTCGCGCAGCCAGAAGTCCAGCCCGCCGATCAGCTCCTTCACCCGGAATCCCAGCTTCGCCAGCTTGTAAGCGCCCTTGGTGGAACCGTTGCAGCCGATGCCATCGCAGTAGGTCACATACACTTTTTCGCGATCCAGCTGCGCCGTGCCGGCTTCATCCATCAGGCGATGCGGCAAACTGAGCGCACCGGGAATATGCCCGGCGGCGTACATCGCCTCCGCGCGGGTGTCGATAACCACCACCCCGTCCACGCCATTGCGCAGATCCTCCGCCACGTCCCAGGCATCCGCATAGCGGCTCAGTTTGGCCGCCAGGTAGGCCAGGCTCTCTTCCGGCGCCGCCGGAGGAAAAGCCAGCACCAATGATTCTTTCGACATACCATTCACTCCCGTGCATCAAGACAGATGACAATAGTGCCCCATTTTGGTCTTATGATTGATACCCATTTCCCAACCGTGATAAGACCCATTATGCGGCACTCGCTGGTCACGTTGTTTCAGCAATCGCCCCACACCGCCGGTACGCTGCGCGATCGCCTGTGCGGCGCATTGCGGCAGGCCATCCACCAAACTGCATTGAGCGTTGGGCAACGCCTGCCTTCCAGCCGGGTGCTGGCCAGCGATCTGGGCCTCTCGCGAGTGACCGTCGAAGCGGCCTACGGTCAGTTGGAGGCGGAGGGGTATCTGCAGCGCCGCGTCGGCCAGGGCACCTTTGTGGCGATTATCATCGCCAAATCACCGCCGCCGGCGACCGCTGCCGGCATACCGCGCCTTTCGCAACGCGGCCAACAGATCGTACAAACCGGCGGCTGCCGCGATCCGCAGCAGCCACGGGCGTTTGCCGCCGGCTCGCCGGATCTGCGTGCGTTTCCGCTGGCCTTGTGGAAGCAACTGACCGCACAGCGCCTGCGGCTACAGGGAGAAAGCCTGCTGCGCTACGGCGACCCGCAGGGCTATTTGCCGCTGCGTGAAGCGATTGCCGCCCACGTCAATCAAACGCGCGGCGTGATCTGCGATGCACGGCAGGTTATCGTGCTGACCAGTTCGCAGCAGGCGCTGCAGCTGATCGCCACGCTGCTGCTGGACAGCGGCGACAGCGTCTGGATGGAAGAGCCGGGTTACACCGGGGCAAGAAACGCTTTTATCAGCGCCGGAGCCGCCCTGACGCCGGTCGCGGTGGACGGCGACGGCCTGCGTGCTGACCCCTCCTTGCCCGACCCTCGTTTGATTTATCTGACGCCCTCGCACCAATACCCAACCGGCGCAGCGCTCAGCCTGGCACGCCGCTTGGCGCTGCTGGCGCTGGCGGACAGGCAGCAGGCCTGGATCGTCGAGGACGATTACGACAGCGAGTTTCATTACGACGGCCTGCCGATACCGGCGATGCAGGGCCTGGATCGCCGTGGCCGGGTGCTGTACCTCGGCACCTTCTCCAAATCACTGTTCCCTTCGCTGCGGTTGGCGTACCTGATCGTCCCGCCTACGCTGGTTGACGCGTTCGTCACCGCGCGCACGGTGTATGACGGCCACAGCGCGCAGCTGATGCAGGCGGTCACCGCCGAATTCATCCGCCAGGGGTACTTTGCCGCGCATATCCGCTACATGCGCCAGCTCTACCGCAGCCGGCGCGATGCGTTGCTGGCGGAAGTTCACGAAAAACTCGGCCACTTCGCCACGCCCGCTCCCGCCGCCGGCGGCCTGCAGCTCAGCGTCTGGCTGCCGCCCGGCCAGGAGGCGGCGCTCAGCCGACAGGCGCAGCGGCTCGGCATCCTCACGCCCGGGCTGACGGCGCAATACCAGACGGCGCAGACGCAGCGCGACGGCTGGCTGCTGGGCTTTTCGGCCCTGACGCCGGGCGAGATCCGCAGCGCCGTCGAGCGGCTGGCGCAGATTGCCGTAGCTTAGCCCGGCCCCAACGGAATGCCGACCGGCTTATTGCTCGGTCAGACGCATTTCAGCCACCAGCGGCAGGTGATCGCTCACCGCCGGCCAATGCACGCCGTTCCAGTCGCCGCTGGCGTTCGGTACCGTCAGGCTGTCCAGATGCCAGCGCTGCGCGTTGCCGGTGAAGAGGTAATCCACCTTGATCTCGGCATTTTCCGCCGGCCAGCTGCGGCCATCCTGCCCGTTAGGCATGATGTCGTTCCAATAGCGGCTCAATTCCAGCCAGGTCACGCTGCCCGGCACATCGTTCATGTCGCCGAACAGCAGCTTGATACCGCGCACTTCGATGGTGCGATCGTTCAGCTCCCGCACCTGATCCAAGCGCATTGTCGGATCTTCCTTGGTATCGAGATGAGTGTTGAACAGGGTGATCGGCGCCGGGAACTCCGGCACGTCGACCTTGGCGCTGAAGGCGATGCGCTGTTCGCGCTGGCCGGACGGCAGCGGATAGATCACGGCGTCGTGCAGCGGATACCTGGACAGAAACGCCAGGCCATATTCGCCGCCGTCGAAGTCGATCGCCCGGCCGAACACCGCCTGCATGCCGGTCAGCTTCGCCAGCTCAGCCGCCTGATCGACGCGACCGCTGCGGGCGGTGAGCTTATCCACCTCTTGCAGCGCCACCACGTCGACGTTCATCGCGCGAATCGCCTTGGCGATGGCGGTCATGTCGCTGACCTTGCCGGCGGCGATATTGAAGCTGGCGACGCGGATCTTCGGCGCCTGTTCCAGTTCGTAGGTTTTGTTTTTCAGGCCGCCCAGCGCGCTGGCCACTTCGCGGCTGTTGGCGTTGCTGTTGGCATGCCCGGTGTCGGCAGAGGACCAGGCGCTGGGAGAGAGGCCAAGGGACAGTAAGGTGATAAGCAGAGCGTGACCGGTGTGCATGAATTCTCCTTGAGGAACAGATAAGTGTTATGTAGGCGCTTCCCAGCCCACAGCTAACACCGATTTTGCCGCAGAAACCTGCGACGATTTCCTAGTTTCACCGCTATTTTTTGTTTCTGCGCGATGCTTCGCATTCTGGCAGTTTACGCATTGCACCGTTGGACAAACGGCTGATTTCGTTTTAAAACCGGTAGATTGCCAACCGCGAGGAGTTCCGATGACCAGCCCGATTGCCGAACAGCTCACCGAACGTTTCTTCCGCTACCTGGCGGTGACCAGCCAGAGCGACGCCGCCGCAACCACCCTGCCCAGCACGCCGGGGCAGCATGAGATGGCGCAGCTGCTGGCGGAAGAGCTGCGCCGGCTCGGCCTGGCCGACGTGCAGATAGACGACCACGCCACCGTCACCGCCCGCAAGCCCGGCACCCAACCCGGCGCGCCGCGCATCGGCTTCATCACCCATATCGACACCGTGGACGTCGGCCTGTCGCCCGAAATTCGCCCGCAGCGCCTGCGCTTCACCGGCGAAGATTTATGCCTGAACGCCGAGCAAGATATCTGGCTGCGCACCGCCGAGCACCCGGAGATCCTGCCCTACCGGAACGAAGATATCCTGTTCAGCGACGGCACCAGCGTGCTGGGCGCCGACAACAAGGCGGCGGTCACCGTGGTGATGACGCTGCTGGCCAACCTGACCGCCACCGATCGCCACGGCGATATCGTGGTGGCGTTCGTGCCGGATGAAGAGATCGGCCTGCGCGGTGCCAAGGCGCTGGATCTGCAGCGTTTCGCCGTCGATTTCGCCTACACCATCGATTGCTGCGAATTGGGTGAAGTGGTTTACGAGAATTTCAACGCGGCGGCGGCGGAGATCCGCATCGAAGGGGTAACCGCCCACCCGATGTCGGCGAAAAACGTGTTAATCAACCCGATACGCATCGCCAACGACATCATCAACCGATTCGACGTGCAGGATACCCCGGAACACACCGACGGGCGCGAGGGCTATTTCTGGTTCACGGATCTGGCCGCCAATGCCAATCAGGCGACGCTGAAGGTGTCGATTCGCGACTTCGATCGCGCCACCTTCGAGGCACGCAAAGCCCGCCTTGAGGAGACGGTGCGCCAGGTGGCGGCCAGCTATCCACGCACCAACGTCAGCTGCAGCATCAGCGACATCTACAGCAACATCAGCAACGCCATCGGCGAAGATCGGCGCGCCATCGATCTGATCTTTGGCGCCCTTGCCGCCCACGGCATCCCGCCGAAGGTGATCCCGATGCGCGGCGGCACCGACGGCGCGGCGCTCTCGAGCCGCGGCATCCTGACGCCCAATTACTTCACCGGCGCGCATAACTTCCACTCGCGCTTCGAGTTTTTACCCGTCAGCGCCTTTGTGAAATCCTACCAGGTGACCCGCAGCATTTGCCTGTTGGCCGCCCGGCAGAGCGGCAATCAGAGTTAGCTCAACAGCCAGCCGACCAACGCGGCCCACGCCAGCAGCGGCAGCGAGTAATAGTGGAAGCGCAACCAGATCTTGCGCTCCCCCGCCATGCGCAGCGCAATCAGGTTGGCGAGCGAGCCGACCGCCAACCCAAAGCCGCCGGCATTAACCGCATAGGCCAACTGCGCGCTGGCGGGCACATAGTTGAGCAGCAAAATGGTGGCCGGCACGTTGCTGACGATCTGCGACAGCCCGACACCCAGCGCGTACACCCCGCCGTCGCTGAGCCCGGCGATCGCGGCAAACGCCGGCTGGAGCGGCGGCAGGCGGGTAAACAGGCCAACATCGATAAACATGGCGGCGAACACGAAAATCAGGCTCCAGTCGATCTGCAACAGCACCCGGCGCGCCAGCAATAAAAAGCCGGCGAACACCGCCAGCAACCCATACAGCGGCAGACCGATATCCAGGCACAGCAGGAAGACCGCATACAGCCCCACGCAGCTCAGCAACAGCGGCCGTTGATAGGGGTAGCCCTCGGTATTCGGCGTTTTCACGATGTCGCGCGCCGGGAAGCTGAACCAGGTCAGCGCCAGCAGGCTCAGCATCATCGCGGCGCCAAACGGCGCCATCTGGCCGATGAAGCCGAGGAAAGAGAGGCCGGAGCGGCTCCACAGCAGGATATTTTGCGGGTTGCCGATCGGCGTCAGCAACGAACCGGCGTTCACCGCCAGCGCCTGAAAGATGATCAAACGGCCCACCGGCAGCGCCGACAGTTTTTTCAGCGTGATGGTGAGCGGAATGACGATAAACAGCGCCACGTCGTTGGTCAGAAACGACGACAACAGCGCGGCAGAGAACACCAGGAACAGCGCCAGCCGCCGTTCGCTATGCAGCCGGTTGATAATCTTGCGGCCAACGAAGTCGAAGTAGCCGCTGACCTCAACGCCTTTGGTCAGCAGCATCAGCCCCAACAGAGTAATGAGGGTGCGGCCGTCGATAAACCCGCCCAGCGCCGCCATCGGCTGCGGATGAAAGGCGAACATCGCTACGCCGGCCAACAACAGCGCATGCAGGAAACGGTCTTTGACAAAGGGATGGATAAGCCGGGAAATGGCGGTTGAACTCATGGTGGCAGCTTGAAACCTCAGCAAGAAGCATGAGCGAGACGTTAGCTCAGGCGCAGCCGCAACGCCAGCAAAATGCTATTTTACCTTTATCCGCTTTCCATTTGCCGCGCTTTACTTTATTTGTAGCGGCTTTCTCGTTTTCAAAGGACATGTTATGGCTTCCCTGTTCGCCAAAGGGGCGTTGCTCAGCGCCTTATGCGCCCTGCTCGCCGCCTGCGACGATGCCTCCTCCCGCCCGCAAATCGATATCGACGGCAAGACCATGGGCACCTTCTACAGCGTTAAAGTCAGCGGTGACGTCGCGATCGGCAAGCAAGAACTGCAGCGGCAGATCGACGCGGTGCTCGAACGGGCCAACGACGATATCTCCACCTACCGCGCCGACTCGGTGCTGTCGCAATTTAACCGTAGCGCCAGCCTCGAACCGCAGCCGATCCCGCGCGGCATGGCGGACATCGTGCTGATGGCCCAGCGCATCGGCCGCGATACCGGTGGCGCCATGGACATCACCGTCGGCCCACTGGTGAACCTGTGGGGATTCGGCCCCGACAAGCATCCGGTCAAGGTGCCGGAACAGGCGCAGATCGACGCGGCGAAGCAGCGCATCGGCCTGCAGCACCTGAAGCTTATCAGCGACAATCGCGGGGAGTGGCTGCAAAAAGATCTGCCGGACATGTATGTCGATCTCTCGACGCTGGGCGAAGGCTACGGTGCCGATGAACTGGTGCGCCTGATGAACCGCAACGGCATTACCAACTACCTGGTATCGGTCGGCGGCGCGGTCTCTTCACGCGGCGTCAACGGCCAGGGCAAACCCTGGCGAGTGGCGATCCAAAAGCCGACCGACCGTGAAAACGCGATGCAGGCGCTGGTGGATCTGCACGGTTACGGCATCAGCACCGCCGGCAGCTACCGCAACTACTTTGAACAAAACGGCCAGCGCTACTCCCATGTCATCGATCCGACCACCGGCAGGCCGATCAACCACCGACTGGTTTCCGCCACGGTGATCGCCCCTACCGCGCTCGAGGCCGACGGTTGGGATACCGGCCTGATGGTGCTGGGCACGGAGAAAGCGTTGAAACTTGCCGAAGAGAAAGGGCTGGCGGTCTACCTGATCAGCAAAACCGACGACGGCTTTAGCGCCGTGATGACACCGCAGTTCAAGGCGTTTTTGGTGCAGTGAAATAAAAAAGCCCGGCACGCAATGGCCGGGCTGGTTGCATGCGCCCGCAGGCGCCGCGCCGATCACTTGGTCAGCGCGATGATGCCGAGGGTCAGACCGGCCACTGCCGCCGCGCCGCCGGCGATCGCGCCCGCGGTTTCCCAGTTATCCTGAGTGGTGCCCTTCATGCAGGTGTTGGTGTGCACCAGACGCCCCTGGTCATCGTAGACCGGAACGCAGGGAGAATCGGTGGCGCATCCGGCCAACACGGCCGACAGTAACCCAACCGCAATTAACTTTTTCATACTTCTTGCCTCAATGTTCGATCACTTTAGAAAGCCACGCCGAGCGATAATCACGCTACCTGGCTATTGTATGCCCAACGCGTGTAATGGCGAGGTAATGATGTGTCAGGGGATGTGATTTGGGAAAACTCCGAGCGCTCGCCCGGCGGGCTTTGAACGGTAAAAAGCCCGCGAAAACGCGGGCTTGATGGAGAGATGAAGCTCAGGCGGAATTATTTTGCCAGTTTGCGCATCACCAGGGTGGCGTTGGTGCCGCCGAAGCCGAAGCTGTTGGACATCACGGTGGTCAGCTCGCGCTGAGTCGGCTGAGTCACGATGTTCATGCCGGCCGCCTGCTCATCCAGGGTTTCGATGTTGATGCTCGGCGCGATAAAGCCGTGCTCCAGCATCAGCAGGCTGTAGATCGCTTCCTGCACGCCTGCGGCGCCCAGCGAGTGACCGGTCATCGCCTTGGTGGAGGAGATAGCCGGGGTATTGTCGCCGAACACTTCACGAATCGCGCCCAGCTCTTTCACGTCGCCTACCGGCGTGGAGGTGCCGTGCACGTTGATGTAGTCGATAGGCGCATCCAGATCCTGCATCGCCATCTTCATGCAGCGCACCGCGCCTTCGCCCGATGGCGCAACCATGTCGGCGCCGTCGGACGTTGCGCCGTAGCCAACGATTTCTGCGTAGATGTGCGCACCGCGCGCCAGCGCGTGCTCCAGTTCTTCAACCACGACCATACCGCCGCCGCCGGCGATGACGAAACCGTCACGATCGGCGTCGTAGGTGCGGGAGGCTTTTTCCGGCGTGTCATTGTACTTGGTGGACAGCGCGCCCATCGCGTCGAACTCGCAGGCCATTTCCCAGCACAGCTCTTCGCCGCCGCCGGCGAACACGATGTCCTGTTTGCCCAGCTGGATTTGCTCAACCGCGTTACCGATGCAGTGTGCAGAGGTCGCGCAAGCGGAGCTGATGGAGTAGTTTACGCCGTGGATTTTGAACGGCGTCGCCAGGCAGGCGGAAACACCGGAGGCCATGGCTTTGGTGACCACGTACGGGCCAACCGCTTTCAGGCCGCGCGGGCTGCGCATCGCATCGGCGCCGAATACCTGGAAGCGCGGAGAACCGCCGCCGGAACCGGCGATCAGGCCCACGCGCGGGTTGTTTTGATACTCTTCTTCCTTCAGGCCGGAAGAAGCGATCGCTTCTTGCATCGCCAGGAAGGCATAGATGGAAGCATCGCTCATGAAACGCACCGCCTTGCGGTCGATCAGGCCGGTCGTGTCGAGCTTAACTTGCCCCCATACGTGACTACGCATGCCGGAATCTTTCAGTTCCTGGGAGAAAGTGATCCCAGAACGTCCTTCCTGCAGGCTCGCCAGGACCTCCTGCTGGTTATTACCAATGCTGGAGACAACTCCCAGGCCAGTAATCACTGCACGTTTCATTCAATACCTCTTCCACTATTTACCTACGGGATTTTGCATCGCACTTTAGCGTACAGATGTAAGCCGAACAAGTCCGATCAGCGTTTTTCAGCTTTATTGTTGTCCAGTTTGCGCCAGGGCGCCAGCGCCGTTAGAATTCGCGGCATCCCTTGAATTTCGAGCTATTGACCGTGAACCACGCCCCCATCCAAACCGCAACGCTAACCTGGAACGAACAGGGTACACCTGTTTCGAAACAGTTTGATGACGTCTATTTTTCCAATCAGGATGGGCTGGAAGAAACCCGCTATGTCTTCCTGCACGGCAACCGGCTGCCGCAGCGTTTCGCCACTCACCCGCGCCCGCTGTTAGTGGTGGCGGAGACCGGATTCGGCACCGGGCTCAATTT
This sequence comes from Serratia sp. HMSC15F11, assembly GCF_001808215.1. Taxonomy (NCBI): domain Bacteria; kingdom Pseudomonadati; phylum Pseudomonadota; class Gammaproteobacteria; order Enterobacterales; family Yersiniaceae; genus Serratia; species Serratia sp. HMSC15F11. The sequence continues at coordinate 112,395 of NZ_KV792422.1, forward strand.
CCTTACGCTGTGGCAGGCCTTCGCGGGCTTCCGCCAGGCCGAGCCGGACGCTGCACTGCAACGCCTGCACTTTATCAGCTTTGAAAAATTCCCCCTGCAGCAGGCCGATTTGGCGGCGGCGCATGCGCGCTGGCCGGAGCTGGCTCCCTATGCCGACGAGCTGCGCGCCCAATGGCCGCTGCCGCTGCCGGGCTGCCATCGTCTGCTGTTGGCCGAAGGCCGCATTACGCTCGATCTGTGGTTCGGCGACGTCAACGAACTGCTGCCTCAGTTCGACGCCAGCATGAATAACCAGGTCGACGCCTGGTTCCTCGACGGCTTCGCACCGGCCAAAAATCCCGACATGTGGACCGAGCAACTGTTCGCCGCCATGGCGCGTTTCGCCCGGCCGGAAGGCAGCTTCGCCACCTTTACCGCCGCCGGCTTCGTGCGCCGCGGCTTGCAACAGGCCGGGTTTCAGGTCAACCGTTGCAAAGGCTTCGGCCAAAAACGTGAGATGCTCGCCGGCGGTCTGCCGGCCGATACGCAGCCTACACCCCACCCGGCGCCCTGGTATCGGCGTCCGGCGGCGGACAACACCGCCGACATCGCCCTGATCGGCGGTGGCGTCGCCAGCGCGCTCACCGCGTTGGCCTTATTGCGGCGCGGCGCCAGCGTCACGCTGTACTGCGCCGACGAGCAGGCGGCCGAGGGCGCTTCCGGCAACCGCCAGGGGGCGATTTATCCTCTGCTGAACGGCAGCGGCGACGCGCTGGAGAGTTTCTTCAGCGCCGCGTTTCCCTTCGCCCGTCGTCAATACGACACCCTCTTGCAACAAGGCGTCACCTTTGATCACCAGTGGTGCGGCGTCAGCCAGCTGGCCTACGACGAAAAGAGCGGGGCCAAGATCGCCAATATGCTGAAAACCGACTGGCCGCCGGCGATGGCGATGGCGGCCGACCGCAAGACGCTCAGCGAACTGTGCGGCGTCGATACCGGCTTTGGCGGCATCACCTACCCGCAGGGCGGCTGGCTCTGCCCGGCCGAGCTGACGCGCGGCGCTCTCGCGCTGGCGCAGCGGCAGGGTCTGGTCTGCCGCTACCGGCACGACGCGCAGGCGCTGGCGCGTGAAGAAAACGGCTGGCGTATCGACTTCGCCCACGGCGAAAGCCACCGCCATGCGACGGTGATCCTGGCCAACGGGCACCGGTTGGCCGAGCTGGCGCCGACGCAAGTCCTGCCGCTGTACTCGGTGCGCGGGCAGGTGTCGCACATTCCAAGCTCGCCGGCCCTCGGTCAGTTGAAACAGGTCTTGTGCTACGACGGCTACCTGACGCCGGTCAATGCCAACAACGGCCAACACTGCATCGGCGCCAGCTACCAGCGTGGCGACACCGCCACCGACTACCGCGAGCAGGAGCAACAGGAAAACCGCGAGCGCCTGCTGCGCTGCCTGCCGGAACAGGCCTGGCCACAGCAGGTGGACGTCAGCGCTCATCAGGCGCGCTGCGGCGTGCGCAGCGCCACCCGCGATCATCTGCCGATGGTCGGCGCGCTGCCGGACTATCAGGCCACGGTGACGCAGTATCAGGATTTGCAGCGGCAGAACCAGCGTGGCGAAACCGTCGCCGAGGCGCCGGTCTATCCCGGCCTGTTCGCTATCGGCGGGTTGGGATCGCGCGGGCTGTGCTCGGCGCCGCTGGCGGCGGAAATTCTGGCGGCGCAGCTGTTCGGCGAACCGTTGCCGGGCGATGCACGCCTGCTGGCGGCGTTGAATCCGAATCGGATGTGGATACGAAAGCTGCTGAAAGGGCGTGCGGTTTAATTCATGAATGAGGGGCGCGGTGATGCGCCCCGGCATGGCGGTCAAGCGGCAGGCGTGGCGGCCTGATAGAGGTTTTCCCACATGCCGCGCACCAAGATCTGATCCGGCGGCGAGAGTTCCCCGGCGGCGATCGCCTTATGCAGGCTCTCTTCCACCCGCGCTTTCAGCGCTTCGGCAGTGTGCTCACCCTGCTCTTCCGCTTCGGCCACCGCCAGCGTCAGATGACCGCGCAGGTAGCCACCGGCAAACAGTTCATCATCGCTGGCGTGCTCTACCATGTCATCAATCAGCGCCAAAATGCGCGCTTCGAATTCTGCGATCATCAAATTTCCTCATTAAATAGCGGGCTGTGGCGTCAGTTGAGATCTTCCGGGTACGGAAAATGCTCGGCCGCCAACGGTGGCGTATTGTAGAACGATTGCAACGCCTGAATAAAGCGCGCAGGCCGTGTGGGTATTCCCTGCTCCAGCAGCGCCAATACCCGGGCGCGCACCTTGCGCTGGAACGCGATACGATCCGGCTCGCAGTCGCCGTTCAGGTTGTCGCAGCTGACGTTGAACGGGAAACCGGCCGCCACGCAGAACATCCATTCCAGCGCCTGCGGTTTGATCTCTACCGCTTCGAATTCACTCTGGGTTTGCGCGTCGCGCCCGTCCGGGCAATACCAGTAACCGAAGTCCACCAGCTGGCGGCGCGCTTCGCCGGCGATGCACCAGTGCGAGATTTCGTGCAGGCCGCTGGCGTAGAAGCCATGGGCAAACACGATGCGGTGATACGGCAGTTCGTCGTCGGCCGGCAGGTAGATAGGCTCGTCGTCGCCCTTCACCAGGCGGGTATTGTAGTCATCGCTGAAGCACTGATTGAAGATCTCGATCAGCTGTTCATAACGATGACGGGTCTGCATGTCTGACATAGAAACTCTATAACCACAAAAATAAAGAGGCCATTATACCCGATAAGACAGGGTGCGTAAGCAACGCCCCCTCTTCATCTTTAACCGTGTACCAAGGCGGTCAACCACTGCTGAATTTCCGGGCCGTGATTGTCGTACAGCAGCTTGAGGCTCATCACCAGCGAGACGATCACGATCATCGGCCGAATCAGCTTCTGCCCGCGGGTCAGCACCATGTGCGCGCCCAAACGCGCCCCCAGCACCTGCCCCACCAGCATCACCAGACCGATGCTCCACACCACCTTGCCGCCGATGATGAACAGCGCCAACCCGCCGACGTTGGAGGTGAAGTTCAGCACCTTGGCATGCGCCGTAGACTTGGCGAGGTTAAAACCGCACAGCGTCACATAGGCCAACGCGTAGAAAGACCCGGCGCCGGGGCCGAAGAAACCGTCGTAAAACCCGACGCAACCGCCGGCCACCAGCCCAAACGGCAAGGCCCCGAGGCGGCGTTGACGATCTTCCTCACCCAGCCGCGGCATCAGCAGGAAATAGAGGCCGATGCCGATCACCAGCAACGGCAACATCTGCCGCAGCAAATCGGCGCGCATATGCTGCACCAGAATGGCGCCGGCGATCGAACCGATCAGCGTCAGAAATATCGTCAGCTTTTGGTCGTTGAGGTTCACCGCGCGCCGACGAATAAAGTACAGGCTGGCGGAGAAGGAGCCGCCGACCGACTGCAGTTTGTTGGTGGCCAGCGCCTGCGCCGGGGGAACCCCCACCGCCAGCAGGGCCGGTACCGTCAGCAACCCACCGCCGCCGGCGATGGAGTCGATAAACCCCGCCAGCAGCGCTACCGCAAACAACACCCCGAGCATCTCGGGGCCAATGACAAACCAGTCCATGTGTTATTCCGCTGAGAAATGGTGATCCAGCAATGCCTGACAGGTCGGCGGTAACGGCGGCGGCACGGATTTGCCCGGCTTGGCGTTAGGCTGATGCGGCACGAACCAGCTCGCCAGTTCGGCGCCGCAGCCGTCACCCGGCGGCGGCGTATCCTGCTCCTGGCACTCCAGGCTGCCGGCCGGGCAGCGCAGGCGCACGTGCATGTGCGCACGATGGCCGAACCACGGGCGCACCTTGTGCAGCCAGGCGCGATCGGCGCCGGCATCCAGGCACAGGCGCTGCTTGATCGCCGGGTTGACGAAGATGCGCGTCACCTCCGCGTCCTGCGCCGCCAGCTTGATCAGCGACTCAATTTGCGGCTGCCATTGGCTGGCCACCACCTGTTTGCCGTCCCCTGATACCAGGTCGATCGGCTGTGGTTTCAGCAATTGCTGCGCGCTCCAGCGTTGGCGCGGCAGCTGCAGCCAGATGTCGACGTCGAGCCCCGACTGGTGGCTGGCGTGGCCGCTGCTGAAGCGGCCGCCGGCCGGCATCGCCATGTCGCCGATCAGCACCGTGCCCAGCGCTTTCTGGTTCGCCTGGCTGCTGAGGCGCTGAATAAACGCCAGCAGATCCGGGTGGCCGAAATAGCGGCGCTGGTCGGTACGCATCACCTGGTAGTTCGGTGAGTTCAGCGGCAACGGCTGCGCGCCGATGATGCAGCCGTTGGCGAAACCGCCCACCGCCTGTGGCGCGCCGGCCACCGGGTGATCGATTTTCTGCCACGGCGTCAGCGCCATGGCGGAGGCGGAGGCCGTCAGGGCCACCAGGCCCAACATCCAGTTTTTCATGGCGATTACCAGCGAGGCACGTCGGAAACCACATCACCGTTTTGCGCACGCTGGCGCAGCAGGTGATCCATCAGCACGATCGCCATCATCGCTTCGGCGATCGGCACGGCGCGGATACCCACGCACGGATCGTGGCGACCGCGGGTGACCATTTCCACCGCTTCGCCCTGGCGATTGATGGTGCGGCCCGGCACCATGATGCTGGAGGTCGGCTTCAGCGCCAGATGCGCCACCACCGGTTGGCCGCTGCTGATGCCGCCGAGAATGCCGCCGGCATGGTTGCTCTGGAAGCCTTCCGGGGTGATTTCATCGCGGTTTTCGCTGCCTCGTTTGGTCACCACGGCGAATCCGTCGCCGATCTCCACGCCTTTCACCGCGTTGATGCTCATCAGCGCGTGCGCCAGATCGGCGTCGAGGCGGTCAAATACCGGCTCGCCCAGGCCAACCGGCACGTTTTCTGCGATCACGCTGACCTTGGCGCCGATGGAGTCGCCCTCTTTTTTCAGCGCGCGCATCAGTTCGTCCAGCGCTTTCAGCTTGTCCGGATCCGGACAGAAGAACGGGTTCTGCTCGACCTGATCCCAGTCTTTCAGCTCGCAGGTCACGTCGCCGATCTGCGCCAGATAGCCGCGTACCTGCACGCCGAACTTCTGCTGCAGGTATTTCTTGGCGATAGCGCCCGCCGCGACGCGCATGGCGGTTTCACGCGCCGAAGAACGGCCACCGCCGCGATAGTCGCGCAGGCCGTATTTCTGTTCGTAGGTGTAGTCGGCATGCCCGGGACGGAACACGTCTTTGATGGCGCTGTAGTCTTGCGAGCGCTGATCGGTGTTCTCAATGATCAAACCGATGCTGGTGCCGGTGGTCACGCCTTCGAATACGCCGGAGAGAATGCGTACCTGATCCGGTTCGCGACGTTGGGTGGTGTAACGCGAGGTGCCCGGACGACGGCGGTCCAGATCGTGTTGCAAATCGGCTTCGGTGAGCGGAATGCCGGGCGGCACGCCGTCGACGATACAACCCAGCGCCACCCCGTGAGATTCACCGAAGGTGGTGACGCGGAAAATCTGCCCAATACTGTTTCCTGCCATCACGGCTCCTTACCGTTAGTCTTTTATTGTTATGAGGCCCGCCGTGCGGGCCCTGGAAATGCGGTTTAGCTGCGGTAGAGGCTGAAGTGTTCCTTGCAATCCACCAGCTGCTGTTTGGTCAGCATGAACACGCCGTCGCCGCCGTTTTCGAACTCCAGCCAGGTGAACGGAATGTCCGGATATTGATCCATCAGGTGCACCATGCTGTTACCCACTTCACAAATCAGCACGCCGTCGTCGGTCAGGTAGTCCGGCGCGCAGGCCAGGATGCGGCGCACCAGCTTCAGGCCGTCGCTGCCCGCCGCCAGGCCCAGCTCCGGCTCAAAGCGGAACTCCTGCGGCAGATCGGACATGTCTTCCGCATCGACGTACGGCGGGTTGGTGACGATCAGATCGTACTGGATCGCGGGAACGTCGCGGAACAGATCGGAACGGATCGGGATCACCTGGTGTTCGACGCCGTGCGCCTGAATGTTGCGCTCGGTCACCGCCAGCACCTCACTGGAGATGTCCACCGCGTCCACTTCCGCCTCCGGGAAAGCGTAGCCGCAGGCGATGGCGATACAGCCGCTGCCGGTGCACATGTCGAGGATATGGCGTGGCGGGTGTGGGATCAGCGCGCTGAAGCGATCGTTGATCAGCTCGCCGATCGGCGAACGCGGCACCAGCACGCGCTCGTCGACGTAGAATTCCATGCCGCAGAACCAGGCCTTGTTGGTCAGGTAGGCGACCGGGATGCGCTCGTTGACGCGGCGGATCACGCGCTCAACGATGCGATGGCGCTCGCTGGAGGTCAGACGGGCGGTGTGCATGTCCTCCGGAATATCCAACGGCAGGAACAGGCTTGGCAGCACCAATTGCACCGCTTCGTCCCACGGATTATCGGTTCCGTGACCATAGTAGATATTGGCGGCGTTGAAACGGCTTACCGTCCAGCGCAGCATATCTTGAATGGTGTGCAGTTCGTTCACTGCTTCGTCGACGAAAATTTTGTCCAATTTGCCCTCCGGCAGGCGCTGTGTTTCATGATTTAGCCGCATAGTTTGCCATGAAGCCCGCGACAAATCACGCTTGCCCCTCGCGCTTTTCACTCTGGCCCGAGTTTTGCGTCGACAGCGCTCATTCACAAGGTAAACTAGCGAAATAAACGATTTCCGGTGAATGAAGCATGAAGAACAAGCCCCCTCTGAGCAAAGACGAACAACAGCTCTTCAGAGAGTCGGTGGCGGGCGCGAAAAAGCTGCGCCAGGACACCATCGTCCACCGCCCGCCGAAACCCAAGGTCAAACAGATTGCCCCGCAGCGGCTGCTGCAGGAGCAGGTCGATGCCAGCTATTATTTTTCAGATGAGTATCAGCCGCAGCTGGAAGAAGAAGGCCCGACGCGCTACGTGCGCCCCGGCAGCAGCCCGTATGAGCTGAAGAAGCTGCGACGCGGCGATTATTCGCCGGAGCTGTTTCTCGATTTGCACGGCCTGACCCAGCTGCAGGCCAAGCAGGAGCTGGGGGCGCTGATCGCCGCCTGCAAACGCGAACACGTGCACTGCGCCTGCGTGATGCACGGGCACGGCAAGCACATTCTCAAACAGCAAACGCCGCTGTGGCTGGCGCAGCATCCCGACGTGCTGGCGTTCCACCAGGCGCCGAAGGAATGGGGCGGCAACGCCGCCATCCTGCTGTTGGTGGAGCTGGCCGAGTAGACCCGCAGAAACGACTCAGGGCGATGTCAGACATCGCCCTGAGTTTATTCCGCACCGCATCCGCGGCTCACACTTTGGCCATCACCTGCGACGGGCTGACCTGCCATTCAAACTTGCCGTAACTGCCGTCCGCCGGCAGATCGACGTTGGCAATCGCCGAGGTCGCAAACATCGGCGGGCACTCGCCCGGGCACAGTTCGGCCACCAGATAGCCCACCAGCGGCAGGTGCGACACGATCAGCACCGAGCTCACCCCTTGCATCGCCAGCGCCTGCAGATAGCTGCCGACCTGTTCGGCGTTGCCGCCCGGCGTCAGCTCAGGCAGCACTTCTTCGCCCTCCGGCAGCGTCAAGGCTTCACGCACCGTCGCCAGCGTCTGTTCGGCCCGCAGGTAGGGGCTGACCAGCACGCGTTCAATATCTACAGACTTGGTGTTCAACCAGGCCGCCATCTGACGGGACTCGTCGCGGCCGCATAGGGTAAGGGGCCTTACCGCATCGCTGGCTGCCTCGAGCGCCGCCTCTCCGTGACGCATAATCAAAACTTGCATATTGCACCGCTGTTGTTGACAAAGTAACGCTATACAGAAACGCCGTGCGTGCTGTACCGCCGAGTTTTACAACCCAAAGCCAAAGCTTTAAAACGATAACGCGCCGTCTCTTTATGGCGGCCGGGCATTTTGCCTGAAAGTTTGCGTAAAGAAAACGCTGTTTTTTACAGCAATCCTCCCCGGGCAAACCTAGATTGCTCACAGAACAATCAATTCAACGGGTTAAATTTTAACCTTGCCGCCATGAAATTTATTGATGGCGGTCAAGCTAACTTACCGCTGCCTCCGCCTCGCTGTACAGCCTCACCGGCTGACGCTGTTGCAAGGAGTGATGGCGATCACAACGCGGCCCTGTTGCAACTATAGTGCAAATCGGGCCGCCCTGCGTTCAGCTCCCCAGCGGGTAAAAGCGCTCGCCCTGCTGCGCCATGCGCTGCAAGCGTTCGCACGGGGCGAAGTGTTCGCCGTGCTGCTGACGCAGGTAGTCCAGCGTCTTCACCACTTTCTCGGCGCCGAGCTCGTCCATATAGCGGAACGGGCCACCGAGGAACGGCGGGAAGCCGATGCCGAACACTGCGCCGACGTCGCCGTCGCGCGCGCTGCGGATCACGCCTTCGTCCAGGCAGCGCGCCGCTTCGTTCAGCATCATCATCACGCAGCGTTGAGCGACGGTCGCCGGCAGCATGTGCGCCTTCGGCGTGACGCCGAGCAGCGTATACAATGAGGTATCCGCACGTTTGCGCCGCTGCCGCTGCTGCCCTTCGCTCGGGTAGAGATAGAAGCCGCGGCCGTTCTTGCGCCCTTTGCGCCCGTCTTTCAGCACCGCATCGAACGCAGCCGGCGCAGCGAAGCGCGGCCCCAGCGCCTCGACCAGTACCGGGATGATCTTGGTGCCGACGTCGATGCCCACTTCATCCAGCAGGGTGATCGGGCCGACCGGGAAACCGAAGTCCACCAGCGCCTTGTCCAGCGACTCAATCGGCTCGCCTTCCAGCAGGCAGCGCGCCGCTTCGTTGATGTACGGCGCCAAGATGCGGTTGACGTAAAAACCGGCGCTGTCGCCCACCACGATGGCGGTCTTGCCCTGCTTGTGCGCCAACGCCACGGTGGTGGCGATGGTCTCTTCACTGGTGCCGGCGTGCGGGATCACTTCCACCAGCGGCATCTTGTCCACCGGGCTGAAGTAGTGCAGGCCGATCACCTGCTGCGGCCGCTGGGCTTTTTCGGCGATGCGGCCGATAGGCAGCGAGGAGGTATTGGAGGCGAACACGGTATGCGTCGCGCAGTTTGCTTCGACCTCGGCCACCATCTGCTGCTTCAGCGCCAAATCTTCAAACACCGCCTCGACCACGATATCCACCTGTTCAAAGCCGGTGTAATCGGTAGAGCCGGAGATCAGCATCATCTGTTTTTGCCGCTCGGCCGGGCGCATGCGCTTGCTGCGCACCCGCTTGCCGAGCACGTCCCAGCTGTATTTCAGCGCGTGATTGATGCCGGTTTCATTGATGTCTTTGATACGAACCGGCAAACCGCCGCGGGTGGCGGTGACGCAGGCGATGCCGCCGCCCATCAGACCGCCGCCGAGAATGCCGACGCGGTGCAGGGCGCGCGGCTGAGCATTGCCGCCCCGCTCTTTTTTCAGCGCGGTGGAGGCGAAGAACAGGCTGCGCAGCGCCGCCGACTGCGGCGTCATCGCCAGTTCGCCGAAGGCGCGCGCTTCGGCCTCATAACCGCTGGCGCTGCCGTGATCCAGCCCGGAGCGCACCACCTGAATGATGCGCTCCGCCGCCGGGTAGTTGCCGTGGGTTTTCGCCAACGTTTTCTTGCGCACGATGCTGAACAGCAGATTTTTGCCCAGCGGGCCGTTGAGCAGGCGATCCTGCCACGGCAGCTCGCGCTGATGTTTCCAGCCCTGTTTCACCCGCTCGATAGCGGTCTGCAACAGAATCGACTGCGGCACGGCGTCGTCCACCAACCCCATGCGCAGCGCCTGGCGGGCGCGAATGTGCTTGCCGGTCAGGATCATGTCCAACGCCTTGGCGGCGCCGACCAGGCGCGGTAGGCGCTGCGTACCGCCGGAGCCCGGCAGCAGGCCCAGCTGCACTTCCGGCAGCCCGAGCGCGGTTTTGTCATCGAGCGAACAGACGCGGCCGTGGCAGGCCAGCGCCAGTTCCAGCCCACCGCCCAGGCAGGCGCCGTGAATGGCCGCCACCACCGGCACCGGGAACGCGGCGATCTGCGCCAGCGTGCTCTGCCCTTTCTTGGCCAGCGTTTCCGCCTCTTTGGCGCTGGTGCAGGCGGCGATCATGGTGATGTCGGCGCCGGCGATAAACGAGTCCGGCTTGCCGGAAACGATCACCAGCCCTTCCAGCGCGGTATGCTGTTGCGCCCGGATCAGCACGTCGTTCACCTGTTCGACGAACTCGGCCTTGAGCGTGTTCACCTTGTCGCCCGGTACGTCGATGGTGATCACGCCGATGTTGTCGGGGCGAATCGTCAGCTGAAAGGCCGACGGTTTGGCGCGCTGTTCATGCAATGCGTTTTCAAAGCTCATCATTCCACCTCCACGATCATCGCGGCCCCTAACCCGCCGGCGGCGCAGGCGGTGGTCAGGCCCAGCCCGCCGCCGCGGCGTTTCAGCTCATGCAGCGTCTGGGTGATCATGCGCGCGCCGGTGGCGGCGAACGGGTGGCCATAGGCGATGGAACCGCCCAGGACGTTGAATTTGTCCATGTCCACCTCGCCGATCGCCTGGCTGCGGCCAAGCTTCTCGCGGGCGAACTCTTCGCTGGCGAACATCTTCAGGTTAGCCAGCGTTTGCGCGGCGAAGGCTTCATGCATGTCGATGAGCGTCAGATCGGCCAGGCCGATACCGGCGCGATCCAGCGCCAGCGGCGTGGCGTAGGAAGGCCCCAGCAGCATGTCTTCCCACACGTCGATGGCGGCGAAGGCGAAGCTGCGCAAATAGCCCAGCGGCTGCAACCCCAGCTCTTTGGCGCGCGACTCGCTCATCATCAGCACCGCCGCCGCGCCGTCGGTCAGCGGCGTGCTGTTGGCCGCGGTAACGCTGCCGTGCTTGCGATCGAACGCCGGCTTCAGCTTGGCGTAGGACGCCAGGCTGGAGTCTTTACGGATGTTGTTGTCTTCAGAAAGCTGCGCGCGGTAAGGCGGTACGTAGGCGGTCATCACCTCATCGCGCAGCCACCCCTGCTGCCAGGCCTTGGCCGCCAGCTCGTGGGAACGGTGCGCCAGCGCATCCTGCGCCTCGCGGGTGATGCCGTGGCTCTTCGCCATCTGCTCGGCGGTATCGCCCATGCGCAGCCCGGTGGAATACTCCGCCACCGCAGGCGGCACCGGCATCAGATCGCGGAATTTCAGCCGGCTGAACAGCTTGAGACGCTGCGACAGCGTGCGCGCCTTGTTGACGTCCACCAACGTGCGCGCCAACGCCTTGCTGACGCCAATCGGCAAGACGGAAGAAGAGTCCGCCCCGCCGGCGATGCCGACGCTGATGCTGCCGGCCATGATGCTCTCCGCCACGTTGGCGATCGCCTGGAAGCTGGTAGCACAGGCGCGCGACACGCTGTAGGCGTCGGTATGGACGCTCATGCCGGTGCCCAGCACGATTTCACGCGCGATGTTCGGCGCCTCGGGCATTTGCACCACCTGGCCAAACACCAGCTGTTCGATAAGCTGCGGATCGATACCGCTGCGCGCCAACAGCTCGCTCACCGCCGTTTTCCCTAAATCCACCGCCGGAATGCCGTGATAGGCAGTCGCCTGTTTGGCAAAGGGGGTACGCAGTCCATTCACAATCGCAATGCGGTCACCATGACGGGTCACCAACGGCAGTGCCTTACTCATAAATGCTCCTGAAGAAAATAACGTCAGCGCAATGGGCAGAAAGAGGTCTGACCTGATGAGGTCATTGTTAACCAAACGGTTACATTTGGCAAACCGGCAGAGATCAAAACTGCGAGCAGGCGCACTTTCTATCGGGGGGCGATGTAGGGAAGACAATCCCCGACGCGCGGCAGGCGGCGCCGGGGGGAAAGCGGGGATTAACGCAGGCCGAGCTGGAAGATCAGGGTTTCCGCCTGGCAGGCGAAGGTGAAATCGGCCTCCAACTGCACGCCGCCGTCAACCGGTTTAATGCTACTGCTGATGTCACAAGGGTCGGATTCTACCGCGCGCGCCTTTTCGCTCAGGGCGGCCAGCATGGCTTCTGCATCTTGTTGATTGCTGAACACCTGACTGTAGGATGCGGTGCAATCGGTGTTATCCATCACGGTGCCGACATCCACGCAGCAACACGCGGCGGTTTCCTGGGCGCTGCATTTATTAATTGCATCTGACATGATTGGTTCTCCTCAAGGGCCTCGGTTATCAGCCCAAATTGCCGTTTTACTCACCGGCACAAAGCCACAAAATTCTGCAGGTATTTTACGCTTCCGCGCCGGCAATCACTAGCACTTACTTTTACTGGGTGTTTTAAGTGATGGAAATCACAAATAAAAATGAGCGTCTGCTAAGGAATGGTAAGAATTTTGTTATTTACCGCCGGCTTTTTGTTAAGCAGATCTCTTTTTTGATATCAGGTTGGAAATATTTCAAAAACAAACTTGCAACAATTTCACAGGTCAGACCTATACTTCAGCCACTGGTCTGATTTGTCTGAACGATAACGGACCCTACAATCCCGCGCTCCTTGTTACCTTGTGTAACATAGTTTAAATAATAAACACATAATGAGGTTTTGGTCATGAGCCAGAAAAACCTATTGACTAAATCAGCTCTCGCAGCTGCAGTGGCAATTATTTCTTCAAACGTGTCTGCCGCAGGATTCCAGCTGAATGAGTTCTCATCAGCTGGTTTAGGACGTTCGTATTCTGGCGAAGGCGCCATGGCCGATACGGCGGCCTCCGCGAGCCGCAACCCGGCGTTGCTGATGATGTATACCCGCCCGGAACTCTCCATCGGCGCGGTCTTCATCGATCCGGACGTAGACATCACCGGCAAATCCCCTTCCGGCGCCAGTCTGGATGCGAAAAACATCGCGCCAACCGCCTGGGTGCCGAACCTGCATTATGTTCACCCGATTAACGATCAGTTCGCCGTAGGCGGCTCGGTCACCAGCAACTTCGGTTTAGCGACCGAATTCAATAACGGCTACACCGCGGGCGCTTACGGCGGTAAAACCGATCTGCAAACGCTGAACCTGAACCTGAGCGGCGCTTACCGCCTGGATCAACACTTCAGCTTCGGCCTGGGCTTTGATGCCGTCTACGCCAAAGCCAAACTGGAACGCTACGCCGGTGAGCTGCCGAAGCTGCTTGCCGGTCAAGGCCTGCAAACCGGTAAATTGACGCCTCAGCAAGCCGGGATGATCGCTCAGATCCCTGGCGATACCCAGATTTCTCACCTGAAAGGCGATAAGTGGGGCTTCGGCTGGAATGCCGGCCTGCTGTACGAAGTGGACGAAAACAACCGCTACGGCTTCACCTATCGTTCTGAAGTGAAAATCAAGTTCGACGGCGACTACAAGAGCAGCCTGCCGGCGCAGTACAACCCAATTACCCAGGCGCTGGGCGTTGGTTTGCCGTGGGGCACCAGCGGCAGCACCATCCCAGGCTCACTGGATCTGCACCTGCCGGAAATGTGGGAACTGTCCGGTTACAACAAAGTGGCGCCGCAGTGGGCCATCCACTACAGCCTGGCGTACACCAGCTGGAGCCAGTTCCAGGAGCTGAAAGCCACCGGCAGCAGCGGCCAGACCCTGTTCCAAAAGCATGAAGGCTTCCGCGATGCCTACCGCATTGCGCTGGGTACCACTTACTTCTACGACGACAACTGGACCTTCCGCGGCGGCGTCGCCTTCGATGACAGCCCGGTGCCGGCACAGAACCGTTCCATCTCCATTCCGGATCAGGACCGCTTCTGGGTCAGCGCAGGTACCTCTTACGCGTTCAACAAAGACGCGTCGGTCGACGTCGGTGTGTCCTACATGCACGGCCAGAAAGTCACCATCAACGAAGGCCCTTACACCTTCAACTCGGTGGGCAAGGCCTGGCTGTACGGTGCCAACTTCAACTACCGCTTCTAATCTCACTTGAGAAAGAAGCCAAAGCGCCCCACGGGGCGCTTTTTTTTGCCCGTCGCTTGCCGCCGGCATAAAAAAACCCGCCTGACGGCGGGTTTTCATTGGCGTAACGCCCGTGATTACTGCGAGTCGATGTCGTCCAGCTCGCCCTGAATCGCCTTGGCGTTCGGGTTCTCTTCCGGCTTGAGCGAGCCGCCGTTGGCGATGAAATCGTGGCGCTGGAAGTAAGCTTCGCGCACCATGATGTAAGGATCGGAAGAGTTGCGCAGCAGACCATCGGAATCCAGCAGCTGGGCGCGGGTTTCGATCCCCTCGACCACCCACTTGCCCGCCGACATCCAGAAGGTCAGGTAGCTCAGCATCGGATACAGCGTATCCGCAAAATCGCCGCCTTCGTCACGCAGCGTGAAGCTGCCGTAGCCCGGCAACATCACGTACGGGCCGTAACCCACATCGTAATGGCCCAGCGTGCTGCCGAAGCGGTTCGGTTCTTCGCGCGCCAGTTTCGGGTTGGCCATGCCGGCCACGTCGATAAGGCCGCCCATCCCGAGCAGGGAATTCAGGAAGAAACGGTTGAAGTGGATCATCCCGCGGTAAGGATCGCCCTTCAGGAAGGCGTTGACCATGCTGGCCGGCTCTTCCAGGTTGGAGGTGAAGTTGCTGATGCCGTTACGCGCCGGCATCGGCACGTAGTCGCGCCAGGCCACCGCGACCGGGCGCAGGATATAAGGATCCAGGACGTTGTAGTTGAAGTCGAACATCGTCCGGTTAAATCCTTCCAAAGGATCGGAACGCCCTTGCGGATCTTTGTCTGGCGCGCTGGCACAGCCCACCAGTAATACCGTTGCGAATGCCACCCCAGTCAGGCGAAAGTTCATATTTTTCTCCATAAAAACACGTTCGGTCTTATTTTTCAGGGACCTGCTTGTTTATCTGAACGCTAACCTGCTCTTTACCGCTGAATGTCTGCAGCGAGCTTTCGCCGAACCAGTCTCCCGGCTGCGGCGTGGCCAATCCGTCCTGTGAGAGGCGCACACGCACCTGCACCTGATGCTGTGCCGAGAGTAGACGCTCAGGCATCATGGCGTTGCTGTCATCCAGAGAGAAAGACAGCGGAAAACGGCTCAGCGGCAATTGTTTTACCGCCACCGGCACCGGGCTGACGCCGTCGGTAACCGAGATGACCAGCGTCCCCTGCGTCGGCAGGGCTTTCGCCGCCTGCGGTGACAGCGAAACGGCCACATTCAGTTTAACAGTTTCTCCGCCGGCCTGGGCTTTTGCTTGTGCAATGCTGCGCTTTATCACTTCCGCGCGCGGATCGTTGGCCGGCAGCAGCTGCAGCATCACCTGCCAGGCGCCTATCGCCTGCTTAAAGTCGCCCTGTTCGAAGGCATTGAATGCCAGCAGGCTCAGCACCCGCGGATCGCCGTGATTTTCCGCGATCATACGCCGCAACAGCTGCGTCGCCTGCTTGTTATCCTCCGGATCGTTGGAGCGCGTCAAGACCTCAGCATAGCCGAGCCGCACTTCCAGACTATTCGGATCCAATTGATAAGCATGGGCAAACGCCTGCGTAGCGGTGGTGGCGTTGTTCAGCGCCATACCGACCCGCCCCAGCATCATCCAGTCGTTGATGTTGCGATCGTCCTGCTGCAGCGCGGTGCGCAGCCCCAGCCCGAGGCGGGCGATCTCTTCCATGCTCAGCGGTTTGGCGCGCTCATTGGCGACGCGCTCGCGCAATTCCGGCATTTGCGCCTGCACCAGGCGCCAGTCCAGCACCTGCGCCAGTCCGCCGGTTTTCAGATAAAAGCCAACGGTCACCGCCAGCAATAACAGCACGCCCGGCACCAGCGCCCAGCGATTGATCGGCTTCGCCTGCGCCGCTTGCTCGACGGGAATGTCGTTCAACAGATTCTGTTGCAGCTCTTTCACCAGCTCCGGGCGCTCGGCCACCACGCCTTGCTGCTCGTCCTGCTCCAGCTCGCAGAGGCGATCTTGATAAAAAGCCTTGTTCAACGCATCGCGCGTGGCGGCGCTCTGCTTGCCGTGGCGCATCGCCGGCACCACCAGCAACGCGGCGGCGCCGGCCAGCAACACGCAAATAATCAGCCAAAAAGCCATTAGGGTTTCTTCCTGTCAGTCTCTTGCAACAGCGCCGCCAGGCGCTGCCGTTCCCGTTCGGAGAATTCATCGTCCACCGCCGCGCCAGGCCGGCGACGGGTGCGCAGGATCCCCACCGCCCCGCCGATCAGCACGAACAGCAGCGGGCCGATCCACAAGATCAGCGTCGCCGGCGTTACAGGCGGCTCGTAGGTGACGAAGTTACCGTAGCGCGCCACCATGTAATCGATGATCTGCTGCTTGCTTTGCCCCTGCATCATCAGCTCGTACACCTTGGTGCGCATGTCGGCGGCGATGATGGCATTGGAATCGGCAATGCTGTTGTTTTGGCATTTCGGGCAGCGCAGCTGTTCGGTCAACTCGCGATACTGCTGCTCCTGCTCGACGGAGTTGAAGCGATAGGTATCGATCGCCGCGGCGGCGCTCCAGCTCAGCAGCGCGGCGCACAGCAGGACAATCAGCCTCATACCTCACCCCCGTACTTTTTATACAGCGGCAGCACTTCCTGCTGCCAAACGCGCTCGTTCATGTCGCCGGCGTGGCGATAGCGAATAATCCCCTGTCCGTCGATAAGGAAGGTCTCAGGCGCGCCGTAGACCCCGAGATCCAACCCCAGCATACCGTCGCCGTCGTACAGGCTGAGGGCATAGGGATTGCCGAGGGAATTCAGCCAGGTCACAGCCTTGGCACGATCGTCTTTATAGTTCAGGCCAACCACCCGCACGCCGCGCGCCGCCAGCGTATTGAGATACTGGTGTTCCGCGCGGCAGGTCGGGCACCAGGTGGCCCAGACGTTGAGCAATATCGGCTTGCCGTCGTGCAGCACCGCCTGATCGTAGGTTTTGCCGGGCTGATCCAGCGATTCCAGCCTGAAGGTCGGCACCGGTTTGCCGATCAGCGCCGATTCCAGCATGGTCGGATCTTCGCCGCCGGCGTTGCGCGTCAGTTGCACCATCAGCGCAGTCACCAGCAGGAGGAAGAGGACCAACGGGATAAACAGCAGCTTACGATTCATGGTTGCGCCTCCAGCTTGCCTTCGCGCTTGAGTTTTTTGCTCATGCGGTAACGCGGGTCGAGGATGCACAGCAGGCCGCCGATCGCCATAAAGACGCCGCCGAACCAAATCCAGCGCACGAAGGGTTTGTAATACAGGCGTACCGCCCAGGAGCCGTCCTCCAGCTCCTCGCCCAGCGCCGCGTACAGATCGCGGCTGAAACCGCCGTCGATCGCCGCTTCGGTCATCATGCTGCGCGCCACGCTGTAGTAGCGTTTCTCCGCGTGCAGCGTCGCCTCCGGCTTGCCGTTGCGCGTGACGTCGATGATGCCGACGCCGCCGCTGTAGTTCGGGCCGCGAATGTCGTGCACGTCGCGGAACACGAAGTGATAGCTGTGAATATCCACGCTGTCGCCGGCCTTCATCCGCACGTCGCGCTCCACGCTGTAGTTCTGGCTGAAAGCGATGCCGATCACCGTCACCGCCACGCCGAGGTGGCCGAGCACCATGCCCCAGTGGCTACGGGACAGCTGGCGCAGGCCGCGCCAGAAACCGTGACGGTGGGTAGCGCGCTCATGCAGCTCCATCAGCGTCAGGATGATCACCCACAGCGCCATGATCAGGCCCACGACCGTCATGCCGGCGATGCTGTCCTGCAGCAGCCACGGCAGCAGGATTGACAGCACCAGCGTCGCCAACAGCGCCACGCCGAGGCGGCGCCACAGCTTGCTCGGCTCATCGCGGCGCCAGCGCACCAGAGGCCCGATGCCCAACAGCAGCGCCAACGGCGCCATCAGCCAGGTGAACATGGTGTTGAAGAACGGCTCGCCGATCGAGATGCTGCCCAGCCCCAGCTGTTTGTGCACCAACGGCAGCAGCGTACCCAACAGCACCACCAGCATGGCGGCGATCAGCAGCACGTTGTTGCCCAGCAGGAAGGTCTCGCGCGAGAAGGTCTCGTGCTGCACCCGGCTGCGCACCTGGCCACCCTTGACCGCGTACAGCAGCAGCGAACCACCGATCACGATCACCAGATAGGCGAGGATAAACATGCCGCGCGCCGGATCGGAGGCGAAGGAGTGCACCGAGACCAGCACGCCGGAACGCACCAGGAAGGTGCCCAGCAGGCACAGCGAGAAGGCGGTGATCGCCAGCAATACCGTCCAGGCTTTGAACGTGCCGCGTTTCTCGGTCACCGCCAGCGAATGCATCAGCGCGGTGCCGGCCAACCACGGCATAAAGGAGGCGTTCTCCACCGGATCCCAGAACCACCAGCCGCCCCAGCCCAGCTCATAGTAAGCCCAGGCCGATCCGAGCACGATGCCGAGCGTGAGGAACACCCAGGCCGCGGTGGTCCACGGGCGTGACCAGCGTGCCCAGGCGGTGTCGAGCCGGCCGGCCATCAGCGAGGCGATGGCGAACGCAAAGGCGACCGAGAAGCCGACGTAGCCCATATACAGCAGCGGCGGGTGGAAGATCAGGCCGATATCCTGCAGCAGCGGGTTGAGATCGCTGCCGTCGATCGGGAAATTCGGCAGCGTGCGGGTGAACGGGTTGGAGGTCATGATAATGAACAGCAGGAAACCGGCGGTGATCATCCCCATCACCGACAGCACCCGCGCCACCGCATCCTGCGGCATCGCCCGGCTGCACAACGCCACCGCCAGCGACCAACAGCTCAGCAACAGCACCCACAGCAGCAGCGAACCTTCATGCGCCCCCCAGGTGGCGGCGATGCGGTAATACACCGGCAGTTGGGTATTGGAGTTGGTGGCCACGTAGGCGACGGTAAAATCGTTGACCACGAAGGCGTGCACCAGGCACAGGAACGCCAGCGCAATCGCGGCGAACATGCCGTAGGTCAGCGGGCGGGCGACCGCCATCATACGGCTGTCTTGCCGCGCCGCGCCCCACTGCGGGTAAATGCTCAGCAGCAGCGCGATCGCCAGCGCCAGGCACAGCAGAAAACTGCCCAGTTCCGGCATCATGACTTGGCGCCCTCCGCCTGCGGCGCGTTATACGCTTCCGCCGGGCCTTTGTGGTTCTCTTTCATCGCGTCGGCCACTTCCGGCGGCGTGTATTTCTCGTCGTGTTTGGCCAGCACTTCGCGCGCATTGACCACGTTGCCCTCGCCCAGCACGCCCTGCGCCACCACGCCCTGCCCTTCGCGGAACAGGTCCGGCAGAATGCCGGTGTAGGTCACGCCGATCGCGCCGCGCGCGTCGTAAATCTTGAAGCTGACCTGCAGCGTATTGGGATCGCGTTTCACCGAGCCCGGCATCACCATGCCGCCGATGCGCAGCCGCTGGCCGACCTCGGGCTTCTCATGATTTTCGCCCTTGCCCTGCAGGATTTCACCCGGGGTATAGAACAGATCGATGTTGGAGCGCAGCGCGTACAGCATCAGGGTCGCGGTCAGCGCGATGCCGATCAGCACAACGATCGCCAGATAAAGGCGGCTTTTACGACGTGGATTCACAATGATTTCTCCCGCGGTGCGGCGGATTTTTGTTTTGATTGTTGCGCATGGCGAATGCGCCGCTCGCGCGCCTGACGGCGGCCGATCTCGGCGAGCAACTGCCGCCGTTGCCAGACGGTGTGCGCCACCAGCCCCAACAGCGAAATCAGCGTGGCGGCGACCGCCAGCCAGACATAGAAGGCGTAACCGCCCATGGCGAAAAACGCCGACCAGGAATCGAACGCGGCATTCATGACTGACGCTCCTTATTCACCAGCCCGGCGACCCACGGGCGCTGGCGCTCCTGGAACAGGATCAGATTGCGCAGGCGCATCAGCGTCAGCGTGACGAACAGCAGCAGGTAACCGAGGATCGCCCAGCGCAGCGGGGTGCGCATGCTTGGCGCGATAGACTGCTGCATATTGGTCGAGCCCTGATGCAGCGTATTCCACCATTCGACCGAAAAATGGATGATCGGGATATTTACCACGCCCACCAGCACCAGAATCCCGGCGGCGCGGCCCGCCAGACGGCGGTCTTCAAAGGCGTTGTACAGCGCGATGACGCCCATATAAAGGAACAGCAGCACCAGCTCGGAGGTCAGACGCGCATCCCACACCCACCAGGTGCCCCACATCGGCTTGCCCCAGGCGGAGCCGGTCACCAGCGCGATAAAGGTGAACACCGCGCCGATCGGCGCCATCGCCGCCACCACGGTATCGGACATTTTCATCTGCCACACCAGGCCGATAAACGCCGCCACCGCCATCGAGGCGTAGATACCCATCGACCACATGGCCGCCGGCACGTGAATATAAATGATGCGGAAGCTGTCGCCTTGCTGATAATCCTTCGGCGCGAAACCAAAGCCCCATGCCCAGCCAAGCAGCAGGCAGGCCGCCGCCGCCAGCCCCAGCCAGGGGATAAAGCGGCCGCAGACGTGATACAGCCGTTCAGGCCGCGCCAGTTGATGTAACCATTTCCACATTGTCGTCAGTGCTCACGGTAATTTTTATGCGTCGGCCGCCCCGAGCGCTCGAAACGGCGAAAATCTTCTGCGGGGTACGCTCTTGTCGGCCTTGCCCCGTCTGTTCATTCAATACGTTAGCTAGTGCACGCTCACTCGCAGCGCCGCCGCGGTGGCAAACGGTGCCAATGTCACGCTGCCCGCCAGCATCGCGCCGAGTATCGCCAGGTAACCGTCGATCGGCATGCCCATCGAGGCGGCGTCGATCGCGCCGGTGGCGAAGATCAGCACCGGGATATACAGCGGCAGCACCAGCAGGCTGAGCAGCACACCCCCTTTGCGCAGGCCGACCGTCAGCCCCACGCCGATAGCGCCGATCAGACTCAGCGTCGGCGTGCCGAGCAGCAGCGTCCCCGCCACCGCCAGCCAGGTCTGCATATCGAGCGACAGCAGCAGCGCCACCAGCGGCGACAGGATCAGCAGCGGCAGCCCCGTCACGACCCAGTGAGCACACACTTTGCCCAGCACCGTCATCGGCAGCGGCGTCGGCAGCAGCAACAGCTGCTCCAGCGAGCCGTCGAGGAAGTCGTCGCGAAACAGCCGCTCCAGCGACAGCAGCGAGGCCAGCAGCGCCGCCACCCACACGATGCCCGGCGCAATGCGCGCCAGCAGCTGCGGCTCCGGGCCAATCCCCAACGGAAACAGCGTGATCACAATCAGGAAAAACCACAGCGGGTTGACGATCTCCGAACCTTTACGGCAGGCGATCTTCAGTTCGCGGCGCACCAGGGTCAAAAACATCACAGGCCCCCCGCGTCATGTTCCGCCAAACGAACTTTACCTATCGTTTGGCTGACGCCGGCCAAATCCTGATGGGTGGTCAACAATACCATGCCGCCCCGCTGCGCATGTTGTTCAAAAAGGCTAATCAACTCAGCTACGCCCTGTTTGTCGATCGCCGTCAGCGGCTCATCGAGGATCCACAGCGGCGCCGCGCTGAGCCACAGCCGCGCCAATGCCACGCGCCGCTGCTGCCCGGCGGACAGCTGCGCCACCGGCAGATCCTCGTAACCCACCAGCCCCACCTGCTCCAGGGCGCGCCAGATGGCCGGATGATCGGTTGTGCCGCGCACCGCTTGATAAAACTGCAGATTTTCGAAGGGCGTCAATACGGCTTTGATGCCGGGCTGATGGCCGATAAACAGCAAATCTTGCTGGTAACCCGCACGATCGCGCAGCGTGCTGCGCCCGCGCCAGCACACCTCGCCGCCGTCCGGCCGCGCCAGGCCGGCGAGAATGCGCAGCAAACTGGTTTTGCCCGCGCCGTTCGGCCCTTCTACCTGAATGATATCGCCCGGCTGAACTGAAAAGCTTAGCTCGCTAAACAGGATGCGCTCATCGCGCACGCAACTCAGACTTTTGGCTTCCAGCATCGGGGAACTCATATTTTTCTTTGGGATGGCGAATCATAGCATAAGCCTTTCCCCGCACGCAGCCTGCGGCGGGCGCGCCGACGAGCCAATATGGCGAGCAGGATCAAGAATGCGTGGAAAAAATCGGCGGATTTTAACTCTTGTTACCTTTTTCTGTATTTCGCCGCATTTGGGCCGGGCAACTACGCTTAATGACGTGAACTCCCCCTTAATGAGCAGGAGCGACAGCATGAGCGAGCAGCAGCGCCAGGAGCACGAGCCGGATGAGACGATGCAGGTAGAGAGCGAGGAGCAGGAACAGGGCAAGCGCGAAATCGAAGTCAGGGAAGAGAATCTGCCGTCGCGCGCGGCGGCGGTGCATGAACAGATCCGGATGGAAGGCGAAAAAGAGCTGGAGCGCGACGGGCTGGCGCTGCTGTGGTCGGCGATCGCCGCCGGGCTGTCGATGGGCGCCTCGCTGGCGGCAAAAGGCATTTTCCACGCCCGCCTGCCGGACGATCCCAACCGCTTTTTCATCGAGAACCTCGGCTATACCTTCGGTTTCATCATTGTCATCATGGCGCGCCAGCAGTTGTTTACCGAAAACACCGTCACGGCGGTATTGCCAATCATGCATAAGCCCACGCCGCGCAACCTGCTGATCCTGCTGCGCCTGTGGGGCGTGGTGCTGCTCGGCAACCTGATTGGCACCGGGCTGGCGGCGCTGGCGTTTACCCATATGCCGCTGTTCGACGCCGAAACGCGCGGCGCTTTCGTCAGCCTGGGCGAAGAGGTGATGCGCCATACGCCGGGAGAAATGTTCGCCAACGGCGTCCTGGCCGGTTGGATCATCGCCACCATGGTGTGGATGTTCCCGGCCGCCGGCGCGGCGAAAATCTGGGTGATCGTGCTGATGACCTACCTGGTGGCAATTTGCGATTTGACCCATATCGTGGTCGGTTCGGTCGAGATCCTGTATCTGGTGTTCAACGGCGCGATTGGCTGGCAAGAATTCATTTACCCGTTCGCTCTGCCGACGCTGGCGGGCAACATCATCGGCGGCACCTTTATCTTTGCGCTGATAAGCCATGCGCAGATCCGCAACGATTTGTGCGCCAAAAACCAGGCCGCGCGTCGGCAAGAGGAAAAGCGGCGCCACGGCGGGGAAAAACCGTGATCGCGGTCGGTTAGCCGAGGAAATTTCGGCGTAAAATGGCGAGGTATTGAGCAAACGCGCCGCTAAGCGCTTATTCTGCGGGTAAAAAAAGGTATAATGCCCCGGCAGCTTCGGTTGCCGGTCCGCAGCGTCCCCGTAGTTAAACGGATATAACAAGCCCCTCCTAAGGGCTAGTTACTGGTTCGATTCCAGTCGGGGACACCATTCTTTCTTATCACGCTATTCCTCATCCTCTGCACCTGCAATCCGCCCCTTTTCCCTGTTCAGGTCCGATTGTCGCCGAGCGTTATAATTGGCATCAATTAAAAAACTTAATATCCGTCGGCGTTGAAATCGTCGCCGCCAGCCTTCTGGCCTGCAACTCGCCCTTTTCATCATCGAAATCGAACAGCGTCACGCTATTGGTGAATACATTCGTCACATAGAGATGGTTACCGCCAGCATCGAAAGCGAGCGCACGCGGTTCAATGCCGCCGGCCTCATAGCGCGTCGGCACGCCTGGCAGACCGTCCCTGCCTATTTTTAATACCAGCAGGTGGTTATCGGTGCCGCGATTGGTGGCAATAAGATATCTGCCGCTCGGGCTCAGGGTAATGGCCCCACCGCTTTTCGCCTCCGCCGAATCGAGGCCGCCGTTCAGTTTCACTTTCCCTTGCCGCGTCAATCGATTGTCGTTAACGGCAAACGCCTCGATCTCGCCCGCCATTTCGGTGATGACATAGGCATAGTCGCCTGCCGACGAGAACACCATGTGCCTTGGGCCGGCGCCGGGCGCAAAGGCGACATCGCGCGAAGCATCTGCCTGCAACGGCTGCGCGTTATCCGAACGATAGCGGTAGGCGTGCAGCTTATCGCCACCGAGATCCGCCGCGTACAGGTATTGGCCATCGCGACTGAAGGTGGTGGAGTGCGCATGCCCGCCTTCCTGGCGCCCCTGCACGATGCCGGAACCGGGCGTAAACGGATAATGCTGTACGCGTTCCCCCAGCCTGCCGTCGCTGCCAATCGGCAATACCGTCACCCCCGCGCCGCCTTTGGCGACGGAGTAGTTGGCGACCAACAGAAATTTGCCGTCCGGGCTGAGGGTGGCATGCGTCGGCTGCCGACCCGCGCTGCTCACCGTATTCAGCACCCGCAGGCTGCCAGCCTGATCTATCGCCAAGGCGGTCACCGTTCCCGCGTCCTCCTCATTGGTGGCATAGGCGAAGCGGCCATCGCGGGATGTGACGATCCACGACGGGCTTTTCATTTTAATGGCATCGAGCAGCGTTAACGTGCCGTCGCCATTAACCGCCAGACGATAGAGCCCTTCACTGCGGCGTATCGGCTTCTGCACGGCCGGCGCATCCGGAATATGGGTCCAGGTGCCGACTAACGCTATTTGATGCTGTTCCCGATTATTTGCCATCGCATTTCCTGAAAACATGGAGAGCGTTAATGCCAGCGCTAATTGAATAGCCTGCCTGCCCAAACCTTTAACGTTCACTCTGCCAAAGGCAGGCAACGTTAAAGGTAGCATAAAGAGCGCGCGGCGGTGTTTATTAATCGAGCCAGAGGATTTTTCTATACTCATGATGCCTCCTTTCCTCAACACTACGCCACAGGAATAAGTATATCGACATTGATGATCTTACTGTTTAAATGCTCGTGCCTGTATAATTCGATGAAAAAGCTCTCCCTCATTTTGACATTGATAGCCGGCAGATGGGCGTCATAGATACCCTCAAAAAAGGCAATATACTCAGGCAGCTCCCCTATAAAGGGAATGACAATATATTTTCCCATGGGTATATAGAAGTTAAATATGGAATGAAAAACCTCTTGCTCCTTGCCGTTGGCATGCGGCCGCCCCCCTTTTCTTTTTTCTACGCTATAAGCCCTCCCATTTTTACTGAGCCATTTATCATTCGTCTGGGTAATGTCACTGGCATCTCTG
This sequence comes from Serratia sp. HMSC15F11, assembly GCF_001808215.1. Taxonomy (NCBI): domain Bacteria; kingdom Pseudomonadati; phylum Pseudomonadota; class Gammaproteobacteria; order Enterobacterales; family Yersiniaceae; genus Serratia; species Serratia sp. HMSC15F11. The sequence continues at coordinate 137,335 of NZ_KV792422.1, forward strand.
TACTTCCTGACGGAGTGGAAAATCAATGCCTTGTACTGCTTCAACATGTCGATATCATCCGGCATGACCGTATGATAAAAATAGGGTTTATTGTCGCTGCCATACGGTGGGATCTGGGTGGAGAAATCCCATCCCCGGCTGTTCCTAAAGCTGTTGGGCGTTTCGCCAAAGAAACGTTTGAATGCCCGCGTGTAGCATTGCTGAGATGCAAACCCGGATGCCAGGGCGACATCCAATATGTTACCTTGATGCTGTTTGAGCAAGACAGCGGACCGGCTCAGCTTTCTATTCCTGATATAAGTCCCTAACGTAATGCCAAAATAATGTTTAAATAACCGCTGTAAATGCCATTTAGAGTAACCCGAGACAATGGAAACCTTCTCAACGGAAAGCCCCTCTATAATATTTTTCTCCATATACTCCAAGACCTGTACAAGAATATCCTTTCTATAATCCATGAGCGCTCCCTGCCTTTATAAAAATCGTGTCCTTTTTATTAAAATCGTTAACCTCTCAAATCAAGTCATTAAGATTAATCCTAAAAAAAATCACCCTGTCAATGCAATTTTTACGGCATAGGAAAAGTCATCATATAAATAACTGAAAATGATCATGTTATACAAATACGCTTGCGAAAAATCCGTGAATAAAAAATGCGCCAAGCAAAGTGCATCCATTAAAGATGCATTTGCCCCGCCAGGGTGAATCACACTTTATGTTAATTGTTTTATCTTAAAGTGTTTTTTACGTTCCACGGGCATGGCCGAATAGGAATTTCATCATCAAAAATTAAATCGTGTTTTATTGTTTGGCCGGTTGATAAAACTATTGAGCCGAATACGAAAAAGTATGAACGATGGTGAAGGAAGATGCGGCGGATAAGCGCAAGATCTTAACCTCGGGCCCGATAATCACAGATCGTCATTGCAAGTTTCTTTTTTATCTTCTCCCGCACGGTGAAGAATCGACGTTTCAACAAACCTTGTTCGATGCCCTATTTTCCCTCCATGTCAATTGGCTCGCCACTGGTGCCCCGCTGAACCGCCTCCCCTTCCCTCGTAACAGTACCGCGTCTGCTTGTGCCACGCTTTATTGACCAAGCGCAGCAAAAAGCCCGGCTCGCAAAGCCGGGCTTTTCATTCACGGACTGATCAATCAGCCAGGTTGTCGATCTCTGCGGACCTGTGCTTACGCAACAGATACAGCAGCAAAGACACCCGCCGCTCGGTGCGTTCCGGGGTATCCGGCGGCAGGTTGTAGCGCAGGGTATAGCGCTCGTTGTTCTCGTTGCAAAAATCGATAACGAGTACGGGCGCAGAGGCCCCGGCTACTTTTCGATAATTCAGCGAAATGCACGACAGGTTTTTTTTCATCTCAACTTACCGCGAGGGTGCGGCGGGTTGATTCGGCAATCCTCCCCACGCCGGCGCTCAGCGCGGCGCCCAACAGCAGCACCAACAGCGACCCCCATGCGGCGCGCGACAGCTGTTTAGCCGCTTCATCGGCCGCTTCACGCGCTTTCTGCTCGGCCTCAGCCTTGAGTTTCTCTACTTTCTGCACCGCCTGCTGATAAGCCTGAGCGTAGTTATCGACGATTTGGCTCGCTTCATCACGGCTCTTGCCGGTGCGCGCCGCAACGATATTCACCAACGCATCCTTATCGGCCGCGCTCAACGTCGGCTCGCCGGACTGCTTGACGCGGTCGAACCACTGCTTGAGCTCGGAGGCGGCCCGCGCCGGATCGGCCGCCGCGTCCATGGCCGATTGCTTGCCGTCGGCGGTCGCCCTATCGGCCTTCTGTTCCAACCGAGCCGGATCCAGTTCCGGCTTGCCGGTCTGCTTGAGCGTGGCGTTCAACTGGTTTTCCAGGCTTCCCCAGTCAAGGCTGATGCCCTTTTTATCCAGCTGTTGCTTGAGGCCTTCGCCCACGTTTGGCGCTGCCGCCGCCAGGCCGCTGCCCGCCAGCGAAAGCCCTTTGCCCACCGCGCTACCCGCCAGCCCCACCACGCCACTCGCCAATGAAACCACCAGCCAGGTGGTCAGCAAGGTGGTGATCGCCCAGCTCAGCAGGCCATGCAAGCCGCCGCGATTCGGTGCGGTGCGGCCGGCGACGAACGCGCCTGCGGCCAGCGAGGCCAGCGTTGAAACCAGCAGCCAGATCCCGGTGCCGGTGCCAAAGCCGCTCAGCGGGTTGCCCTTTTGCATCATATCCACGGCCTGGGCACCGACAGCCGTACCCAGCACGCTGAAGATCAGATAAGTCACCAGCGCCACGGCACTCCCGGCCAATATCGAGCCCCATGACACCTGAAACGCAAAGCGATTTGATTCATAGACAGTGGTCATCGTTGTTCCTTATATTTTCTGGACAAGTGATTGCACGCGCGGCGGATAACCGCGCAGACAAATCCAGTCTGCCGCGCGGCGCTGTCGGCCGTCCCGGTTCATTTGCGCCAGAATGACTAGTGCATTCACACCCTGCGAATACGCACGTTATGCACTAAGCTGCTCAGCGAGTAGCGTAACCCGCGGCCCCCGTCAGAGGCCGCTCCCCCTTCTGTCTAGCGGAGAGCACATGAACCCATCCGTCCTGGCCAGCGAAACCCACCGCGGCCACCTGCAGCAAATCATCTCCGGCTTGTCCGACGGCGTGATCCTGACGGATACCGATCAAACGCTGCTTTGGGCCAACGAAGCCGCGTTGGCCATGCATGGCGTGAGCCACCAGAAAGCCTTGGGGGCCAATGCCGCCGAGTACGCGGCGCGGTTTGCCCTGCGTTATCGCAACAATCACCCGCTGGCGCTGGAACAGTACCCGCTGAACCGGGTTGCCGATGGCGAGACCTTCACCGATGTGGTGGTGGAAGTTCGGCAGGTCGACGATCCGGACAGCTTCTGGGTGCACCGCCTGCGGAGCCTGATTATCACCGATGCGCAGGGGCAGCCGGAGCTGCTGGCGCTGATCCTGAGCGACGCGACGGAGTGGGCCAGCGCCGAACAGCGCTTTGAAAAAACCTTCAACGCCAATCCGGCGCCGGCGGTCATTTGTCGGCTAAGCGACCTGCGTTACGTCAAGGTCAATCAGGGGTTCCTCGATATGACCGGTTACCAGCGTGAACAGGTTATGGGGCGTTCGGTCTATGAACTCGACGTATTGGAACAGGCTGAGCACAAAGAGCTGGCGATTCAGCGCCTGGGGGAAGGCGCAACCATTCCGCAAATGGAGGCCGAGCTGAAACTGCCCGGTGGCGGAAGCAAGCTGGTGGTGGTTGCCGGCCAACCGCTGGACATCAATGAAGACGACTGCATGCTGTTCACGTTTACCGATCTCGAACCCCGGCGTCAGGCGGAATCGGCGCTGCGGGAAAGTGAAGAGCGGTTCGCCAAGGCATTTCGCCTGAGCCCGGTGCCGACGTTGTTGTGTACGGCGCACGAGCGGCGCGTGCTGGACGTCAACGAAGCCTTCACCCGCACCACCGAGTACGACGCCGAAGCCTTGATCGGCAAAACGGTCGATGAGATCCAATTTATTGACGATCCCGAGGCGAACCGCCGTTTGTTTGCCGCGCTGGAAAAAAGCGGTAACGTCGAAGGGCTGGACATCCGGGTGCGCAAGAAAGGGAGCGAGTCGATCGACTGCGTGGCCTCGGCAGATGCCGTCAGCATTCACAATGCGCCCTGCTACCTGCTGGTGCTCATGGACATTACCGAACGCAAACGCTCGGAGCTGGAGCTGGTGAGCGCCATCGAAGAAGTGATGCAGGACGCTTCCTGGTTCAGCCAAACCTTGATTGAAAAACTGGCCAACGTGAAAAGCATCAACCGGCCCGATCAGACCGGATTTAACGCCAGCGATCTCACGCCGCGCGAGCGCGATGTGCTGGAATTGATTTGCGAGGGGCTGCCGGACAAGAAAATCGCGGCGCGCCTCAATCTGGCGCTCAACACCATTCGCAATCATGTCGCGACGGTCTATTCCAAACTGGGCGTGCATAGCCGCAGCGAAGCCATCGTCTGGGCCAGGGAGCGCGGGCTGTTTACCGGCGGGCCGGCCACCAGGAACGGCAAGTAGCCTGCAAATGCACTATCCTTACCGATGCAAACGCCCCTTATAGGCACAAAGTGAAGTGCATAACATGGAGGTGCAAATGCAGGTTTTCGCCCTGTGCGGAAGCCAAACGGATCGAACCTTAGGAGCGCATCATAATGAACAGCGAAAAAGCCAATGGCATGATGGAAAAAGTGGCGGGCAAAGCGCAGGAAATGGCGGGCGACATCACCGGAAACGAACGTTTGCAGGCTGAAGGCGCCACGCGCTATGCAGCAGGCGCGCTGCAAGAAAAATACGGTGACGCCCTGAGCTGCGCCGGCAGCATGATGAAGAAAAACCCCCTCGCCGCATTAGCCCTCATTGCCGGCGCTGGCCTGTTGGCCGGCCTGCTGCTGCGCCGCCGTTGATGCGCGCCGACCAGCACACAGTCTTTCCCTGAATGCCGCGCTCGGAGGGTCACCACCGGGCGCGGTTCTTCGCGGCCAGGCAGGCCTTATCGATTTGTTATTGGACTCTCAGCTGTTTCTTTAATTCAAGGTATCGAGTATGCAATGAATCATTACCCTCCGTTTTCTTTATTTTATCATCGAGTAAATCAACAAAGTTTTCACCAAATCTATCTTCAATAAACGGATTTGCACCATGTTTAAGCAGAAGATTCATATGGTCAATTCGCCCCAAATAAGCACACTCCACTAATGGCGTTCTCTTTAACCTATCCTGAATGTTAATGTCCGCACCATATTTTATCAGTGTCGCCATTGTCTCCGTATTACTGGATTTGATTGTCTGAAATATTATTGGCAGACCATCAAGTTTGCCTCTTGCATTAGGAGACAATCCCCCATCAAGCAATGCCTTTAACCAAATACCGTTGTCTAATTTTGCCATCCATTCAGCAGGACTGGCACCGCCATTGGGGCGAGGTTGCAGTGGATCGGCTCCGGCCTTTACCAACTCGGTCGCAATCTGCAGCCGTTCCGACGTGGCATTATCATGAGTCGACGTCGCCAGGGCAAAAAACAATAATGTCATATCGTGTTCACCGGGGCTGTTCAGATCCGTCTCTTTCGCCAACCGTTTGATGTCGCCGATATTCCCATCGCGGATAGCCTTAGCCAACACAAGCTGTTGACCTGTAAAGTAACCTTCTGGCGGCAAGTCCATTTCTTTCTCCTTACATCCGGTTGTAAGCATCAATCCAATCGCGATGAACAGCGCTGCGAACACGTTAAAAACTTGTCTCATTAAGCTACTATATCCTGTGACCGATTGTGGCGATATCATCGTCTTTTTCCTGTTCGATGCAGTCTATCACTTGTTGGATGCCATGTCGGTCACCCATATTGCCCACACCGCCATCAAGCGTGTGTTTAACACCAACGGCATCCGGCAAATGCGACGATAATTTTTCCTTCGCGGCCAATAACGCAAGGTTGCCATTAACGTCGATAAAATCTTGCCTGAGATCGACTTCCTGTAACCTCGTCAAAACTTCGCCCTTCACCCGGTAGGCGTTGATAATATCTTCACGGCCCACCAAGGAACCGCCATATTTTTCCACGGTACCCGAATTCAACCCCGCAGCATTAAATGTCCACCCAGATTTACCGCTGGTCATTGATGCCGCCGATGCCAGCCCACCGCCTAGCGAATGCCCGGAGGTATCTACCCGGCCCTTTAATAAAGAGCCAATATCTACAGCTCTTTGATAGTATGCAGATTCAGCACCTCTGCCTTGGTTGAAGTTATTCGTCCAGTCTTCTAGGTTCTTTATCTCTGGCAGTTCACGGTCGATAAATATCTTCTTCGCCGCATTCAGTTTACCATTAGGAAGTTCAGGCATCCTTGACCCGCGAAAAACAACTGTCGGATTCATATCATCGCCAAACACGGCTTTATCCGGAGCATAAACCCTTGCCAAAAAACCCGGTGATATCTCATTGTCATAAAGCATTTCCCGGCGAATCCCTAAACCATCCAAAAAACCGCCGTCATTACTCACATCCCGCCATCCTTCCGGCACGCCAGGCGTAGCCGCCAACGGATTGGTCGTGTTATAGACATTCTGCGCCAGCTTGGCCTTTTCCACCGCGACGTTATTTTGCGCCAGGCGTTGCGCCGCAATCCGCGCATCCGGATAGATACTTCGCTCCCCCCGACCAATCAGATATTTTCTCGCCTGCCAACGCTCCTGTTTGCTCATTGGGCGAACGACCTCTTTGATGACGGTAAGGCTTGAGCCAACGGCGGCGGCCACCGCCTGCATCAGCGGCGGATTTTTAGCGGTGTTTTGTCTCGGGGGCAAGGAAGTTGGTTTAGGCCTCGCGGCGTATCGGCTGATCATCTCTTCATAACGTTGAATTATACGTTCGACTGGGTACTGCGGCGGCAATACACTGCCGGGATAGCGCTGCAGGCGCCCTTGCGCATTGATGAAAAACGGATATTTGACGGGGCTCCAGGCACCGATACTTGCATCGACGGCCAGCAAACTGCCGCGTTTTAGTTCATCAAACACGCCGCGCTTCATGCCGCTATCTTCCCGGTAACTCGATACGCCAATACCGGACTGCGTATTGCGCGTGATAGTGTGCCTGCTCGATATCGACGACATGGACGAACCGCCGAACAGGTAATGTCGCTCCAGCTCATAACGCGCATCGGCGGGATTGAGGATGCGGGCGAATTTCTCCGGCGCCAACGATTCCGACATAAAATAAATCAACTGCACAATGGCCTCCCTTCGGCTTGCTCCTGGCTTTCCCTTCGTCTGTCAGTGAACGTCACTGGACGAGCCAGTTTTTCATCATACCTACTGATCTACTTGACCGATACGTGCGTAAGAAATAACGGCCTTATTTTTCACCGTTTCTCCTTCTACGTCACATTTATCTTTAACAGGTTTATGTCAGACCTCGTCAATTTCTAATTTCAGTCTGCCAGCAGACAAGTCATTTATCGGTTCATGTTATCTCATCATCTTAATCCTTAAAATCTATGACGGTAATCAGTAAACAGGGCCCTGATATATAACCTGAACATATTAATCAACTTGGGTTTATCACTCATACCATTAAGTGTTAATATTGGCGCATTGCGCGCACGGAGAAATAGCATGTTCCCCAGTAAAAAACATTCACAGCGGGCCACCCCGCTGACCAGCTATCAATTTTCCCGGCTGCATACTTTCGAATGCGTCGCACGTCATTTATCTTTTGCGCTGGCGGCGCAAGAATTGTCGATCACCCCCAGCGCCGTAAGCCACCGCATTAATCTGCTCGAAAAGGAGTTGGGCTTCCTGCTATTCCAGCGCTTTCATCGCAGAATTACCCTGACGCCGGAGGGCGAGCGCATGCAATGGGCGCTGGACAGCTCCTTCAACACGCTGAACCAGGAAATTCTGGACATCAAGAATCGCGAGCTGACGGGGACGTTGACCCTCTATTCGCACCCGTCTCTGGTGCAATGCCTGCTGCTGCCGCGCATCGGCGACTTTATCGCCCAGCACCCCACCATTCACCTCAACATTCTGACCGGGCAGGAGATCATCAACCTGGCCAACCGCGGCGTGGACTTGGCGATGTACTTCGGCAAACTGCCCTCGGGGCGGCATCTGGACGAGGCCTTTATGCAGGAATCGATGGTGCCGATCTGCACGCCGCAGTATGCCGCCGCACATAGCCTGTACGATGCGCCGGAAAACCTGGCCCACTGCACGCTGCTGCACGATCGCTACAACTCCGGCGAAGACGAGTGGCAAACCTGGTCGCAACACTTTGCGCTGGGGCTGGATACCGACAGTAAAAGCATGGAGTTCGACCGCTCCGATCTCGCGGTGCTGGCCGCCACGCGGCACCTTGGCGTCGCCATGGGGCGGCTCAATCTGGTGCAGGACTGGATCAAAAGCGGCGAGCTGATCATTCCGTTCACCGACATGACCGTGCCCTGCGAGCATTGCTATTTTACCTCGACCATCTCCGAGCGGCAGTGGCCGAAAATCCTCGCGTTTAAGCAGTGGATCATGAAAATCGCCCCTCTGGTCTGATGGCCAGAGGGTTAGCGCTCTATTTTGGGGGAATAAGAAAAATGCAGCGCGCAGGCGTAGAGCCGACCGGCCTTTGAATAAGAGATATATTTGCGGTTTTTATCCCAGGTAAGCAGGGAATTATTGGCAAAATAATAAACCTCCAATCTCCTCCCATTAGCCAACCTCGACCAGCCTCGGCTTCTTATCACGGTAAAATCACCGTTATCGCTGAGCGTAATCAGCGGCACGCCCCAGGCATAGCGGGATATTTGCAGCTGAATAATGAATTGGCTTTCGCAGCTTATTTGGTAGTTCTGTACATCAACATCCATAATTTATATTTTTGGTGCCACCCTTCGGTCAAAATAAATAAGATAAGAACAACTCACCACGATTAATCCCAGCACGATCAGCACGGCCCCCAATACAAACTCAATTTGCAACGGCTCACCGAGAATGACGACCCCCGCCAAGATACCGAATACCGGCGTCATAAAGGTGAGAATGCCCAGCGAGGAGGCCTGATAGCGACGCAGCAGCGAAAACCAGATCAGATAGCTGAAAAACGACACCACCACGGTCTGGAACAGCAGGCTGTACCAGGCCACCGGGCTCAGGGTGAAATGCAGGTTTCCCGTCGCCAGCGCCGGCAACGACAACAGCACACAGGCGCCCGTCAACTGGCACAGCAGCGTCTGTTTGGCCGGGCACTCCGCCAGGCGCGTGGTGCGGATCACCAGGGTAGAAGCTCCCCAGGCGATCCCCGCCAGCAGGCCGTAGAGATCGCCTTTCAGCCGTTCGGCTCCGCCGCTTCCCTCAGCCATGCCCGATATGGCCAGCACCACGCCGCCAAAGGCGATGAGCATGCCCAGCCACTGCACCGGCGACAGGCGCTCTTGAGGAAGGAGAAAATGCAGGCCAAGGGCGGAAAACAGCGGCGCAGTGTACAAAAACACCGCCATATGTGAGGCGCTGGTGTAACGCAGCCCTGCGGAGACAAAAAAGAACTCCAGCGCGAACAATGCCCCCACGCTCAAACCGGCGCACAGCGTGGCGCGATCCCAGGTGAAGCGCTCGCCGCGGCCGCGCGCCAACAGGTAAACCGCCAGCGCGGCGAGACCCGAGCGAATGGCGATTTGCAGCACCGCCGACACATCCGGCTCGGCGGCCTTGATTGCCACCTGTTGCATTCCCCAGATGGCGCATAGCATCACCATCGCGGCGGCAGCCCTGCCGTCGATTCCGACTCTCGCATTCATAATAGGGTTCTCGCCACCGTGAGAATAATAACGGGCAACCGTCGTATTATTCTTTATAAACCACGATTTCCTGATAAAGCTTAATAACCTCACCATCGCTATCGACAGAGTCGGTATATTCCGTTTGCTGCGCCAAATGAATCACCTTCCATCCTTTGCGCGCTAATTCAGGGATCGTCAGGCGCCCCACGCCGCGGCAGGGGAACAGGGTGTCATCCGACAACCTAAGCTTACTAACCTCTGCGTAATCATAAGCTTGAGAATGACAAACGTGCGACTCCGCCGCCATCGCCGGCAGTGAAAACAGCCCCACTAACAACATTAACAGGTTTCTCATGGCGACCTCCCAATCGCTTATTCATGCCGGCCGATTACGCAGACAAAGGCTGACGTTAATACGCCGGTGAAAGGCTCAAATTAATTATCTCTTGCACGGATGAAATTACAGGCTGGCGCCGGTGACTGACAAATGAAAAATATAAACCTTGGCGTTAAATGAATTCATCCGAATCGAGAAACATGAACAGCGGCCCTTTGCACCGCACGGAATGGTCAAAAACCGGCCAATAATTAGCAAGAAAAGTAATTATTTATGCCCCTGTTTATGTTACAAATGCCGCCCGCCGCTAAAACACCAAAAAAAACCGTCAAAATGCGCATAAACGCAGCGTTATGCGCAAAACATCGGCATGGCGGCGCTGATGGGGCGGTCATACATAAAACAGGGATAACACATGGCAATGAAATTGCGCGTATTGACTCAAGCGGTGGCGCTGGGTCTGGCGATCGGCAGCGCGTCCTTCGCCGCTCAGGCGGAAATCACCCTGCTGAAGCAGGATCCGCAGGCCGGCGATCCGCTCAGCCGCCTGAACTTCACCGTTGGCGGCAGCATCCGTCCGCAGTTCAACAACATGACGGGCGACGGCGACAAGGGTTCCTACAAGCGTAACGGCTTCGACGGCGGCACCCGCTTCCGTTTCGCGGCGGACTACTACCTGTTCGACGATATCAGCTGGATCAGCTACTACGAGCTGGGCGTGAATATTCCGGCGCTGTTCGACTGGGATCATCACTATGCCGACGGCGCGAGAAACACCAGCCGCCGCATGCTGTACACCGGCCTGAAAAGCAACACCTGGGGCCAGATGACCTTCGGCCAGCAGAACAGCGTTTATTATGACGTGGTGGGCGCCAAGACCGATATCTGGGACTACGACATGTTGGCCCAGGCGCCGGGCAACGGCATCAACGGCGACTACGACGGCTCTTACCGTTCACGCAAAATGCTGAAGTACAAGAACCGCTTCGGCGATGCGGACGTTTATGCGTCGTACCTGTTCAGCGACAGCGACTACCTGCCGGGCAACGGCCTACGCTATAAGCGCAAAGGCGGCGGCTCACTGGGCGTGGATTACCACATCACGCAGGATCTGACCTGGGGCACCGCCTGGAACTACACCCGCGCCGAAATGCGCAACCCGTCCACCAGCGGCAGCAAGAGCTACGATCAGAACATCGTCGGCACCGCCCTCAGCTGGAAACCGGACAACTGGACCCTCACCTTCGGCGGCGGTTACTACCACGACTTCCTGACCACCAAGAAAGCCGACGTCAACAATTACTTCGCCGGCGATGCGTGGGGTATCGAATACCTGGCCGGTTATACCGTGCCGGTTGGCCAGTACGCGGTGAAATCGGTGATGCCGTACTTTATGGGCGATCGCCTGGAATACGTCACCGGTCGCAACTACCAGCGCATCGACAACGGCCTCGGGGTTACCGTACAGTTTGACTACGGCTTCCGCGTTGACGTTGAGCACGTGCTGACATCGAGCACCGACAACCTCGGCGATATGACCGTGGTGCGTCTGCGCTACGATTTCTGATGCTCAGAACGTAAAAAAGGCCGCGCAAGCGGCCTTTTTCGTTTATGGACGCAGCGTCAGAAACCGCCGCGCGCCGAGCGTCCTACCGCTTCGCCCAGCTGCCATACCGCCATGGCGTAATGGGTACTGTGGTTATAGCGGGTGATGGTGTAGAAGTTCGGCAGGCCGTACCAATACTGGTAGCCGGTGCCGACGTCCAGCCGCAGCAGGCTGGCTTCCTGGTTATCCCCGAGCGAACCCTGCGGGCTCAGGCCGGCTTCCGCCAGCGCGGTGACCGAGTAGCGGGTCTTGAAGCCATTTTCCAACCCCGGCGCCTGGCCGTTGGCCTGAATCGCGACCGGCTCGCCTTTGGACCAACCGTGCGCCTTGAAGTAATTGGCCACGCTGCCAATGGCATCGACCGGATCCCACAGGTTGATATGGCCATCGCCGTTGAAGTCGACCGCATAGCTCTTGAAGGAAGAAGGCATGAACTGCCCATAGCCCATCGCGCCGGCGAAGGAGCCGCGCAGTTCGAGCGGATCGTCGCCTTCGGTGCGCGACATCAGCAGGAAGGTTTCCAGCTCACCGGCAAAGTAATCGGCGCGGCGCGGGTAGTCGAAGGCCAGCGTCGCCAGCGCATCGATAATGCGGGTTTTACCCATTACGCGGCCCCAGCGGGTCTCCACGCCGATAATCCCCACGATGATCTCCGGCGGCACGCCGTACACCTGCCAGGCACGCTGCAGCGCATCCTGATATTGATTCCAGAACACCACGCCGTTTTGCACGTTATCCGGCGTGATGAACTTGTTGCGGTAGCGCAGCCAGGAGCCATTCGGCCCGGTTGGCCCCTGCGTCGACGGCGTCGGCGCCTGCCTGTCCATCAGCCGCAGTACCGAATCCAGGCGCCGTGCCTGCGCCAGCACGTCGTGCAGCTGCTGCCGATCAAAGCCGTGTTCCTGCACCATCTTATCGATAAAGCGCGCGGTATTCGGGTTATTGGCGAAATCACCACCCAGCGGCGCGCCGCTGTGCGCCGGGCTCAGCAAAAAGCCGCCCTTTACCGGGGTGCCCTGCGGCGTAGCGGTGGGACTGGGTTTCGGCGTGCTGCTACAGGCAGCAAGCAAGGTAATCAGCGGTAAAAGCGCAACCAGGTGACGCATCGGATATCCATATAACCATGCAAGAGATAAGTGGGAGTTATGTTAATGCATTGTTCGGCGCGAACAAACTGGATTATGTCGCCAATTACCGCGTCAGGTAGCCAAACGTGCCAAATTGTGACGTTTTGCACGGTGAAAGGACGCCCGGTGCGGCCACGCGGAATCTCAACCGCGACTAAATGAGAAAAATTATCACCTTGACGCCCCCTTTTACCCCGATAAAATGCCCGGCTGCTTGCCATCCGGCTATCGCCGCAATGATCACGACAATGGACTGTAATGGAATCTCTCGGACAACTCGCCAAAGATCTTTACCGTGGGCGCATCTCGCGCAAACCCTTTGTTTTCTCGCTGGCGATCTTCGCCGTTGGCATCGTGTTGCTGTCGTTTCTGTCGACCTACCTGGATAAAAACCATTTTCGCGCCCATGCGCACGGTGATACCGAGGAATTCGTCTCGGTATTGCTGTACCTGCTGTGCATTATGGTTTGGGCGCTGTTCTGTTTCGGTCTGGTGACGTGGTTTATGGCCAAAACCGCGTTTCGGCTCAACGATATCGGCCTGCCGGGTTGGGCGCTGGCCGTGGCGTGCTATGTTTGCTCGGTGCTCAACAACTACTCCCCCGGCCCGGTGGCGCGCTGGCTGCCGCTGTTCAGCCTGGCCGTCATGATCTGCGCCCTGCTGTTGCCGCCGGGCGGGCTGCGCCGCAAGCCGGACGGCAACGCTGACGACTAACGCAGCTGCACCACCTTGTTCGCTGCCGGTTCGGCCGCCGTCAACCTGCCGCTGACCTGGCTGATGCCGCCGCCGCTGTTATGGGACACCACGGCGATCGGCAAACGCCGCAGCTGCCGGGTCAGCTCCGGCGTGATATAGCCGATGTGGGTGTTCTGTTGCTGTTTCCGCCAGCGGCCGGCCGCCCTGCGGCGGGAGAAATACTGGTTGTATTTGGCCCAGGCGATCAACGTGACGGCATTGAACAACGCCACAATGATATACAGCGAGATCACCTCCAGCAGCGACAGGGCAGAACCCACCCCGTGCTGATCCATCACCGATATCAGGCCGCGGCTGAACAGATAAAGGAAGCCGCACCAGGCGAAAAGCGTCAGCAGGCTGTCTACCACGCGCGGCAGCAGGCCGCGTTCGGAATAAATCAGGACGTCCGTCATTCTTTGATCCTCCCAATGCCCCGATCGGGGCTGATCCAGCGCGCACGCCCGCGCCGAGCTTTCAACATCACTTTGGAAAACGCCACCAGCGTGGTCAGCAGGCTGAGCAGCCAATACACCAACGGATACCAGATGATCCAGAACAGCGAGCGGCCGAAGCCCTTCTCATAGCGCTTCTCCAGCAGCAGGCTGACGGTGAACTGCAGCAGGCACACCACACCCAGCACCAGGCCGGTAAACGCCGGCGTCAGCAACGAGTGAATGCGGATGCCCTCCGGCAGCGGCACCGCCAGCCCGACCAGGAAAATCAGCACGCTGACCAGGTAAGTAAACGCCCACAACGTAGAGAGGCAATACTCGGCGAACAGCAGCCACATATGCCGGTGCTCCCAGGCCCACAGGTTGCGCAGATTCTTTAAAAACACCTCGGCGCCGCCCTGCGCCCAGCGCAGGCGCTGCTTCCACAGCCCGCGCAGGGTCTCCGGCATCAGGATCCAGCACAGCGCCCGCGGTTCGAAGAAGATAGCCCAGTGCTTGAGCTGCAGCTTCCAGCTGATGTCGATGTCTTCGGTGATCATGTCCTGGCTCCAGTAGCCGACATCGGTAAGCGCTTGCTTACGAAACGCGGCCACCACGCCGGAGATGGTGAACAGGCGGCCATAGACGCGCTGCGTGCGCTTGATAAGGCCGATGATCGACGAAAACTCACCGACCTGGATGCGGCCGATCAGCGTGGAGCGCGTGCGGATGCGCGGATTGCCGGTCACCGCGCCGACGTGCGGATTGGCCAACAGCGGCGCCACCAAATAGGCCGCCGCATCGCGATCCAGCAGCGCATCGCCGTCGATGCACACCAGAAACTCGCTGCGCGCCGCCGCCGCGCCCGCCTGCAGCGCGATCGCTTTGCCCTGATTTTGCGCCAGATGGATCACCCGCAGGCGGGGGAACTCCAGCGTCAACTGATCCAGCACCTCGGCGGTGTCATCGCTGGAGCCGTCGTTGATGGCGATCACTTCGATATTTTCATAGCGCTGCGCCATCGCCGCCGAAATGGTTTCACGCGCGTTCAACCCTTCGTTGAAACAGGGGATCAGCACGCTGATCGACGGGTTGCCCGGCAGCACCGGCGCGGGCATGTCCGGGCTCCAGCGCCAATGGCGCTCGCGGTGCAGCCAGAAATAGATACCACCGGCGATCCAGATACCGGACATGAACAGCGGCCAGAAAAACACGAAGTTGAGCAGCACTTCGCCGGTAAACAGCAGGACGATGCCGAAAGGCACGCTCAACACCAGGCACAGGATAAATAAGGCAATTAAACGATCGGTCATGGCAGTGGGAACCAGGCTGAGGACAACACCGGGCGAACGGCATCCAGCTTAGGCCGATCGTCGAGGAAGTTGTCGGGGTAATAACCAAAGCTCTGAGCGCCATTGCGCTGCAGGCGACGCATCCATTCGGCCAGCAGTTGACCGTCATCCAGGCTGATCCGGCGCTCCTTACGCCAGTCGACGGCCTGCAACTCAAACACCGTTTTATCGAGCGCGCCGGGGTAAGCGGCCACTTTGCCCACCAGTTGATCCAGCCAGCGGCCGCTGGCGGCGCGCGACACGTTTTCCATCAGCGGCATCGCCATCGGCGCCACCCAGTCGTAGGCCTGCAGGAAATCCGCCAAGTTCTGGCCGAACCAGGCTTCGCTGGCGGGATCGAGCACCGGCATCGCATAGATGTTGCGCGCGGTTTGCACCTGCGGGCCGCGGATCGCCCGCACCCGCTCGGTCAGCGACTGGGTAAACGCGATCAGCGCCCGGCTCTTGAAGCGCGTCCAGCGCGCCATCTGCTGCGGATCCTGGCGTATCGCCGCCACCGAATCGGCGAAGCCGGCCTGGCGGTAGGCCGCAACGGCGTCGGGGCCGGCATCTTCGAAGTCCGACAGCAGGGCATCGTCGTGGAACAGGATCCCTTTAAAGGTGGCGTGCGCCGCCAGATCCTCGTAGATCTCACCGATGCGCTGGCGCGCCACCGGGTTGAACGGCGACAGGCGGCGGTACTGCTTGTCGTCTACCGACAGCTGCCCGCTTTGCGGATCGAGGCGCTGCACGCGCGGCACGTCAGATCCCAGCTCGAACGCCAGCACCGGCATCCAGGCATACACGGCCACGCCGGTGCGCGAAGAGAGCTGCCAGGAGACCCGGTTGAACAGGTCAGCCTTCATCGGCAGCCAGCGGTTGGGGAAATAGAGCTCGCGCACGTTGCCGTCGCCTTTTGGATCGGCGAACGCCTGCAGGAAAACGGTATTGATGCGCAGGTCGTAGATGCGCTGGATCAGCTTGTCGAGATTTTTGGCCTGCTGCTGCGGATCGGGATCGTAGAGGTAGTCGAGATCGACGTGCGCCACCCGCATGATCTGCCGGTTCTGTATCTGCGTCAGCTGCTGGGCGAAGCTCGTCAGCGACGGGTTGCCGGCCACCAGCATGCGCGGCACGTTTGCAGGCGCGTTGACGTCTCCCAGCCCGTTCTCCAGCGTCAGCGCCATGCGGTAACCGTGCTTGCGCGCGATGTCCAGCGCCACGCCGCCGGCCGCGCCGTACGGCCAGACCCACACGCGCGGCGCCTTACCGGTGGCGGCGGTGATGCGCTGAGTGATCAACGCCACGTCCTTCTCGATGCGTTGGCGATATTCCGCCTCGCTTTCGTAGCGGCCCCGTTTGGCGTCATACAGCCGATTGGCGACCGCCGGTTCGGTATTGCCCTGCGGGTTGGCGATGCCGCCGTAATGCGACGCGTAGGTGTGCGCGCCGATCTCCACCAGCCCGGAGTCCGACACTTCCCGCACCTGCTGCCAGGTGAGGAAGCGATCGCGCGGCGTCATCAGGCCGCCGAAATCGACCGGCTTGCCGGCCGGCGCATCCAGCCAGACGCCAACCGGCGCCAGCACCGCCGGCCAGTTGTAGGCCTTCAGCAGCGGAAAGACCCGGCTGTAGAAGCTGCGGTAGCCGTCGTCGAAGGTCAGCAGCACCGCCTTGTTCGGCAACGCCGGGCCGCCGTTTTGCGCCTGCAGGATCTGCTCGACCGACACCGGCTGGTAGCCGTTTTGCTTCAGCCAGGCGAACTGTTCGTTGAGCGCGCTGGTGCGCACCGACATGTAGCGCTGGTCCGCCGCGCCGTCTTCCACGTCATGATACGCCAGCACCGCGTAACGGTTGGCCGGCCAAGGACGTTCCATCGGCCCCACGGGGCGCTCCGCCGGCGGCGTGAAGCGCGGCACGTCCGCCTGGCTGCAGGCGGTGGTCAGCAACACGGCCAACACGAAAAACGAGGATCGAATAAGCATGATTATTCCTTTAAAAACGATAATTCAGATCAAACGTCCCGCCGATGTTCCGCTCGCGTTTGCCGTCGTACGGATGCTTCTCAAACTGCAGCATCGCGCCGGCGTCCAACACCCCGCTCCAGCTGATGCGCTGGCCGTAACCCAGCTGGGTGATCGGCTTGCGCGCATAGTCCCGCTGCCAATAGCTGCCGGCACCGGCCTGGAACTGCTGACTCCACTCGGTCTGATAATGGCGATACAGGGTGTGATCGAGCGTTAACGACGGCAGCAGCGTGAAGTCGCGCTTCGGGTTGTAATACGGCACGTTCTCCTGGCTGTTGCGGCTGCCGGACAGCGTCAGGTTCATGTCCAGCCGATAGCGGGCGCCGGCGAGCAGCCGTTGCCGCCCTTCCAGGCCGTATTCCAGCCGATTGTTGCCATCCGAGAAGTGCGAAGGCGCCACGCTGGCGCGCAGCTCGCGGCTTTCGTTCTGCTGCCAACGCAGCCACAGGTTGCCGCCGTTGGCGCTGATGCCGTTGGTCAACGCACGCAGCGGCGTCTCGGCCGACAGGCGCGCCACCGAACCGCCGAGGCGCCATTGATCATTCAGGTCATACCAGGATGAGAGGCGCAGGCCGAGCTCATTGCCATGGCCGTAGTTGCGATTGGCCACCTCGGCCTCCAGCCACAGATCGCGCGAGCGCCACTCGGCGCCGGCGCTGAGATCGCGGTTGATGCCTTTGCCCTCGTCGAACTGGCCGGTGTTGAATCCCCAGCCGGTGAACAGCCGCCAGTTGTCGTCGATCGGCGGCGAATAGAGCGCAGCGTGAATGCCAAAATCGTGGCTGCCGCTGACCGGCCCGTCGGAATCGATGCCCTGATTGCCGCTGATGCGCAATTCAGACATGTGGTGAATGCGGCGCGAACGCTCGAGCTGCTGAGCGGCGACGCTTTCCGGCGCGCGCTGGATGACATCGTCGGCCAGCAAATCCAGCTGGCGCCACTCCTGCAACTCCTGCGCGACATAGCCCTGCTGGATCTCCAACGGCAGGCTGCGCGGCTCCAGCCCTTCCACCTGCTTCAGCTCATCCTCGGCGCGACGCGGCCAGCCGCGCGCCAAATAAACGCTGGCCAAGGAGATGCGCAGACCCTGATTGCCCGGCGCCGTTCGCGCCAGATGGGTCAGCTGCCGTTCGGCCTCGGCCAGATCGCGTTGATAAACCCGCGACTGCGCCAGCAGCGATTGGCCGACCAGCCAGTCATCGTTGTAGGCCAGCGTCGGCAGCTGGTAAAGGCGGGTCGCGTAGGGATAGCGCTGGCTGACGCGCTGTGCCAGCAACGCCGCCTGATCGATGCGTTCGTTCTCCGCCTGCGCGTAAAACAGATCGGTTTCGTCTTCGGCGGTCACCGCCTGCGGTGCGGCGGCGTTCAGGCGGCCGAAAATGGCCTGCGCCTTGTCCGGCTGCTGCAGATAGAGGTAGGCGGACGCCGCCCAGCGCTGGGCATAATCCGGCACCGTACGCCCTTCCGCCTGCAGGGTTTGATACTCGCTCACCACGTCGGCCATTCGATAACGCGCCAGCAGCGCACCCAGGCGATCGATACGCGCCTGTTGGTAGCTGTCCTGCGCCTCCGGCAGCGGCCGCCACTGCGTCAGCAGTTGGTCATAGCGCGCCAGCGCGCGGTCGGCGATGACGAAACGTTCCTGTTCGCCGCGAGCATCGATAAACGACAGCCGCACCAGTTCGGCGGCTTCATCCGCCTGCAGGCGCCGCTGCTGAGCGGGCGGCAATGCCAGCCCCTGGCTTTCACGCAGCGCCGGATCCGCGACCCGATTCGCCGCCAGCAGCGTCACGTAATAAGCCTGAATTCCGGTGTCGGACGGCGCCAGCGCACGAGCATGAGTGGCGTTTTCCAGCGCCGCCCAGCTGCGGCCGGCGGCCTGGTCCACATAGGCGCGCGTCAGATACCACGTCGCCGGCTCCAGCAGCTTCTCCGCTTTTGCCGCTTCCGTTTGCGCCTGCACATCCTGCCCAGCATCCGCCAGCGTCATCACATAGCCACGCTGCAGACCGCCGTCGGCGGGAGCGAGCTGCAACGCCGCACGCCACAGGCGCAGCGATGGTTGCCACTGCTTCAGGTTGCGATAGGCGCGGGCCACCGTCGCCAGACTGGCGCTATCCCGTTGCAGCGCAGCGCCGTCGGCACGCCAAAGCGCGACCACCTCTTCATCGTGGCCGGCCCAGCCGGCCACCTGGATATAATCGGCTCGCTGCTGCAGGCTCAACCCCTCCTGAGCGCGCCGCTGTGATAAATACGCCAGCACCGGCGCGGTATCACCCGACCTGGCCTGACGGATCAGCGCGTCATAGCGTTCATCCGCCAGCGCGGCGGCCGGCAGGGATAAACCGATAAACAGCAATGACGCCGCATATTTGGTGGCGTGGCGTTCGGTAAAGCGTAATGAACGCGAGTTAACTTTAGGCACGAGGTATTCCTTTAATCCGTGAGCTGCTGTCCTGGCAAAGTGGAAATGCGAGCAGGCACCCGAAAAATCGGCTAAGGTCGTCGGGTAATAAGCATGGAGTAATGAATATTTCTGTCTGGCGCACGCTTAAATAGAATCGAATGCGCCTTTGCCTAAAAAGAGTATTTTATAAATCTGCCAATGAATACCGCAGCCAGGTGATATCTGAATGAAAATGGAATTTCACAATTGTTAAAAAGTGAAATAATAAAAATTAAAACCATAAAAATCATAAACATGAGATTTTGTCATGATCAATATTCTTATCTTCACCCTTTCGTGTGAAATTGTATAAAAACCGACGTGATATTTGATTTCAATTCTCATTATCAATCATTAATAGGGATGTTAATCCAAGCACCTAATTAAATAATCTTTCTTCCCGCAAAAAATAATGAGAATATTGCTAACAATACAATTAAATTTGCCTGCTAATAATTATTGCTTTCAATTTAAATTCCCCCACGGCTACGTTCATGCTGGCTATCTCCCGGGCATGCCGTCACAATAGCGCCTCATTCAGGCTTCAATCAGGGATTGCCATGTACAGCCACTACCCCGCCCATTACACCTTCGATAGCGACAGCGACGCCTGGCAGATCGGTTTCCACGACTTCCCCGAGTGGCAATCGGCCTGCTATAAACGCGAAGACGTCGAGCTGGAAGCGCAGGAAAGCCTGCTGGCCGCCATTACCGCCGCGATGGACGAAGGGCTGCCCCTGCCTGCTCCTTCCCCGCTGCAAACCGATGACTTGAGGATACACCTGCCGGCGCTGGTGGCGCTGAAGATCGAACTGCACAACGCCATGCTGCGCAAAAACACCGGCAAAGCGGAGCTGGCACGCAAGCTGGGATTCAACAGCGGGCAAATGGAGCGGTTGCTGGATCTCGGCTACGCCTCGAAGGTTGAGGCGTTGGAGCAGGCGCTGTATCTGCTGGGCTACGAAGTGCGCGTGACAATAAGCGAAGTTTGCCAATAAGTTAGCGGCAGGTAAGCGAAATATTATCCGATGGGGCTAAATTTTCCCCATTGTGCGCCGATATGATCGTTACCTAATCACTTGTCGCAACAACGAAGGCTAAAAATGGAGTGGAGTCGCCGTCATATTTGGGCCGTTATTCTGCTGTCTTGTCTCGTTTTTTGGGCCATTTTGGTGACCGGCATCAACGCCGTCGCTTGAGCGCCTGCTACCGCATTGCAATACCTAACGCTTAACGTCGCCCATGACTGAGTGATATCAGCCATGGGCGATGAAACAAAACCCCGTGCAGGCCTAAAGACATAATATAAAAATATTATTTAATATCAATCAATTAACCCAAAGCCTTCTTTCAATAACACGAATAATTACCGGGCTTACTATAAGCGTAATAACCAATCAGCCGATAAGTAGCGCTATACCTACAAACCCCTCAATATCGCGCTCACCGAACAAGTTTGCTGTTTTTATCCAAAATGCACGCTCCCCCTGAGTCGAGGGGTCTGAAGGCCTCGCAAGCAAAAATGTCAGTATATAAATGCCAGCCCCTATCAGAAGTTTAATCCCTATTGGGACACGTCTGCTTTCCATTAAGAATGACCTCAATCGTTCCATAAGACATCAGGCCGTTAACTAACCTGACTGGCCGGGTAGAGACTAATGCCTGACGAATAGCTAAAAAGTCAGTCCGATGCTGCAATGTAATACAGCCCAAAGAAATACCTAAAGGGCCTGATGGATGCAAACGGAAATATCCCCGTTTTACCCCATTGATCCATGTATAGTCGTCAATTTTGCCATCTTCACGATAGAGGGCAAACCACTCATATTTGATAACCGGTGTCGATGTCGGCCACGAATAGAAATCATGAAGATCGGTTCTCAACATTCATTTCCAGCCGCCCGTTAGCCTGTTGACGATGTGATAACGGCCCTGAGGGATTGGGCCATTGTCAGGAATAGCCACGCAACCGGCTTGGTTACGATATATTCCATTGCCCGAGTAAGCCAGAAAAGTGCCAACACCGTATATGAGTAAAGGGGAGAACTGAGCATCATTAACGATAAACTCTCCATGTAGCGGCATAGGTAAAACTCCTTTTTACCGTTCATTAGTATAAAATTCGCACAAACACAAAAATCATCTACCGAAAAAGAATACCTGCGGCTATCGTGGGTCAGAAAGTTGGCCTATCCCGACTTAAAAAGCGTTATAAAACAGTCTTCGCTGTGCAAAAAACAGCCGAAAATTGTGATCAAAAACACAGTATTGAAATCAGACCAGTATTGAGAGTACATTAGCGCCGATCCTGTCGCGGTTCGGATTTTACCTCACGGAGCATGAGGCGCGACAACCGGACAACCCGTACGTGGGGCCGTTGTTCTTTCGCTTGGAAGAACCCGCCCGACAGGCAGGTTGCCCATAAAACACTCAGCACAACAATCGGGATCATTGCTGGCGAGGACTCCAGACAGGAGTTGTTCAGTGAAATATTTTTTGATGGGCGTGTCATTCATGCTGGTTGCCTGGGTTGGCACCTTCATGTTGATGGTTGCCTGACAGCAGCCTGACCAAGAACACAGCCAAAGGGACGCGCAAGCGTCCCTTTGTCGTTTCGGCTTGCGATCATTTGCCCGGCATCATGCGACGCAGGGTGTCGTCCTTGCGCAGATAATGGTGATACAGCGCCGCCAGCGCATGCGCGCCAATGATAAAGTAGCCGATGTTTGCCAGCGTCTCATGAACCGTTTTGACCAGCTTGCGCATCACCGGATCCGGCGTCACCCACTGCGGCATCGGCCAGCCCAGCAAAGGCCACGATTTCCCGCCGTAGGCCAGGGTTAACATGCCCAACAGCGGCAACATCAGGAAGACCACGTACAGCAGCCAATGGAAAATCTTGGCGCCTACCTCCTGCCATTCCTCCAGCGGTGGCGTGGTCGGCGGCGCCGCGTGGAAAGAACGCACCGCCAACCGAATCAGCATCAGGGCAAAAACCGATACCCCAAAGTTGAAATGCAGATTTTTGACCATCGGCGCCCACGCCTCCGGCACCGAATCTTTCAACAACATCGCCGCATAGGTGAGGATCACCATCAACAGCGTCAGCCAATGTAAAACGATTTGCGATCGCGCGTAGCGGTTGCTCATACACTCTATCCAAAAAATAAAATTCAGCGTAGTTGAGCATAATGGGGAAATGATGAAGAAAACCTTGGGACGGAAAAAAATAAGGCCGAGCGAACGCCCGGCCTGACAGGATTATTTGCCGCTGCCGGCCTTGCCCGGCTTCAGCAAGCCGTCCGCACGGAACATCGCCTTGATGCCGCGCACCGCCTGGCGGATACGGTCCTGATTCTCGATCAGCGCGAAGCGCACGTGGGTATCGCCGTAATCGCCGAAGCCGATGCCCGGCGAGACGCAGACCTTGGCCTCCGCCAGCAGGCGTTTGGCGAACTCCAACGAACCGAGGTGGGCATAAGGCTCGGGAATTTTCGCCCACACGTACATCGACGCCTTCGGATTTTCCACCATCCAGCCGGACTCGTGCAGCCCCTTCACCAACACGTTGCGGCGCTGCCGATACTGCTCGGCGATATCGCGCACGCACTGCTGATCGCCTTCCAGCGCGGCGATGGCCGCCACCTGCAGCGGCGTAAAGGTGCCGTAATCGTGATAACTCTTGATGCGCGCCAGCGCGCTGACCAGTTCAGGATTACCGACCATGAAACCGATGCGCCAGCCGGCCATGTTGTAGCTTTTCGACAGGGTGAAGAACTCCACCGCAATGTCTTTCGCCCCCGGCACCTGCATGATCGACGGCGCTTTCCAGCCGTCATAGACGATATCGGCATAGGCCAGATCGTGGATCACCAGCACGTTGTACTGCTTGGCCAGCGCCACCACCCGCTCGAAGAAATCCAGCTCCACGCACTGCGCGGTCGGGTTGGACGGGAAGCCGAGGATCATCATTTTCGGACGCGGGATGGTTTCCCGAATGGCGCGCTCCAGCTCACCGAAGAAATCCACGCCGTCCACCAGCGGCACCGAACGCACCTGGGCGCCGGCGATCACCGCGCCGTAAATGTGGATCGGGTAGCTGGGGTTCGGCACCAGCACGGTATCGCCGTGATCGAGGGTCGCCAGCATCAGATGCGCCAGCCCCTCTTTCGAACCGATGGTGACGATGGCTTCGCTTTCCGGATCGATATCCACCTGATAACGATCGGCATACCAGCGCGAAATGGCGCGGCGTAGGCGCGGAATGCCGCGCGAGGTGGAATAACCGTGGGTGTCGTCGCGCTGGGCGACGGCGCACAGTTTTTCCACGATGTGCGGTGGCGTCGGGCCGTCGGGGTTCCCCATGCTGAAATCGATAATATCCTCGCCGCGACGGCGTGCGGCCATCTTCAGTTCGGCGGTGATGTTGAATACGTAAGGGGGAAGGCGTTCAATGCGCGTAAAACGGCGCTGTGGACTGTTATCAGCCATAGGGGATTCCTCGATAGACGTTAGCGCCCGGACCGTCCGAGCGACGCAGGCCAGCGAACTGACCGAATATCGAACATAGCGCAGCGCCGACGAGCTTGTCGATACCCGGCGCGATATTTTTATTTGCCGCCCTGAAACTCCGCCGCCAGCAGCCCGAACAGCCAGTCGTCGCACCACTGCCCCGCCAGACGGAAGTTATCGCGCAGCGTGCCTTCCAGCTGAAAGCCGCACGATTCCAGCAGGCCGCGCGAAGCGAGGTTGCCCGCGGTCACGGTGGCGGTCAGCTTGTGAAAGCCGCAGGCGTTCACCGCAAAATCCAGCACCGCCCGCAGCGACTCCTTGCCATAGCCCTTGCCCTGCCCGGCAGGCAAACTCCCGTATCCCACTTCCGCCTGCCGATACGGCACCCACTGCGGGCGAAAACCGGTAATGCCCACCGCCTCTCCGCTGTGCTTCTCACGCATCACCAGGCACAGCCACTGCTCGCCGTGTTTGTCCCAGGCCGGCAGCCGCTCCTCGAACCGGGTGCGGATCTCCGCTTCGCTGCGCGGATCGGAGATGTAACGGATCACCTCGGGATCTTGGTACAGGCGCAAAAACAGCGGCCAATCCTCGACGGTTATCGACTGCAAACTCAGACGTTCAGTGACCAGCTTCATAAAATCTCCGAAAAACGAAAAAGAGGAACTTACGAATGAAATATATCTCTTTATTTTCCCCGATTGGTTGCCGATAATCATTCACGTTAAAACTACAAAACCATAACGTCTTGCCCGATTCCCTACAACCGCTCGCCGCAGTCACTCACGCGGCACGAGGAGAACACCATGGCCTCTTTAGTCATCGACGATATTCCGCAGACGATCGTTAACGTCAAACGCCAGCTGCGCCAGGCATTGCCGAACTACCGCGACGTATTTCTGGCGCTGGAAGAGAATATCCGCAGCCAGGTCGAACAGATCCGCCGCGAGCTGGCCGCCGGCCACAATCCGGTGCCGCAGATCGACGCGGAAGATATCCTGCAGCAGCGCGTCAGCGAGCAGCAGATAGCGCTGATCAAACAGCGCGGCGCCTGCGCCATTCGCGGCGTGTTTCCCCGCGCCAAGGCCGAGGGCTGGAACCGGGAAATCGGCGACTACCTTGAGCGCAACAACTTCGTCGAGCGGTTGAAAAACGCCGCTGAAGACAACTATTTCGGCAAGCTGGCCGCCAGCAAACCGCAGATTTACGGCATCTATTGGTCGAAACCGCAGGTCGAGGCGCGGCAGGATGCGCGCATGCATGCGGTGCAGGTGTTCCTCAACAGCCTGTGGGCCACCGAGAGCAACGGCAAACAGCATTTCGATCCGACCCGCATCGCCACTTACGCCGATCGCACCCGCCGCCGCCCGCCGAACTCCTCGTCGCTGGGCCTGTCGCCGCACGTCGACAGTGGCACCATCGAGCGCTGGCTGGACGAAAACTTCCGCTATGTGTATCGCCACGTTTTCTCCGGCGACTGGCAGCAGTACGATCCCTTCGCCGCCGACGGCCGCACCGAGGTGCGCGAGATAGCCTCCCCGGCGGTCTGCTCGATGTTCCGTACCTTCCAGGGCTGGACGGCGCTGACGCCGCAGCGCACCAACGCCGGCACGCTGAACCTGGTGCCGATCGCCAACGCCATGGCCTATGTGTTGCTGCGCGCGCTGCAGGACGACGTCGCCGACGACGATCTGTGCGATGCGGCGCCGGGCCGCGCGCTGTCGATCTCGGAAAAGTGGCATCCCCTTTTATTAAGTGGGATTTCCCCTATTCCCGATCTGGAGCCGGGCGACACGGTCTTTTGGCACTGCGATGTGATCCACGCGGTGGAAAACGAGCATAACGGCGAATTCGACAGCAACGTGATGTACATCGCCGCCGCGCCGGGCTGCGAGAAAAACGATGCCTATCTGCAGCGCCAGCTGCCGAGCTTTATCGACGGCAGAACGCCGCCGGACTTCGCCCCCGACGACTTCGAGGTGGATTTCGACGGCCGCGCCACCGCCGACCTGCTGACGCCGCTGGGCAAAACGCAGCTCGGCATGGGCTGATCCCCCCGCCCGTGGCGCGCGCCACGGGCCCCTTTCGCTGTGGTATACTGCCGCCATCCGTAGGCCGCAGCGAGAACCCGTCGTGCACCCTTTTTTTGAAATGCTGTTGGCGGTGTTTGATCGCGCCGCGCTGATGTTGATCTGTCTGTTTTTCCTGACCCGCACCCGGCTGTTCCGCCAACTGCTGCAAAAAGAAGACCATACGCCGCTCGAGCTCGGCATCGTCACGGCGATTTTCTCGCTGTTCGCGCTGTTCAGCACCTATTCCGGCATCAACGTCGAAGGATCGCTGGTTAACGTGCGCGTCATCGCCATTATGGCCGGCGGCATCCTGTTCGGCCCCTGGGTGGGGATCGTCACCGGCATTGTCGCCGGGGTGCACCGCTATCTGATCGACATCGGCGGCATCACCTCGGTGCCTTGTCTTATCACCAGCATCATCGCCGGCATCAGCGCCGGCTACATCAACCTCAAGGTGAAAAAAGAGCAGCGCTGGCGCGCCGGCATCGTCGGCGGCATGCTGTGCGAATCCCTCACCATGCTGTTGATCGTGCTGTGGGCCAAGCCGACCGAGCTTGGGTTGGACATCGTGTCGCAGATTGCCCTGCCGATGATCCTCGGCACGGTGTGCATCGGCCTGATCGTGCTGCTGGTGCAAAGCGTCGAGGATGAAAAAGAGGTGATCGCCGCGCGCCAGGCCAAGCTGGCGCTGGATATCGCCCACAAGACGCTGCCCTATTTCCGCAACATCAACAGCGAATCGCTGGCCACCATCTGCGATATCATCCGCCAGGACATCCGCGCCGACGCGGTGGCGATCACCGATACCCATCAGGTGCTGGCCTACGTGGGCGTAGGGCGCGAAGCCTATCCGATCGGCCGCGAAGGGCTGAGCCGCGTCACCCGCGAAAGCATTCGCCACGGCAAAATCATCATCAAGAACAACCTGGAAAACCCGGCGGCGCCGCAGATCCATTCGCAGCTGGTGGTGCCGCTGTGGGAAAAAGGCGAAGTGACCGGCGCGCTGAAAATTTACTACTGCCACGCCCACCAAATCACCAACACGCTGAAGGTGATGGCGGTCGGGCTGTCGCAGATCATCTCCACGCAGATGGAAGTGTCCCGCATCGAGCATCTGCGCCAGATGGCAGATAAAGCCGAAATGCGCGCGCTGCAGAGCAAGATTAACCCGCACTTCCTGTTCAACGCGCTGAACGCCATCTCTTCCTCTATCCGCCTGAATCCGGACACCGCGCGCCAACTGATCATTAACCTGTCGCGCTACCTGCGCTACAACCTGGAGCTGAACGACGAACTGATCGATATCCGCAAGGAGCTGCATCAGATTCAGGACTATATCGCCATCGAACAGGCGCGCTTCGGCGCCAAGCTGACGGTGATTTACGACATCGACGACGACGTCTCGGTGCGCATTCCGAGCCTGCTGATCCAGCCGCTGGTGGAGAACGCCATCGTGCACGGCATCCAGCCCTGCAAGGGTAAAGGGGTGGTGGTGATCGCGGTGAAAGATCAGGGCGATCGGGTGAAGATTTCGGTGAAGGATACCGGCCACGGCATCAATCAGGAAACCATCGATCGGGTAGCGCGCAACGAGATGCCGGGCCACAATATCGGCCTGCTCAACGTGCACCACCGCGTGTCGCTGCTGTACGGTGAAGGGCTGCATATCCACCGCCTGGAGCCAGGCACCGAAATCGCGTTCTACATCAGCAAAAACGGCGGCAAGCTGCATCAGGAAGCGAGCGCGCCGCCGGTCGGGGAGGCCTCATGAAAGCCATTATCGTAGAAGACGAATTCCTCGCGCAGGAAGAACTCAGCTACCTGATCAAGAAACACAGCAATATCGATATCGTCGCCAGCTTCGAGGACGGCCTCGACGTCCTGAAATACCTGCAAACCCATCAGGTTGACGCCATTTTCCTCGACATCAACATCCCGTCGCTGGACGGCGTGCTGCTGGCGCAAAACATCAGCAAGTTCGCGCATCGCCCTTCGATCGTGTTCATCACCGCCTATAAAGAGCACGCGGTGGAAGCGTTCGAGATCGAGGCGTTCGACTACATCCTCAAGCCCTATCACGAGGCACGCATCGTCACCATGCTGCAAAAGCTGGAGGCGCTGCATCAGCGCCCCGCCGGCGCGGCGGAACCGACCAGCGCACCGAGCCGCGGCAGCCACAGCATCAACCTGATCAAAGACGAGCGGATCATCGTTACCGACATCAACGACATCTACTACGCCGCCGCCGATGAAAAGGTGACGCGGGTCTACACCCGCCGGGAAGAGTTCGTGATGCCGATGAACATCACCGAGTTTTATGGCCGGCTGCCGGAAGAACATTTTTTCCGCTGCCACCGCTCTTACTGCGTTAACCTGTCGAAGATCCGCGAGATCGTGCCCTGGTTCAACAATACCTACATTCTGCGGCTGAGCGATCTTGAGTTTGAAGTGCCGGTCAGCCGCAGCAAGGTGAAAGAGTTTCGCCAGCTGATGCGCCTGTAAGCGCTTACCAGCGCGGGCCCGGACGGTAGTAATAGCCGGGCGGTGGCGGCATGCGGTAATGCGGCCGGTCGCGCCAGTCGCGCGGCGGCGGCCCGTAGTAAATCACCCATGGCGGCGGGCCATAATAGTACCCGCGCGGGCGTTCATACCGGTGGTGATCGGCCCACCAGCGCGGATCGCGCCAGCGATAGCCGTCCCAGTAGTGGCCGCGATTGTCGCGATCGCCGATATGCAACGACAGGCCCGGCACGTTCACGCCGATGGACACGTCGGCCTGGCTCGCCAGCGGCAGCGCCAGCAGCGCGGCCAGTAACAACAGCGTTTTTTTCATTTTATGGACTCCTGCAGAGCGGACCTCGTCCGATCGCAGATAACATAGTCCCGCGCTCATCGCCGCTCTATAGGCGCAATGCCGATTTACGCCTTTCAGACGCATCCTTCACAATTTCACCACAATCATTCACCGGCAGTTAACAATAAATCGTTGATATCTTTGATGTAGATCACGTGCCACCCACGGCATTTCACGCGCTTTTCGGTGCAAAAACGGCAGCTCACGCCGCATAACATGCATTTCATTCCTTCCGCCGTGCAACTCATTCCCGATCCGCCGCCCGCCGGGTGGGCCGGCCATATAATAAGCCCATACCGCGGGAACAAAGCTTCACCCCGCAAATTTCAGCCAGCGGCTCACGCCCGGCAACGCACACACAGGAAGGAGACCGGCCATGAACACCAAACCGGCAAATCGCAGCTTAATCGTTCTCGGCACCATCATCTGTCAGATGGGCCTGGGCACCATCTACACCTGGAGCCTGTTCAACCAGCCGCTGGTCGACAAGTTCCACTGGGGACTGGCGGACGTCGCCACCACCTTCTCCATCACCAGCTTCTTCCTGGCCTTCGCCACGCTGTTCGCCGGCAAGCTGCAAGAGCGCTTCGGCATCCGCAACCTGACGCTGTGTTCCGGCATCCTGGTCGGCCTGGGCCTGATCGCCAGCGCCCACGTCAGCTCGCTCGACATGATCTACCTGCTGGCCGGCGTGGTGGTGGGCTTTGCGGTCGGTATCGCCTATATCTCCACCCTGTCCAACCTGATTAAGTGGTTCCCGGCCAACAAAGGCCTGATTTCCGGCATCTCCGTCGGCGCCTTCGGCAGCGGCAGCCTGCTGTTCAAATACGTCAACGCCGCCCTGATCGCCGACGTCGGCGTTTCCGGGGCCTTCTTCTACTGGGGCGCCATCGTGATGGGCCTGATCGTCGTCGGTTCCCTGCTGCTGAAAGAGCCGGTGCTGGCGACCAACGCCGCGCAGCAAGGCGCCAACGGTCTGGGCAACGACTTCAGCGTGCGCCAGATGCTGGCCACCAAAGAAGCCTACCTGCTGTTCACCATCTTCTTCGCTGCCTGCATGAGCGGTCTGTACCTTATCGGCATCGTGAAAGACATGGGCGTTCAACTGGCCGGGATGGATTTGGCCACCGCCGCCAACACCGTGTCCGCCGTCGCCATCTTCAACACCGCCGGCCGCATCATCCTGGGTACGCTGTCCGATAAAGTAGGCCGTATGCGCGTCATCAGCTTCACCATGCTGGTTACCGTGCTGGCGATTGTCGCGCTGAGCTTCATGACCCTGAACCACACGCTGTTCTTCATCTGCGTCGGCGCGGTAGCCTTCTGCTTCGGCGGCAACATCACCGTGTTCCCGGCGATTGTCGGCGACTTCTTCGGCCTGAAGAACCACAGCAAAAACTACGGCATCATCTACCAGGGCTTCGGCCTGGGCGCGCTGGCCGGTTCGTTCGTCGCCAAATACTTCGGCGGCTTCCACGCCACCTTCATGGTGATTGGCGTTCTGTCCGCCGCTTCTCTGCTGATTACGCTGTTCATCAAAGCGCCGAAGGCAGTGGAAGCGGAAACGGCAGAAACCACCCAAACGGCGGAGCTGGCCAAAGCCTGATACCCCGCGAAAACGACAAGGGGCGCAACCTGTGGGTTGCGCCCCTTTTTTATGCCCCATTTCTGAGCTTACAGGTGCATGCCCAGCGTCTGGCGCAGATGCGCACCGGCACCCAGCAGGCCCGGCTGGCCGTGCGTTATCATGAACACCGGGATTTCGCGCACATAGTCGCGGAAGCGCCCCTTGTCTTCGAAAGCGGCGCGGAAGCCCGAGGCCTTGAAGAATTCCATAAAGCGCGGCACGATGCCGCCGGCGATGTACACGCCGCCGAAGGTGCCCAGATTCAGCGCCAGGTTGCCACCGAAGCGCCCCATGATCACGCAAAACAGCGACAGCGCGCGGCGGCAGTCGATGCAGCTGTCTGCCAGCGCCCGCTCGGTGATGTCCTTCGGCTCCCATTTCTCCGGCAGGCGGTTGTCCGCCTTGACGATGGCGCGATACAGATTGACCAGGCCCGGCCCGGACAGCACACGCTCGGCGGAAACGTGCCCCACTTCCGCGCGCAGCACCTCCAGAATGATGTCCTCTTCTTCGCTGTTCGGCGCGAAATCGACATGGCCGCCCTCGCCCGGCAGGCTGACCCAACGGCGATCGACGTGCACCAGGTGAGCAACGCCCAGCCCGGTACCGGCGCCATACACCGCAATCGGTTTGCCCGGCTGCGCATCGCCGCCGCCAAACTGCAGCACGTCGTCCGACGAGAGCATCGGGATCGCCATCGAGACGGCGGTGAAATCGTTGATCACTTCCAGATGGCTCAGCCCCAGGCTGGCCTTCATTTCTTTGATCGAGAACGCCCAGCTGTGGTTGGTCATCGCCACCCAGTCTTCGGTCACCGGGCAGGCGATCGCGATACAGGCGTCCTGCACCTCGATATCGCACGCTTTCAGGTATTGGCGGATCACCGCCTCCAGGCTGTCGAACTCCAGGCCGGAATAGGTTTTCGCCTGGGTAATCTCACCCGTCGCAACAGTGCACAACGCCAGGCGGGCATTGGTGCCGCCAACATCACCTACGAGGGCATAGGTCATTGATTTCGTCTCCGCAAAATGAAAAATAAAAAGCTGCCCACACTGTAAAATCCTGCTGCAAAAACAACAATCACCCGCCTCGGATCTGCACCCCAATAGCGATCCGGATCACAAAAAACGTTTCAGCTGGCCTGCGGCGCCGCGTTTTGAAACAAATTGCGGCAAAAAACGCCCCCCGGCGACTGTTAACCGTCATCGACGCCGGGCAATATCAATGCGTGCCTGCGCGCCGATAGTCTGGCAAGCTGTGGCCACTGCTCAACCACCCGCTCTCCCTGCCCTGCCGGGAGGCATCGACAAGGGATTATCCATGCTGCATCCGCGCGCCAATGCCATGTTGGCCTTTGCTTTGCCTGCGCTGATTATCGGTTCCGCTTCCAGTCTGGTGCTGCTGTTGGTGATAAAAATTGCCGCCGCACTGCAGCAATTACTGTGGGTGACGCTGCCCGATGCGCTGAGCCTGGGCGCCCAGTCGCCCTGGTGGCCGGTCGCGATGCTGACGCTGACCGGCGTGGCGGTCGGCCTTATCGTGCGCTATATGCCGGGCCACGCCGGGCCGGACCCGGCGACGGAATCGCTGATCGGCATGCCCCTGCCGCTCT
Organism: Serratia sp. HMSC15F11; assembly: GCF_001808215.1. Taxonomy (NCBI): domain Bacteria; kingdom Pseudomonadati; phylum Pseudomonadota; class Gammaproteobacteria; order Enterobacterales; family Yersiniaceae; genus Serratia; species Serratia sp. HMSC15F11. Next base: position 169,377 of record NZ_KV792422.1, read on the forward strand.
CCGCCCTGCCGGGACTGGGGTTGGCGCTGATCGTCGGCCTGGCCGGCGGCGTCAGCCTGGGGCCGGAGAACCCGATCACCGCCATCAATATCGCGCTGGTAGCGGCCGCCGGTGCGCGCCTGCTGCCGAAGGTGCCGCGCATGGACTGGATCATCCTGGCGGCTGCGGGCACCATCGGCGCGATGTTCGGCACGCCGGTCGCCGCCGCGCTGATCTTCTCGCAAACCCTGGCGGGCAACAACGAAACGCCGCTGTGGGATAGGCTGTTCGCCCCGCTGGTTGCCGCCGCCGCCGGCGCGGTCACCACCCAGATGTTCTTCGTGCCCAATTTCGCCCTGCAGCTCGACGCCTACGATGTAACGCGGCTGTCGGACATCTTCAGCGGCGCCATCGTGGCGCTGATCGCCATCGCGCTCGGCATGGTGGCCCTGTGGTGCTTCCCGCACGTTCACCGCCTGTTCCATTCGATGAAGAACCCGGTGTTGATGTTAGGGCTGGGGGGCTTTGTGCTGGGCCTGCTGGCGCTGGTGGGCGGAGAGATAACCCTGTTTAAAGGGCTGGATGAAATGAAGCGCCTCGCGGCAGACGGCAGCTATTCGGTGCCGGCGCTGTTGACCATTACCCTGACCAAGCTGGCGGCGCTGGTGATCGCCGCCGCCAGCGGCTTTCGCGGCGGGCGTATCTTCCCGGCGGTGTTCGTCGGCGTGGCGCTGGGGCTGATGCTGCACCAGCACGTTCCCGCAGTGCCGGCGGCGATCACCGTCTCCTGCGCCATCATGGGGCTGGTGCTGGTGGTCACGCGCGACGGCTGGCTCAGCCTGTTCATGGCGGTAGCGGTGGTGCCGGATCTGCACCTGCTGCCGGTCTTGTGCATCGTGATGCTGCCCGCCTGGCTGGCGCTGGCGGGCAAACCGCTGATGCTGGTGAATCGCCGGCAGCCGCCGCACGACGATTAGGCCAACGCGAACGCCGCGGCGGCGCGGGCGTGGATCGCGGCGGTGTCGAACACCGGCACCGACGCATCCCGCTCGCTCACCAGCAAGCCTATTTCGGTGCAGCCGAAAATAATCCCCTGCGCGCCCTGCTGCTCCAAATCGCTGATGATCCGGCGATACTCGTCGCGCGAGGCATCGCGAATTTTACCCAGGCACAGTTCGTCATAGATGATGCGGTGTACGATGTCGCGATCGGCGCTGACCGGCGTCACCACGTCGATGCCGTGCAATTCCTGCAGGCGGCCGCGATAGAAGGTCTGCTCCATGGTAAAACGCGTGCCCAGCAGCCCGACGCGGCGAATGTTTTTTTCCCGCACCTGCAGCGCCGTGGCATCGGCGATGTGAATCAGCGGCAGGCCGCTGGCCTGCTCGACCGCCTCCGCCACCTTGTGCATGGTGTTGGTGCAGATCACGATAGCTTCGGCGCCGGCGGCGCGCAAAGCCACTGCGGCGGAGGCCAGCAGCCGGCTGGCGCCGCCCCAATCGCCCTGGTGCTGCAAGCGTTCAACCTCCTGAAAATCGACGCTGTAGAGCACGATTTTGGCCGAGTGCAGCCCGCCGAGGCGCGCCTTTACCTGCTCGTTGATGGTGCGGTAATAAGGAATGGTGGATTCCCAGCTCATACCACCCAGCAAGCCCAACACTTTCATCATTCGTTCCTCAGCATTTCCGACGATCCTCTGACCTTACCTGAGAATCGCCGGGCTGACGACGCCTTATTTGGCGCCGGAATTGATCGGCTGGCGCGCTTCGAACCAGCGCTGGCGCAGCGTGTCGTACAGCCAGTTATAGGCCATGGTGTACGGCAGGAAGAACAGGAAGAAACCGATTTCCAGCATAAACGCCTGTGCCCAGGAGATGCTCAGCATCCAGGCGGCGATCGGCACGCCGATCAGGATAAAACCGGCTTCAAAGCCGACGGCGTGCAGCGCACGCACTTTCAGGTTACGCACCACCCGGCCGACCGGCCACAGGCGGTCGAACACCGTGTTGTAAACCATGTTCCACAGCATCGCGACGGTGGAGAGCATCACCGCCAACGCACCGACCTGCACCATTGAGCGGTTCAGCAGCCACGCGCCCAGCGGGGCGCAAACCATCACGGCGATGGCCTCGAAACCGACGGCGTGGACGATACGTTCAATGAGAGACTTGTTTTGCAGTTGCATACATCACCTTTTTTCAACAGTTGTTGCGAAAGCCAGGTGATTATCATCGTTTTTTCAGGTAGGTTAAAAATAGGTTCCATCGATAAAGTAGATAGGTTATGCACTATTCTCCGGAAGCGCTGCATGCGTTTGTCGAAGCCGCCGCCCTCGGCTCGTTTTCCGCCGCCGCGCGCAAGCTGCGCAAAAGCCAATCCACCGTCAGCACCGCCATCGCCAATCTGGAGGCCGACCTGGCGCTGACGCTGTTCGATCGCAGCGCGCGCCAACCGGTGCTCACCGCCGCCGGCCGCAAGGTACTGGGGCATGTGCAGGCGATCCTCGCGGCCAGCGAACGGCTCGATGCCCTGAGCATTCAGCTGGCGGGCGAGGTTGAACCGCGCCTGAGCATGGTGTTTTCCGATACCTACCAGCCCAAACATCACGATCGGTTGATGCAGCTGTTCGAACAGCGCTACCCGGAGATTGAGCTGGAATGGATGATCGCCGAGGAAGGCGACGTTATCGATCTGCTGCAAAGCGGCCGCGCGCATTTGGGCATGGTGGAAGTGCAAAAAAGTTATCCGCCGGATATCGCCTTCTCCCGGCTGCCTGAGCAGACCGGAATGGGGCTGTTCGTCGCCCATCAGCACCCGCTGGCCCAGGTCGCCGCGCCAACGCCGGAGCAGCTGTCCAGCATCCGCCAGCTGATCCTGAATACCTACACCGGCGCCGAAGCGGCCAGACAGGGTGGCCTGGTCTGGTCGGCACCCAGCTATCTGCTGTTGCTGGAGATGGCGGAACAGGGGTTCGGTTGGGCGGTGCTGCCGCACTGGCTGGTGCAACAATACGGCCACGGCAAACTCACCCAGCTGCGGCCGCGCGGCTGGCCAAAACTGATTTCGGTGGATGCGGTCTGGTCCAAACTGACCCCGCCGGGCCCGGCGGGGTTCTGGATGCTGGATCGCCTGCTGGGCGATACCCAGCCTTAAGCGGCGGCGTTGCGTGCCTGAATGGCGCGCGAGACGGTATCGAGCAGTTCCGGCATGTCCATCTTCGGCAGCATCACTTCGATGAAGGCCAGCCGATCGTCGTCCGCGACCTCGCGTAGCGCCTGGCGCAGTCCGTCCGGATCGCTGACCCGCAACGTCTTCACCGGCCGCTCGCCGGCCAGCGCCGGCGGCAGCTGCGTCCAGTTCCAGCGCGCGATGTCGTTATAACGTTGCTCCGGTCCGTGGATCGCGCGCTCGATCGTGTAACCCTGATTATTCAGCACGAAGATCACCGGCTTAAGCCCGTCGCGCAGCATCGATCCCAGTTCCTGTACGGTCAGCTGCGCGGCGCCGTCGCCGATCAGCAATATTGCCCGCCGCTGCGGTTCGGCGGTCTGTACGCCGAACGTCGCCGGCAGGGTATAGCCGATCGATCCCCATAGCGCCTGCACGATCAGGCGGCAGCCACGCGGCAACGTCAACGCCGCCGCGCCGAAACAGGCGGTGCCCTGATCGGCCAGCACGATATCCCCGGGCCGCAGGAAATCCTGTATCTGCCGCCAGAAGGCGTGCTGATCCAGCCCTTCCCCATCGGTTTCCGGCAGCGTCGGGCGGACGATCGGCGGCAACGGCCAGCGTGACGCCAGCGACAGGCTCAGGCGGTGCAGCGCCTGCACCGCCTCGCGCATCGGAATGCGGCTAAAGCGCTGCCGCCCGACCCAGGCTTCGAACGGTTGAATGTCGATGCATTTTTCCACCGGCAAATGATGCGTGAAACCGGCGGTAATGGTGTCGGTCAAACGCACGCCGACGTTGATCACCACATCGGCGTTTTCGATAAGCTGTTTCACCGCCGGATCGCTGGCGCCGCCGCAGTAGGTCCCGACAAACCCGGCTCGGTTCTCATCCAGCACGCCTTTGCCAAGCAGCAGCGTAGCGTGCGGAATGTCGACCGCCTGCAGCCACTCGTCCAGCGCCGCTTCGGCACCGAAGCGATCGACCAGGAAGTCCGCCAGCAGCGATACCCGCCGCGCCGGCAGCAGCTTTTCGCGCGCTGCGGCGATAAATGCCTGCAATGCGCTGCGCGACAGTTTGGCCTGACGCAGCATCAGCGGCGCCGGTTTGGCCGACAGCGGCGCTTGTGCGACGTCGCTGGGCAACATCAGGTAAACCGGGCGATGCTCCAGCAAGGCGACGCCGATCAGGCGGTCTATCTCCACGGCGGCGTTGTCGGCGGTCAGGTCGGCCTGTGCGACGGTCACCTCTTTGGCTATCCGGGCGAAGTGGGTAAAGTCGCCATCCCCCAGCGAATGGTGCAGCAAATCACCGGCGCGCTGGGCGCGCTGCGCCGGCGTGCCGACCACGTGGATCACCGGCAGGTATTCGGCGTAACTGCCGGCCACCCCATTCAACGCGCTCAGCTCCCCCACACCAAAGGTGGTGAGCAGCGCCGCCGCCGGTTTGCAGCGAGCGTAGCCGTCGGCGGCATAGGCGGCGTTCAGCTCGTTAGCGCAGCCTACCCAGGTGATTTGCGGATGAGCGAGAACGTGATCGAGGAATTGCAGGTTGTAATCCCCCGGCACGCCGAAGAAATGACGGATGCCGATTTGGGCCAGACGATCGAGCAGATAATCGGCCACCGTATAGGTCTGAGTCATGATCATCACCTGTCTGCAGCTGGAGCGATTATCTTAAGTATCGAAGATGCCGTTCAAATTTCGAACAAACGTTCCTGCCTCGATCGGCAACCTGGCGTTACATGCCGGCGCTGTGATCGCTCCCCCGGCAGCGCGGTGTGAAAGCGTATACACTCAAAGCACTTCCCCTCCCGCCGACAAGGATAACCATGTCCTACCAAGCCTCCCCTACGCGTTATCAAGATATGGAATACCGGCGCTGCGGCCGCAGCGGGCTGAAGCTGCCCGCCGTCTCGCTCGGGCTGTGGCACAACTTCGGCGACGCCACGCTGTACGACAACGCCCGCGGCCTGATCCGCTGCGCCTTCGATCGCGGCATTACCCATTTCGATCTGGCCAACAACTACGGCCCGCCGCCCGGTGCCGCCGAGGAAAACTTTGGCCGCATTCTCAACGGCGATCTGCGGGCCTGGCGCGATGAGCTGATCGTCTCGTCCAAAGCCGGTTACACCATGTGGCCCGGCCCCTACGGCGATTGGGGCTCGAAAAAGTACCTGGTCGCCAGCCTCGATCAGAGCCTGAAGCGCATGGGGTTGGAGTATGTGGATATCTTTTATCACCACCGGCCGGATCCGGACACGCCGCTGGAAGAAACCATGGCGGCGCTGGATCTGCTGGTGCGCCAGGGCAAAGCGCTGTATGTCGGCCTGTCTAACTACCCGGCCGAACGCGCGCGGCAGGCATTCGACATTCTGCAACGGCTGGGCACGCCGTGCGTGATCCACCAGCCGAAGTATTCTATGTTGGAACGCACGCCGGAGGCGGGATTGCTGGGCACATTGGCGGAGCATGGCGTCGGGTCGATCGCCTTCTCGCCGCTGGCGGGCGGCCTGCTGACCGACCGCTACCTGCACGGCATCCCGCAAGATTCCCGCGCCGCCAGCGGCAGCCGCTTCCTGCAGCCGGAGCAACTGACCGCCGAACGGCTGGACAAGGTGCGCCGCCTCGATGCGCTGGCGCGGCAACGCGGGCAGAAGCTGTCGCAAATGGCGCTGGCCTGGGTGCTGCGCGGCGATCGCATCACCTCGGTGCTGATCGGCGCCAGCAAGAATGCGCAGATAGAAGACGCGGTGGGCATGCTGGCCAATCGCCACTTCAGTGAAGAAGAGCTCGTACAGATCGAACAAATCCTATTGTAATCGCTTACAAACACCGCCGCTCCACCGAGCGGCGATCCCCCAGAAAAATCTCAAATCTCGGCCTGCGGCGCCGTTTTCAGAGTGGCTCTCAGATTCAACCCTACGCGCCGGCGCTATGATGCCGATATTGCAGCAAAAATAACGATAAGGCCGCTTTTTAAACTGATGAACGCGCTTCATAAAGTGATTAACGGCCAGGCCGCGCAAGCGGAAAGGAGAAGTCATGTTTAAACCTCTGCTCTTGGCTGCCATCTTGGCGGCGACGGTGTTGCCCGCCGTACAGCAGGCTCACGCCGAAGGGCTCAGCATCGATCTGATGCCGGGCGTTTCATTGCGCATCGGCGATCAGGACAATCGCGGTCGTTACTGGGACGGTTACGACTGGCGCGATCGCGACTGGTGGCAAGGCCATCAGGGACGCTATCTCGGCGATCGCAGCCCGCGCGGCTATTACTGGGATGGCTATCGCTGGCGCGACCGCGACTACTGGCGCAAATATTACTACTCGCGCGACGGGCGCTATTACAAATGCGACCATCATTGCGACAAGCATTACTGGAAGAAAGAGAAAAAACACCACCATGATCACGATCGCGATCGCTGGCGTCGCCACGGCGATGACGACCGCGATTAACGACAACGGGCCGGCGCAACGCCGGCCCGCACTGTTTTCGCCTACAGCACACTGCCGATCAGCAAGTAACCATTCAACCCCACCACCACCAACACGATCAGCTTGCCCAGGTTTTGCACCACGGGGCCGTTAACCATCTCCCCCATCAGCGCCCGATTGCCGGTGAAAGCCAGCAGCGGCACCAGCGCCAGCGCAATGCCGAAGCTGAGCAGCACCTGGCTCAGCACCAGAATGCGCGTGGCGTCCATCCCCAGCATGATGACGATAAACGATGGCAGCATGGTCACCGCGCGGCGCAGCCACAGCGGGATATGGAAATGCACGAACCCTTGCATCACCACCTGCCCCGCCAGCGTACCCACCACGGTGGAAGAAAGACCGGCGGCCACCAGGCTCAGGCCAAACACGGTGGCGGCAGCTTGCCCGAGCAGCGGTTGCAGCGTCAGATAGGCCACGTCGAGATCGGCGATGCCGCTGTGGCCGCTGAAATGAAACGCGGCGGCGGCAGTGGCCATCATCGCCAGGTTGACGAAACCGGCGATGGTCATGGCGACGGCGACGTCGACTTTGGTGGCGGCATAGCGCTCCGCCTTATCATGCTCACCGCCGACTTGGGTCAGCGACGAATGCAGATAGATCACGTGCGGCATGATGGTGGCGCCCAATACCCCGGCGGCCAGAAATACCGCATCGCCGTTAGGCAGATCGGGCAGCGCCATGCCTTTCAGTAGCGGCGCGAGCTGCGGCTGGGAGAACGCCAGCTCGACGATATAAGCGGCGGCGACGAACAGCAGCAGGCCGCCAATCACCAGCTCCAGCGGCTTTTGCCCGCGCTTTTGCAGCATCAGAATTAAAAAGGTGGCGATGCCGGTCAGCACCGCGCCCTGCAACAGGGAAACGCCGAGCAGCAGCTTGAAGCCGATCGCCGCGCCGATAAACTCGGCCAGATCGGTCGCCATGGCGATGATCTCCGCCTGCACCCAATAGGCCCACACCGCCGGCCGCGGAAAGCGATCGCGAATATGCTCGGCCAGGTTTTTCCCGGTGGCGATGCCCAGCTTGGCGGACAACAGCTGGATCAGCATCGCCATCACGTTGGCCCAGACCACCACCCACAGCAGGCTGTAGCCGAACGAGGCGCCGGCCTGGATGTTGGTGGCGAAGTTACCGGGATCGATATAGCCGATAGCGGCGATGAAGGCGGGCCCCATCAGCGAGAGTTTGATTTTTCTGGCGGAGCGCCCGGAGGTGGTTTCAACCACGCGACTGTTCAGCATATGTTGAACCCTTACTGAAATTACGTTTATCTCCACTCTATATAAATGATAATAATTATCAAGCGCATTTATAGTGGTAAAACTTATCTCTGCAATAGCCAACATTAACGGTTTTATCGAAGGGTTCAGCGCGGAGCTTGCCGATTTCCGTGCTTTTCTGATGGGGTTTGGGCTGCAATACCCCTGAAAGACAGGTTAGCACAAGAATACGAATTTCCTATTGCTGCTTTAACGTCTTGATTTTTTATGCTTTTGCGCAAAACTTTAGGAGAACTCCCACTATGATTTTCCATATTTGCAATAGAAGTCTCGTTTTTAAACGTAGCGTTACATAAAATGACAGCCGAAATTCAGCCTGCCTCAAATTTGGAGCAAACATGTCCCATATTGCGCACTTTGCGTTGGCGATAGTGGTGGTGGCGATCCTGGCCCTGTTGGTGTGCCGCGATCGTAAAAGCATCCGCATTCGCTATGTTATTCAACTACTGGTTATCGAAGTACTGCTGGCCTACTTTTTCCTGCATTCGGAAGCGGGTTTGGGCTTCGTAAAAGGATTTGCCGCGCTGTTTGACAAACTGCTCGGGTTTGCGGGACAAGGGACTGATTTTGTATTCGGCGGCATGGGCGACAAAGGCCTGGCGTTCTTCTTCCTGAAGGTGCTGTGCCCGATCGTCTTCATTTCGGCGCTGATCGGTATTCTGCAGTACATCAAGGTGCTGCCGTTCATCATCCGTATTATCGGTACCGTGCTGTCGAAAGTGAACGGCATGGGCAAGCTGGAGTCGTTCAACGCCGTCAGCTCGCTGATCCTGGGCCAATCCGAAAACTTCATCGCCTACAAGGATATCCTAGGCAAGATGTCGGAAAAGCGCATGTACACCATGGCGGCGACCGCGATGTCTACGGTGTCCATGTCCATCGTCGGCGCCTACATGACCATGCTGGACGCCAAGTTCGTGGTGGCGGCGCTGGTATTGAACATGTTCAGCACCTTTATCGTGCTGTCGCTGGTCAACCCGTACGACACCAATAAAGAAGAAGAGCTGCACCTCGGCAACCTGCACGAAGGCCAGAGCTTCTTCGAAATGCTGGGTGAATATATCCTGGCCGGCTTCAAAGTAGCGATTATCGTTGCCGCGATGCTGATCGGCTTCATCGCCCTGATCGCCGCGCTCAACGGTGTGTTCAGCGCCATCTTCGGCCTGAGCTTCCAGGAAATCCTCGGCTACTTCTTCTATCCGTTCGCCTGGATCATGGGGATTCCTAAACACGAAGCCCTGCAGGTTGGCAGCATCATGGCCACCAAGCTGGTTTCCAACGAGTTCGTGGCAATGATGGAGCTGCAGAAAGTGTCTGCCGAACTGTCGCCGCGCAGCCTGGGGATCCTGTCGGTGTTCCTGGTGTCCTTCGCCAACTTCTCCTCCATCGGCATCGTGGCCGGTGCGATCAAGGGCCTGAACGAACACCAGGGCAACGTGGTGTCGCGCTTTGGCCTGAAGCTGGTGTACGGCTCTACGCTGGTCAGCATCCTGTCCGCTTCCATCGCGGGTCTGGTGCTGGGCTAAGCGCCAACCGGATTTACGTTCAGAGGCCCGAATATCGGGTCTCTGTCGTTACGGGCACAGCGCGCCCAAGCCGCAAGCCCTTCATTCACACCAAGCCCCGCTTTTTTGATTATTGAAACACCGACCTGCGGTTCACGTGAAACCTCGCCCCGCAAAATGCCGCCCCTTCAGCCTGCCTGCCAACCCCAAAATCGATTCATAAAACACCACATGCGTTACAAAATTGTATCAAAAAAGTAAAAATAAATATCATCAGGAAAGGGTTCTCCTTATAACAGCGATAACGCCGCGGATTGAGCATAACAATCACACCGTAAAACAGCGCTCTCGTGAGTTTCAGACGTATCTGCGGCGTAACGGGCTAATGACGCCCTCTTTCAATACCGACGAACAAGGAGAATGCCCGATGACCGTTCATATCCCCGCCCAGCCAACGCAGCACTCGCCACCGGCATCGCAAAATCGGGATGCCGAGCGAGCTCGCCACGAACAGGCGGTAATCCAAAAATTATTCCGCAGGTTGATGCTGTTTCTGTTCGTTCTGTTCGTTTTCTCTTTTCTGGATCGTATTAACATCGGCTTCGCCGGGCTGACGATGAGCCAGGATCTCGGTCTGACCAGCACAATGTTCGGCATGGCGACCACATTGTTCTATGCGATGTACGTTATTTTCGGCATTCCCAGTAACATTATGCTGGGTATTATCGGCGCACGACGCTGGATTGCCATCATCATGGTGATTTGGGGCATCGCTTCAACCGCCACGATGTTCGCCACCGGCCCCAACAGCCTGTATGCGCTGCGCATGCTGGTGGGGATCGCCGAAGCGGGCTTTCTGCCTGGCTTGCTGCTTTATCTGACCTACTGGTTTCCTGCCCATTATCGTGCGCGCGCCAACGCACTATTCATGATCGCCATGCCGGTGACGATGGCTCTCGGTTCGTTGGTTTCCGGCTATATCCTCAGCATGGATGGCTTGATGGCGCTGAAGGGCTGGCAATGGCTATTCCTGCTGGAAGGCTTGCCGTCAGTGCTGCTCGGCGTGATCGTGTGGTTCTATCTCGACGACAGTCCGGCAAAAGCCAAGTGGCTGACCGAAGAGGATAAGACCTGCCTGAGCGCCATGATGGAAAAAGACCGCCTCAACCGCGAGCAACCCGAGCGTCAGCATGCCGAAAGCGGTCTCTGGCGCGACGTTCTTACGCCAACCGTCATGCTGTATACGGTTGCGTATTTTTGTCTGTGCAACACGCTGAGCGCGCTCAGCGTCTGGACACCCTTGATCCTTAAGAGTTTCAATCAAGACAGCAGCAACATCGCCATCGGGCTCCTCAGCGCAGTGCCGCATATATGCACCATCGCCGCCATGATCTGGTGGAGCAAACGTTCGGATCGTCTGCAAGAGCGTAAACGCCACACGCTGCTGCCCTACCTCTTCGCGGCCGCGGGCTGGATACTGGCCGCACACGGCGCCACCGGCGCGATGCAATTGCTGGGGGTCATCATGGCCTCTGCCGGCGCATTTTCGGCGATGGCGATATTCTGGACGACCCCGGATCGCTCCATTAGCCTGCGCGCCCGCGCCCTTGGCATCGCCGTAATCAACGCCACGGGGAATCTGGGGTCTGCCGCCAGCCCGCTGCTGATCGGCTGGCTGAAAGATATGACGGGAAGCTTCAATCCCGGTTTTTATCTGGTGGCCGGGTTGCTGATACTAGGAGCGTGGATCGTGGCGAAGATACCCATGAGCGTCAGCCCACCGAGAGAGAAGACCTAGAGCCCGGCATCGATGATACCGTTTGAGAAAAGCAAAAAGCCGACCCTAAGGTCGGCTTTTTAAATGGTGGTGGAGCTAGACGGGATCGAACCGTCGACC
>NZ_KV792423.1:0-532 GCF_001808215.1 Serratia sp. HMSC15F11
CAGCATCATCAGCCTTTACGCCTGGGAAGCATGACCATAACGAAAGCCTTACAGGTGTAAGCAGCAAGCAATAACAAAAGCCTTACGCCATTACGAACCACTTACAGGGGCGCGGGAGCGCCCCCAGAAACCAGAATCATAAGGAGAGAACGATGGCATTTGAAAACATTCCCCGTAGGTTCCAGAGATGGAAGGTAATCATGGTTCCCGGAGCAAAGTCATATGAGTCATGGGACGAGATGGTTACCGGCGAGAACTTCTCCGAAGAAACCAGGATGAAAACGTACAAAAAGCACCGCACCAAGGCCATCGACCGCACCGTGGCAAACCAGGAGTACATCCATACCATGACGGAGGACGGGATCACCGTCAGGTACCGCCTCGAACGCTGGCGCTAACCCCAGCTAGGAGCGCAGCGACTGCTGCGCCTCCTCCCTTACCCAGAACGCACCAGAGCCATTCTAAGCGCCTCAGCCACAAAAATACCCAACCGCACGACCACGCACGCACAAACGCCGTGTACCCCCCAAAA
>NZ_KV792424.1:0-561 GCF_001808215.1 Serratia sp. HMSC15F11
CAGCGGCAAGTAGGTGATATCCGCCACCCATACCTGTTCCGGACGGCTGGCGATGACCTGATTGTCCCCCGCCTTCAGCAGGTTGGGATGACGATAAAAACGATGATGGCTCTGCGTCGTCTTGTGATATGCCCGCTTAGGCATCACCAGTAACCGCGCGCAACGCAAGATACTGAACAGCCGGTCGCGCCCCACATGCAACGCCGGTTCGGGGCGTTGCCGCAACAGGTGATGCAGCTTACGTGTCCCCAGTCGGGGCTGGTGCAAGCGGATGGCCGTCACCTGTTCGACGAGATGCCGGGCCTGCTCCTCTTTGCCTGCTTCACGCTGCAGGGACTGATACCACGCTTGTCGGCTGATGCCCATCCATCGGCAGGCCCGCGTTACTGTGAGTCCCGGTACTTGTGTTTGCGCGATAAGGCGGTTAGCTGCTTTTTTGTCAGCGTGGCGCCAAAGTCGGTGTTCATCACTTTGACGACAGCTTCGAAGAACTGGGCTTTGATTTCAGATTCAGCCAGTTGCTGCTCAAGTTCTTTAATACGCTGTTCGGGCGTCAGGGGG
>NZ_KV792425.1:0-6659 GCF_001808215.1 Serratia sp. HMSC15F11
GGTCTTTTACTTACGTTCAATCTGCCGGCGATCAGCGAGCCGCGGTGGCTTCCTGCGCTTTCTGATTGGCGTCTTCGGTGGTGTCCAGCGTCATGCGGTACAGCTTCGGCGCGGTCAGCATCATCAGGATAGCGATGACGGCGGTGACGATGCCGATCTGCATAAACACATGGCTGTAGATGGCCAGCGAAGCGTGCGCGTCGTTGATGTCGCTCGGGACGGCGGTCAGACCGGCAACCTTACCGGCGATCAGCGCGGCGGCGGCGGTGGTCAGGAACCAGGAGCCCATGATGAAGCCCATCAGACGCTGCGGCACCAGCTGTGCCACCATCGCCAGACCCAGGCCGGAAATCATCAGCTCGCCGATGCTCTGCAGCGCGTAGCTCAGGATCAGCCAGTTGACCGACACGATGCCCTGTTCGTTGGCGAAGCTGGCGCCCCATGGCAGCACCAGGAAGGCGCAGGAGCAGAGGATCATGCCGAAAGCGAACTTGTGCGGCATCGGCAGGCGATCGCCCATTTTGTTATACAGCGCGGCCAGAATTGGGCTGGCGAGCATGATCCAGAACGGGTTCAGCGCCTGATACTGCTCCGGCTCGAAGGCGACGCCGAAGATGCTGTGTTCCACGTTATGGATGGCGAAGAAGTTCAGCGAGGTTGGCATCTGGCTGTACAGCACGAAGAACACCACCGCTTCCAGCATCAGCAGGAAGGCGACGATCATCTTGCGGCGTGCGGCGCCGTGCAGGGCGAAGGTTTCCTTGGCGAACACCAATACGATGCCGGCGGAAACCAGGGCCAGCGCCCAGCGCGCAATCACCTGGTTGTGCAGCAGCCAGCTGGACACGGCGATCAGCGCCACGATGCCGACCAGCACCATCAGCAGCTTCGGCAGATGCAGCGGCTTGAAGTCAGGCTTGGAACCGTTTTCCTTCACCCACTTGTGGCACATCATAAAGTTGACCAGGGTGATCAGCATGCCGACCACGCTCAGGGAGAACGCCACGCTCCAGCCGTATTTTGCCGCCAGCCACGGAGTCGCCAGCATGGAGAAGAAGGAACCGATGTTCACCGACATGTAGTACATGGTGAAGGCGCCGTCGATACGCGGATCGTCTTTCTCATAGCAGGTGGACAGCAGGGAGGACGGGTTGGCCTTGAACAGGCCGCTGCCCACGGCGATGGTCGCCATCCCCATGTAGACCCAGAAGATGTCGTGGCCGGAGTAAGCCACCATGGCGTAACCGGCGGCCAGCACCAGCGCGCCGAGCACGATCACGCGTTTGGCGCCCAGCACCTTGTCGCCCAGCCAGCCGCCGATGGCGACGAAGCCGTATACCAGGGCGCTGAAGGAAGAGAACAGGGTGATGGAGTCGGCTTCGCTCATGCCGAGCATCTTGACCAGATAAACCGCCATGATGCCCTGCAGGCCGTAATAGCCGAAACGCTCCCACAGTTCGATCGAGAAGATCAGATAGAACGCTTTCGGTTGTTTGAACGCGTTAAGGCTAACGCTCTCCGGGTGTTGGTTGTTTGCTGTTGACACTGGTACCTCTGTTTTTTCGCAGCCCGTCTTTGGAGGACGGGAAAGTACAAAAGTTGATGCGGAACGGCATCCTTTTGCGTTGTTATAGGATGGGGACGGCGGTTAATGTTCACTATCTTTGTCAACGTGGCAAGCAGTTTGTCATATTCGGTTACATTTAACGCCCGCAGGATTATGCCGCGATGTTGCAAATGTTATGCAGTATTAACTTTCGGGTTTTAATGGTTTGCCGATTTTTTGTTTTGATTAAAAGCTATACGGATTTTAAACAGGGATATATTCTGCTGAATTGCTATTTTTTAGCGCATCAGTGTATGTACGGTTATTAATCCGTTGGAATGTTGTGTATATGGCGCGTTTTGTAAAATTATAGAAATTTAGGAAAACGGGACTGGCATTTGTGAACGCCTTGTGATCCCGAAAGCGTGACGTTCACCGCAATTTTCGACTAATTTTTCGCTTGAAAATAACACGGCACTGAGTTTTTCACTGAAAACCGTGATAATGCCGGGGTTACTGCTGCGCGATATCACATTTCCGATAAAAAAGAGGCGTTGGCGGGGGGAAGGGCGCGGTGGGGTACGGTTTGCCGCACCCCACAAACTCAGGACTCCGGATAAACCTTTTCTTTATACTCGCACAGGTCTTCGATAATGCAGGAGCCGCAGCGCGGTTTGCGCGCGATGCAGGTATAGCGGCCGTGCAGGATCAGCCAGTGGTGGCAATCGACCTTGAATTCGGCGGGCACCACCTTCAACAGCTTCTCCTCCACCTGATCGACGTTTTTGCCCGGCGCGAAGTGGGTGCGATTGCACACCCGGAAGATATGGGTGTCGACGGCGATGGTGGCCCAGCCGAAGGCGGTATTGAGCACCACATTGGCGGTCTTGCGGCCGACGCCGGGCAACGCTTCCAGCGCGGCACGGTCTTCCGGCACTTCGCCGCCGTGCAGCTCCAGCAGCATGCGGCAGGTTTTGATCACGTTTTCGGCTTTGCTGTTGAACAGGCCGATGGTCTTGATGTACTCCTTGACGCCATCAACCCCCAGCGCCAGCATGGCGGCGGGGGTGTTGGCGACCGGATAAAGCTTGGCGGTCGCTTTGTTGACGCTCACGTCGGTGGCTTGCGCAGACAGCAGCACCGCAATCAGCAGTTCAAACGGCGTGGTATACACCAGCTCGGTGGTCGGGTGCGGATTGTTGTCGCGCAGCCGGGTCAGAATTTCCAGTCGCTTCTGCTTGTTCATCAGGCCTTCTCAGCACGTCCTTGTTCCAGCAGCGGTTCCACCGCCACGGCGCGGGCTTTGCGCGCCTTCATTTTTTCGTCGATCAGATATTTGACCGCCAGCAGCAGCCCCAGGCCGATAAAGGCGCCCGGCGGCAACATCGCCAGCAGGAAGGGGCTGTCGAAATGCACCACTTCGATGCGCAGCGACTTGGCCCAGCCGCCCAGCAGCTGATCGGCGCCGTCGAACAGCGTGCCGTTGCCCAACAGTTCGCGCATCGAGCCCAGCGTCACCATCACGCCGGTAGCGCCGAGGCCGATGGCCATGCCGTCCAGCGCCGAGAGGCCGACCGGCTTCTTGGCGGCCACCGCTTCGGCGCGGCCCACCACGATGCAGTTGGTCACGATCAACGGAATAAAGATGCCGAGCGACTGATACAGGCCGAAGGCATAGGCGTTGATCAGCATCTGCACGATGCTCACCACGGCGGCGATGATCATCACGTAGATAGGAATGCGCACCTCGCTCGGCACCCAGCGGCGCACCGCGGAGATGGAGGCGTTGGTCAGCGTCAGCACCAGCGTGGTGGCCAGCCCCAGGCCGAGCGCATTGGTGACGGTGGAGGTCACCGCCAGCAGCGGACACATGCCCAGCAGCTGCACCAGGGCGGAGTTGTTTTTCCACAGCCCCTGGACGATCAATTCTTTGGCTTCACTCATTCGCTGGCTCCACACGCAGGTAAGCTTTCAAGTTTAGGCGGCAGCGTTTCCATATACAACGCCGTGCGGCGTACCGCATTGACCACCGCTCGCGGGGTGATGGTGGCGCCGGTGAACTGGTCGAACATGCCGCCGTCTTTCTTCACCGCCCAGCGCTTATCGTCCGGGCCTTCGATTTTCTTGCCGCTGAAGAAGGAAATCCAGTCGGAAATGCGCAGTTCGATTTTGTCCCCCAGCCCCGGGGTTTCGTGGTGTTCAATCACGCGGGTGCCGAGCACCGTGCCGTTGAAATCGGCGCCGACCAGCAGCTTGATGGCCCCGGAGTAGCCGTCCGGCGCGGTGGTTTCCAGCGCGGCGGCGGTCGGTTGCCCGTTTTTGCGCGCCAGGTACAAGCGGTGCGGTGCGCCGTCGCCCAGCGCTGAATCGCTGACCAGGAAGCATTCGTTTTGCATGACGTTGTCGTAGTTTTCCGGCGGTACCACCTGATCGAGCAGCGCTTTTTGCTGCAGCGCCGCCTGATGGGCGATGGTGGTTTTCGTCAGGGCGTAGACCACGGCGGTCAGGCCGGTGGTGACCGCCGCGAACACCGCCAGCGTGGTGCCGTGCTTTCTCATGGAATTCAGCATGGCGGCTCCTTAGCGATGGCCGTACACGCGCGGCTGCGTGTAGTGGTCGATTAACGGGACGGTGATGTTGGCGAGCAGCACGGCGAAGGCTACGCCGTCAGGGTAGCCGCCATAGACGCGGATCAGCCATACCAGCACGCCGATCAGCGCGCCGTAGATCAAACGGCCCTTCGGCGTAGTGGAGGCGCTGACCGGATCGGTGGCGATAAAGAACGCGCCCAGCATGCTGGCGCCGGAGAACAGGTGGATCAGCGGCGAAGCCTGATGCGCCGGATCGATCCACCAGGCCAGGCCGGAACAGAAGGCGATGGCGGCCAACATGCTGAAAGGGATCTGCCAATGGATCAGGCGGCGCGCCAGCATAAACAGGCCGCCGGCCAGGAAGCCGAGGTTGACCCACTGCCAGCCGATGCCGGCCAGGGCGCCGCCAAACAGCGGCTGCTGCAGCACCTGTTCCACGCTGTGGCCGCTGCGCAGGCCGGTTTTGAAGCCGTCGAGCGGCGTGGCCTGGCTGATGCCGTCCACGCCCATCTGCAGTTCGTGCAGCGTCGCGCCTTGCGAGGTATGGCCGCTGAAAATGGCCAGCAGCGTGTCGTGGAGCGACAGCGCGGTGGCACGCAGCTCATCCGGCGGCAGCCAGCTGGTCATCTGTACCGGGAAGGAGATCAGCAACACCACGTAACCGACCATTGCCGGGTTGAACGGGTTCTGCCCGAGGCCGCCGTACAGCTGCTTGGCGATGACGATGGCGAAGAAAGTACCGATGACGATCATCCACCAGGGGGCCAGCGGCGGCAGGCTGATGCCGAGCAGCAGCGCGGTCAGCAGGGCGGAGTTATCCGCCAGCCGGCTGCGCACCGGCAGCTTGCGCAGCTTGAGGATCGCGCCTTCCGCTGCCAGCGCGACGATCGCCGCCAGCGTCACCTGAATCAATACGCCGTAGCCGAAGAACCAAATCTGTGCCGCGATGCCGGGAATGCACGCCAACATAACCCACAGCATGATGCGACTGGTGCTTTGCTGGTTGTGGGTGAAAGGCGAGCTGGCGATGTGTAAGCCTTTGGCGGCTGTGGGTGATACCGGCCTGAACTTCATAGAGTAACGATACCTTCTGCGCCGCGCCTGCGGCAGTTTCGATGCGCCGTTCTGAAGGCGCGGCAAAAATGATAGCCGAGCATTCTACCTGATTCGATGCGAGGGTAATACGCCTTAATAATAGGGGTATTCAGCTTTTCGCATTCGCGGCGATCGGGGCAATGCAATTTGATTTTTTTTGGCCGAAAAATGGGCTAACGTAAGGAATTGTCAGTGGAACTTGTGCCGTTATCGACCGCAAAAAAACGGGTAACCGTATGAATGAGATATGATTTTTCTCCAAGTTTTCGCACAAAATAACAACTTTCACATAATCTGTATAGGTTACTATCGCGACATTATTGAGTTAGTGAATCCATAATAATGACAAATGAAGACATTTTTTTTATTGAAGAGCTAATTGAGTGGGTGGAGATACATCTGGAGAAACGGCCAAACCTGGATGAAGTCGCGCGTATTTCGGGCTATTCCAAGTGGCATCTGCAGCGTAAATTCAAGCGTATTACCGGCATTCAACTCGCCACCTATATCCGTTCGCGCATCCTGACGCGCGCCGCGGTGGCGCTGCGCATCACCCGTCGCTCGATCATCGACATTTCTGATGAGCTGGGCTTCGACTCGCAGCAGACCTTTACCCGCATGTTCAAGCAGCGCTTCAACATCACCCCCAATCGCTACCGCGCGATGGAGCACTGGGACGTGAAAAACCTGATGCCGCGCTTTAACTTCGAAGCCAGCTACGGCGCCGGTTATTATCCGGAGGTGAAGCGACTGACGCTGCCCGAGATGCAGTTGGTCGGCTTCACGCGCCGGCTGGATTTCGCCTCCGAGCAGGAGCTGGAGTACTCTTCCTGCATGGCGATGAAGGACGAGATTTTCAACGACTTCTTCAAGGGGCTGCACGTCGACTGTCGGCGGATTTACAGCATCTACTCTCCCCATGCCGGGGAAGGCGACGAGCTGTCATCCACGCTGGTGATGGCGGTCGATTCTGAACACAAAAAAGATATTCTTTCCAACCATCAGATAGACACCTTTCATCTGCCGAGCCGCGAATTTATCTCCATCAAACATAAAGGCTCAGCGAAAGAGTGCGTGCAGTTTTTCGGCTACCTGATGTCGCATGTGATGCCGGGACTGAAGGATGAGGTGCGCGGCAGTATGGAAATGGAGATCATTCAAACCAAAGAGTGGAATCCGGAATCCAAACTGCGCCAGATTGAAGTGGATTACACCTACCTGATTTCTATCGATTAAACGGCGCCCGGCAAAGGCCCGGCGCCGCTATCGATCATTTTTCTTCCGTTTCGGCCGCCAGCGATGCTCTGGAGGCTTTCTTGGCTTTGGCACGCGCGATAGCCGCTGCCACCGCGGCCTTGCGCGGATCTTCCTCGGCGGTTACCGGCGCCGTTTCCACTGGAGCAGGAGCGTCCGCCTGCTGCGCCGCT
>NZ_KV792426.1:0-2139 GCF_001808215.1 Serratia sp. HMSC15F11
GGCGTTTCACCACGCAGGATCCGATAGGGTTGGAAGGCGGGCTGAATTTATATGCTTATGGGCCAAATCCTTTAACTTGGATAGATCCATGGGGGCTAGCGAAGTGTCCGACCTTAACACATGGTAAAAATGGAGCAATACTCTCAGCCAAGGCAACTGTAACACCAGCAGATCTCAAAACAGGCACTGCAGTTAATACGAGTGCTCGTGATGCTGCGAGGGCTATGGGATATCAGACAGATGATGCGGGGCATATATTAGCAAAAGTACTGGGGGGCCAAGGTGGAAAGGGAAATGTATTCCCGCAGTTACCAGGAGTGAATCGTGGGCAGTATAGGACATTTGAGGACTCGGTTCGTAAATTTGTAAATAAGCAAGGTGCGGTCGATATTGAATGGACTTTCAAATATGCTAATGGTGGTACAAGACCAACATCGATACAGTACGATGTATTCCAAAACGGTCAAAAAGTACTTGGTCGAATATTTACGAACTGATAGGGGTGAGTTATGGAAACGGTAGAAGTAGCAAGAGATGTTTTAACTAATTTCATAATGAAGATGAATGAGTGGGAAATGAGATGCTATCCACTGCTTTCTGCAGATGACTCGGAAAATATTAAGGTTGTGTTGAAAGATGAACTTGATGAGATATTCAATAAGTTCTGTACGGTGAAGGAAAGGAAGCAAGGTCGTCAAACATCCCTATCTTGTAGTGAACCACCAGAATATTCTCCTAGCGAAGAGGTGCTAAGTTCTGAAATAAACAAAAACAAGGCAGTTTTTGTCACTCAACAGCATACGGGATTTAAAAATAAATATCGATATACCCTGCATCTAAAAAATGATGAATGGCGTATTGATAAAAAAGAGTGGCTTGATGACGATAATGGTATTGAAAAATGGAAACAGTGCTACCTTTGATTTTTAATAACGACTCTTTTTTGAAGAGGTAGTTTGGCGTAGCAAGAGTGATGATCCTAGCCGTGAAGGGGGGCAACCTGTGCTGGTCCGGTTAGCGCGACGCCTTTAGGTTGATAGAACACCACGAAACAGGACTACTTGATGCCACCATACCATCGAGTAGGTACCTGTAACCTATTAGCTGTTAAACCAATAACGGCGTGGGCGGTAGCGTGTTAAAACTACGAAGCCGTCAAGTATGGTCAAGCCCGTGGTTATGAGCAGTATTATATAGAGAAATATAAAACGCGCACTGGTGTTATAGGTGAGGAAATATCTCAGGCCAATAGAAGAAATAAATAAAACTCAATCGATAACGGCCGTGCAGATCCTCGCGCAGTAGCATTTAAAGATGCTTATGGAATAAGAAAGTGTTAGGAGGTAAATGTTGATGAGTAAACTCGAGTTTTGGGGCTGGGAAAAGAAACCAAGGACAATGCTCAGATTTATTAAACCGGGTTATTTATTCTGCTTTAAGCTAACAGATGAAAAGTATGGTTTTGGGCGGATTATATCTAAGGTTAGCATTGGTCACTCGGCAGAAATATTTGATGTATTCTCTAAAGAGCCGAAAGTGCCAGATGGTCTGTTCTCAAATCCACAAGTGGGATCACACCCAATAATTTTGAATGCATATAGTCTGTTTGATAAAAAAATCTCTGGTGAGTGGAGAATTATAGGTCATCAGGAAGGGCTGGTTAAAAAATTCGAAAATACCTATTTTGTGTATGGGGCTTTAGGGAATAGAAAGAAAGTAGATATGTATGGGAATAGTGAAAATATTTCTGATAAAGACTCGGAACATTATCCGCCATATATGCCTAGTAATGACATGCACGTGCGAAAATTGCTAGCCATTTAATTTTCAAATGATGATGTCTAATAGATTATTCAATTGAGAGCCATCTAAGTATAAGGGGGGCTCGAATGGGGTGACGGAATATCTGGATGATGTGTCAGCGAAATTCACATCAGTCCATTCTCAGCTGATTTTCGGTGAAATAAATCGTGAAAAGTTAATATTTAGCTCTTTAAAAATTATTATGAAATCAAATGGTTAAGATTATATGGCAGGCCGCCTGCTGCAACACCGCGAACCCAATCAGGGCAAACCGGGCGCGCTGGCGGATAACCTGCTGGGCGAGCGCAGCCCGCAGAGCGACATCGACGCGCACCT
>NZ_KV792427.1:0-8878 GCF_001808215.1 Serratia sp. HMSC15F11
GAGGGATTCGAACCCTCGATACACTTTCGCGTATACACACTTTCCAGGCGTGCTCCTTCAGCCACTCGGACACCTCACCATATTTTTTTGTTGCGAAATCATCGCTGCAACGGGGCGCTACTATAGGGAGTAGGGCCGATCCGGTCAAGAATAATTTCTGTGTTTTTGTTCGTCCGCTCAAGCCGTGCGCACTTTGCTGAAAACTGCGGCGAACGGCAGGGCACATGCCATGAATGGGTGAGAAAATCAGCGGTAAAGTTCGTGGATAACCGACGGTAATGGGGATCACTGCCGCAGAGGGGGAAAGATGCTCGCCCCTCTCGTCGGTGCACCATGCAAAAAAAGCCTGGACGCGAATCCAGGCTTTCTCTTTGAATTTGGCGGTGAGAGAGGGCTTGATTCGCTGCGCTCACCCTGCGGGCCGCCGTTGGCGGTCCAAAACGCAGGCGTTTTGTCGAACCCTGTCGAGGCTTCTCGCCCCTCTCGGCGGTGCACCATGCAAAAAAAAGCCTGGACGCGAATCCAGGCTTTCTCTTTGAATTTGGCGGTGAGAGAGGGGTTCGAACCCTCGATACACTTTCGCGTATACACACTTTCCAGGCGTGCTCCTTCAGCCACTCAGACACCTCACCGTTTTGTTGCCGAAAACGCTTTGCGCTGTCGACGGGCGCTAATGTAGGAGAATCTGATCTCAGCGTCAACCCTCTTATTTCATTCTCATGACTGTTTAGCCAAACTTGCAGCAATTTGCTGATTTACCGAACGATATTCCCACTCGCGGCCGCCGGCGGGCAGGGCAGGCAGCGGTTGGAATCCATGAAAGACGATTATTTGACCTTTTTCTGTACAGGAAGCTCAATATGTCGCCAATGAGATTGGGTTGTTTGCTGTTATATGCATTAATACTGGATTATTAGTCAGATGTGTCGCTAAATGGAGTCATGTCGGCGCGGCGTTTTTGGCAAGGAATATCACGACGTCGCGCAGATTGCCGGGTGACAGGCCGGCGATATCGCAGACAGGGACAGACTCATTACATAATAATGCAGTAGAGGTTCGTTTTGACTCCTTCAGATGCCATGCCGGCGCCGCAAGCGCGCCATGCCATTCCCCCCGGTGCGGGGGCGCTGTTCTTCATCCAGATCTTCGCCACGCTGGGCTTCGCCGTGCTTTACTCCACGCTGGTGCTGTACGCCACCAAGCGGCTGGGCTTCAACGAAAGCAGCGCCAACGCCATGATGGGCGTATTCGGCGCCTTCAACTATGGCCTGCACATGTTCGGCGGTTACCTCGGCGGCCGATTCCTCAGCAACCGCAATCTGTTCGTGCTCGGCATGGTGCTGCAGGTGATCGGCTGCGCGCTGATTGCCGTCGCGGGCGTGTGGGGGCTGTACTGGGGGCTGGCGATGTTCCTGACCGGCAGCGGCCTCAACGTCACCTGCATCAATATGATGCTCACCCAGCGTTTCAAGCCGGACGATGATCGGCGCGAATCGGCGTTCCTGTGGAACTACGCCGGTATGAACCTCGGGTTCTTCGTCGGCTTTACCGTCGCCGGTTATTTCCAACTGACGGAAAACTACCGCGCGCTGTTCCTGTTCGCCACGCTGGGCAACGCGGCGGCGATCATCGTCGCCGTCTGCCGCTGGCGCATTCTGGCGGATCTCAATACCCCGCTGCACGACGCCAGCCGCAGCCAATACCGCTGGCGCATGCTGGTCGGGTTAGCGGTGCTGGTGGCGCTGGTGCCGATTATCCGCGTGATGCTGACCCATGCCGAATTCAGCGGCCACTTCGTGATCGTGCTCGGTGCGCTGATCTTCCTGATGCTGTGCGTGGTGACGCTGCGCCACCATCCGCGCGATGAGCGCCGCAGAATGGCGGCCTATCTGATCCTGGCGCTGGGCTCGCTGGTGTTTTGGGCGCTGTACCAGCTGGCACCGATGGGGCTGATGCTGTTCTCCGAGCACAACATCAACCTGAACGTTTACGGCATTCAGGTGGCGCCGCAGTGGATCCAGAACATCAACACGCTGGTGATCGTGGTGGGCGGCCCGCTGCTGGCCTGGTGGTTCAACCGCCTGCGCGCTCGCGGTTGCAACATCGACATTCCGCTGCAGTTCTCCGGATCGCTGTTCTGCATCGGCTTGGGCATGCTGGTGCTGCCGCTGGGCATCAGCATGGCGGGCGGCGACGGGCTGGTGGCATTCAAATGGATCGTTATCAGCTATGTGCTGCAAAGCGTCGGTGAATTGATGATCTCGCCGATCGGCTACGCGATGATCGGCAAGCTGGCGCCGCCGCGCTATCAGGGCGTGATGATGGGCTGCTGGATGATGGTGACCGGCGTCGCCTCGGTGCTGGCGGGCTACGTCTCCGGCCTGATGCCGGAAAACAGCGGCAGCACGCCGCTGCAAACCAACCCCGGCTACAGCGAAATCTTCAGCGTGCTGGGCTGGGGGGCGACGGGCGTCGGCGTGGCGATGCTGATTCTCATTCCGCTGCTGCGACGCCTTATCCGGCGCGACGGCCCGTCTGCCGCCTGATTCGCTAACATGCACAACAGCCCCACTGGTCGGGGCTGTTTTTATTTTGGGCTTTAACGCTTGCATCCGGCGGCGAATCGCGGAAGGCTGGAGGAAAACCAATAAAAACAAACGGGAGCCCGCAGTATGAACATCATTTATTACCACCCCTTGTTTAACGCCCAGGAATGGCTGGCCGGCATCAAACAACGCCTGCCGCAGGCCGAGATCCGCGAGTGGCAGCGCGGCGACGAGCGGCCGGCCGATTACGCGCTGGTGTGGCGCCCGCCGCACGAGATGCTGGCCAACCGCTGCGATCTGAAAGCGGTGTTCGCCCTCGGCGCCGGCGTTGACGCGATCCTCGATCAGGAGCGCAAGCACCCCGGCACGCTGCCCGCCGGCGTGCCGCTGCTGCGGCTCGAGGATACCGGCATGGCGCAGCAGATGCAGGAGTATGCGCTGAGCTATGTGCTGCGCTATTTCCGCCGTTTCGACGAGTATCAGGCGCTGCAGCAGCGGCAGGAGTGGCAGCCGCTCGATCCGCACTCGCTGGATGATTTCACCATCGGCATCCTTGGCGCCGGCGTGCTGGGGCAGAGCGTGGCGCGCAAGCTGACCGAGTTTGGCTTTAGCGTGCGCTGCTGGAGCCGCAGCGCCAAACAGATCGATGGCGTGCAAAGCTTCGCCGGAGAGGCGCAGCGCGCGGCCTTCCTCGACGGCGTCAAATTGGTGATCAACCTGCTGCCCAATACGCCGGAGACCGTCGGCATCCTCAACCGCGAGCTGTTCGCGCAGTTGAGCACGGGTGCCTATCTCATCAACATCGCGCGCGGCGCGCATCTGGTGGAGGCCGATCTGCTGACGGCCTTGGATCAAGGGCAACTGGCCGCCGCCACGCTGGACGTGTTCGCCCGCGAGCCGCTGCCGCAGGATCACCCGTTCTGGCGTCATCCGCGTGTCACCATTACCCCGCATATTGCTGCCATCACGTTGCCGCAGCAGGCGATGGATCAGATCGTCGCCAACATCCGCGCGCTGGAGGCGGGGCATGCCCCGGCCGGCGTGGTCGACAGGCAGCGGGGTTACTGATCCTTCAGCCGCCGTTCGGTAACTGATAAGCTGTTATCGTCATCGCGCCTGTCCGTACCTTTGCGGGCGGGCCCTCTGGGCACCCCCTAGATTTTTCATCTCTCGTTCATCTTTCCTCTCGCTATTCCGTTGTGCAATCGCTCGTAGAGCACTGTGTTTGCGTATTTTCTCGAAGATGATGTCATCATTTTTCCGAAAAATCCGGTTCTGAAAAAAGTTGCAACACTCAAAGCATCCAAGTTTCAAAAGCAATCGAACGCCGTCGAGAAGGTAATACAGTTAAATTAACTATTTGATGTCGCAATAAATTGATTAAAAGGAAGGTATATATGTCATTGATAAATTCTTGTACCGAAGATTTGTCTCTTAAGCAAGTGAATGAAGTTTGTAAGAGCATACTTTTTAGCGAGGTTGATGCGATAGATAACTTGAGATTTTTTGAGCCGGTTGATATAAATCAGATAGTGAGAGTAAAAGGTTTCTACTTAGGTTCAAATAAAGGTGGAGGAGATTTTTACTATGATGCTGACGACACTATAAGTACTGACAATAACTTCTCGGTTATAATTACTCAGTTAGGAAAATGTTGGAAGCGAGATATCTCTTATGGCGTAGATGTATACTCTGCAGGTTATGACGCAGTTAAAAATAACCTGTCTGAGGTGGTAAATTCAATTGCTGCCTATTTGGTCAGTATTGCAATCGATACTGGTGTTAGCAGTCTGCCAACGAATACGATTCTAATACCTCAGAATATAGGTGGCCAACCATATAAAACTAAAACAATCATTGTTCCAAGTTTTTTAACGTTAATGTTTGAGGGGGGAGTGACGCTGGATTTCAGTGCAAGTGATCAAATTGGTATACAAATTGACAACTCTATGTTTTCCGGGCTTAATGATGCCGTTATATCCAAAGAAGGTTTCCAAATTGGAGGCAGTACTGTTATCACTACGAATGGCGGTAGGGTTTATATAAAAGGTATAGGGGCAGCCTTATCCAGTCAAGGCGGAATCCAATTGGGGAATACTGGAACAGGTTATTTAAATGCACGTGAGGTTATTGTTGAAAATGCGAATGTATTTGGATTTCTCTCAGGAATTAGAATTCGTTCGCGAGATACGTATATTAATGAGGTTAGAAATGTTAAATTTGCAAGAAATAAACATGCATTGCTAGCTGATGACACCACCGCTACGAATTCAGGAGAAAAGACGACATTCGTTAAATGCATTTTCTCAGACAGTGATTCAGATGGCATTCGCATAAATTGCTCGGCGCAGGATTTCGACTTCGTTTCATGTCATGTAGACTACAACGGAGGGGCTGCAATCAAACTTTCCAATAGCGCAGCGTACTGTGATCTGGCTTTTTATGGCCGGCATATTGAAGGTATTGGCAGTGTATTGGTCTCACAAGAAAAACAAATAGCAGCTGCGGGCCCCAATAAGATTAACTTCACCAATGTAAAGTTTGATTTGAGGAGCGCAAAAAATAATAAAATATGGGAAAATAGATCGTTAAGGCAGATGTTCTCCGCTAACTCAAGAGTTTATGTTAATATTTTGAACTGTAGCTTTGGATTTCAGAACTCAAATGCGACTGACTATGGAACACTAATATCCCTCAAGGATAACGTATCTTCCAATAATGTGAGGCTAAGCATGATAAATAACCAGTCAAACTATCCGGAGTTTCTATCATCATATTCTAATGCGCTAAATCCGCATCTTTTTAATGGGCCGGAAGGTGTGGACATTACATCAGGAGCGGATTCTGCTACGAGAATTTCAGTCATCTCTTCAGGTGGTAGTACGGTTGTCTATGGGGCGGAGGACATTGATGGATTGACGCCATTGGAAATCACATCAACACAGAGCACAGGAACCATACAGTTGGTCTTTGACAAAAAATTATACCTGACAAAGCAAGACGCTATTTATGGTATGATTTCAGTTAGGCCTAACTCTGCAGTAGGCAATATAAACGTGTCTTGTGGACTTCGTGGGTTTAACGATTATACGTTTAATGTCAGCTCAGGGTTAATCGTTGAAAACTTCATAGGGACATCATATGATAATACTATTGATGTTCTCACCTATTTTAAAAATGGCGCCATTGCTAAAGATAAGTTTGTCAGCACGGAGCCCTTGCAAACATCAACATATGGAAGTTTTATTTCGTATAGCAAGCCTGTGATAAGATTAACCGGTTTTGTTGGCACCATCTCTGTTAAATTACCGGCGTTTTGGCTGAAGAACTAAGATGGGTTGTCATACAATTAATGTATTTAAAATACGTTGAACGCGTTTTTCAGTCTACGGCATTCCGGGATCAATTCACGATCCCGGAATTTTATATGAAAATATATTGCATCTATCACTAATAATACTGGTTTATTACTCTCTTTTTGGGAGAAGTGTTGATGGAGAGTTTGTATTGGCACGGTATCTTATCTGATATTATTCGGCTTCAGCGATAAGTTTACCAAAAGGCTGTTTGTCACCATCTGGACATCCGCGTGTCACCATTACCCCGCATATTGCTGCCATCACGTTGCCGCAGCAGGCGATGGATCAGATCGTCGCCAACATCCGCGCGCTGGAGGCGGGGCATGCCCCGGCCGGCGTGGTCGACAGGCAGCGGGGTTACTGATCCTTCAGCCGCCGTTCGGTAACTGATAAGCTGTTATCGTCATCGCGCCTGTCCGTACCTTTGCGGGCGGGCCCTCTGGAAGGAGAAACAATGTACCCCGTTGATTTGCATATGCACACCGTCGCCAGCACCCACGCCTACAGCACGCTGCACGATTACATCGCCGAAGCCCAGCAGAAGGGCATCAAGCTGTTCGCCATCACCGATCACGGCCCGGACATGGCCGATGCGCCGCACTACTGGCACTTTATGAACATGCACGTGTGGCCGCGCCTGGTGAACGGCGTGGGCATTTTGCGCGGCATCGAAGCCAACATCAAAAACCTTCAGGGCGACATCGACTGCACCGGCCCGATGTTGACCGCCACCGACGTGATCATCGCCGGTTTCCATGAGCCGGTGTTTGCGCCGCAGGATAAAGCGTCCAATACTGAAGCGATGATCGCCGCAATGGCGCAGGGGGACGTGCATATCATCAGCCACCCCGGCAACCCGAAAAGAATTTCTACGTATTTAGGTAACTGATTGATTCTTGGGGTGTTTGATGAAATTGTACAGCTATCAGCGGTGGTCAAGTGCAGTACAGGAGGCTGGTACTACTAAGGCTAGGCAAGAAGACGCGGCAAGAGCATATGCACTGAAAAACGGCTTAGAGTACTGTGAAATCGTTGACAGTGGCGTCAGTGCATTTCGTGGAGCGAACAAGCAAGGGGCGTTAGGTAAGTTCATTGACGCAGTACAGAAAGGTGTCATAGAACGCGGTGTAACGCTCTATGTTGAATCTTTAGACCGTATATCACGCGAAGGTATCAATAATGCCTTGCGTCTCTTCCAAGACATTCTAGAGCTTGATATAACGATTGTTACGGGCATGGATGGGAAAGTATTCACCAAGCAATCTATCAATGATAATCCGTTTGATTTGATGATGAGTATATTGGTGTTTATCCGTGCTAATGAAGAAAGTACTAAAAAGTCTTTGCGTACTAATGGTAATGCATTGGCGTTAGTAGAACGGGCAAAGGCGGGATTACCAACAAATATTAAATCAATGGGTGGTTGTCCGTTCTGGATTGATAATTCAATGTCGCAGTATGAGGCAGTTCGAAAGGACGTGAAGTACTGGCCTATTGCTGAGGAAATTGTTCAACAGTTCTTAGATGGTAAGTCTGTATTCCAAGTTGTTAAGTACTTGAATGCTACTTATCCAGAAGGTTGTTATGGTAAGCCGTGGAACTATGCCAATGTTCGTAAAGTACGTTTGAGTAAAGCAATATACGGTGTTAAGGAAATAACTATCAATGGTGATAGAAAGATAATTGAAAACTATTATCCGGCATTGTGTACTGAGGGTGAATTCTTACGGCTTCAAGTTATTAAGGACAATAACAAATATATTGGTAAGGTAGGAGATCAGAAGAACAACATAAACCTTCTTTGTGGAATGAAGTTATTTAGATGTGGTCATTGTGGAAGTACTATGATGGCAATGAAACACAAGAATACAATTCGGTATATGTGCGAGAAAGGCCGGATGGATTCTAACGGTTGTCGTTTGTGGTCTTTTGGTAGTCTTGGCATTGAACATTGTTTGATGTTAGTACTGACATATGCATATATCGATACTAATCGTAAGGGTGTACAGAATAAAACTGACTATTCAAAACGTATTGCAAGTAAGAATGAAGCGATTGTTGAAATCTCAAAGCGAATTACTAATACTGTTGAATTGGTGTCAATGGGACTTAGTAACGTTGAAGAGGTAAAAGTACATCTTCAAGATCTGGACAAGCAACGTACAGTACTTAAAACTGAATTAGATGTACTGATGACGCAACAAGCACTAAGTAACAGTATTGATTTTGAAACTTTGATGCATGATTTCTTTACACATGCACAATATTCAGTACTGCAATCTGTTGATCATAAATATCGTGAAGAACTACGTAAAGTAGTATTTGCAATGATGGATTCTGTAATAGCGTGGAAGTACGGAAAGAACCTGTACTTTAGTTTCCGCATTAAAGATCATGACGAGTACTTTAACTTCATTCCGGGTAGTACAAAAAACACCTACAGATTGTTCATAGGCGGCCTACCATTCAACGATAACGAGCAAGACGAACCAATACACGTTGAAGGAGTAGAGCGGCTTACAGGGATTTATACGCAGCTTATAGAGGGGCAAGTGAAGGTCATTAAGATGGCCGAAGAAATGCTTGAGGTTGTAGGCTATCCAGTACTGGACGGTAAACACTTCTGGACAAAGAAATGAATTTGTTCCGATCACTGGGTATATATAAGATCAATAATAGAAATGATCGGAACATTTTGGGTGTTTTTTAGACATAATGACTTATCTACTACCCCATGAACGGAACAAGCAAACATTTCTGAAAAAATCCTGAATTCCTGCTATAATAGTGTGGCAGGATTTTTTTTCGTCTGCGGTGAAACGCCGTCTCATTATGTGGTATAATATAGGTATCTCCACTAAATAAGTGAAAGTAACACTTATGGGGATACCACATGAAACAATTTCTAAAAGACTCAATCATATTCAGTACTGGACTTATGTTAGGGAAGGTGCGAACAAGTTCCTGATATGA
>NZ_KV792428.1:0-44618 GCF_001808215.1 Serratia sp. HMSC15F11
TTCACGCTAAAGCGCGATGAACCTTTTTTTTACCGGCACCACGGTGGCGGCAGCGTCGTTGGGTATTGCGGCGACGGTTGCATAACTCACTGGTGAAACAAGGAAAAAACAAAGCGTAATCTTGCGCATGCCTGGCCCCTGAAGAAAGTAGACTGTTTATTAAGGCGAGCGAGTTTCACCTGTGAACAGGGTGCTTACGCTCATCGGTTTTATATTTGAGACGATTTTATCGGGCGTTTCATATATTAAATTCAGCGCCGGTTAATATATGAAACTTTGTTTCTTTTTTAATGGGAAAACTATAAATCCGGTATTAAACAAGTCAAGAAATAAAAATGAGAGTTGACGAGCAATACCGATTATTGGGTTGTCTAGGTCGGCGGGGGCGGCACAGAGCAGGCTGAAATATTAGTGTCATCAATGCCCGTTAGACTCGCGGCATCCTGGTATTACTGACTAAAAATCATGAACATAAAACTGACACTGGGCCGCAGGGTAAAATCTGCGGCGGCGCTGCCGCGCGCGTTTGGCTTCGGCAAGAGCATGGGCTTATTAAGCGGCGTAATTTGCGTTATTGCGCTATTTTCTCTGCTGCAACTGTTTTCCACCGTATTTATTTCCAATATTCTGCGCGACGCCAAGGCTAACCTGGTGGCGGGCAACGGCTTGCATCGCCAGCAGGCGACGATGGATCGCGCCAGACTGTCGCTGCTGACGGCCAGCGACAGTTTGAACCGTGCGGGCATCTATTACCTGCAGGACAAAGCCACCGGCTCCGACGGCAGTTGGCACAGCCTGCTGGATGAATCGTTGGCGGCGCTGCAGGCCTCAGAGCAGGCCTTCGTCCAGTTCGAGCGCTTGAGCGCGGAGGCGCCCGAGGCGGCGGGCGCCCTGAAAGACAGCTATCGCCTGTTCTATGACGGCCTGAAAGAGCAGGCGCAAGGGTTGCAGGGCAGCAGTATCGATGCGTTTTTCGCCGTGCCGATCCAGGCGTTTCAGGCGGATTTTAACGAGAAGTACCTCGCTTATCAGGCGCTGAACGAACGGCGTGGCGATGATGTCAACGTGCGGCAATTGGCGGCGCTGGAGCAGGCCAGGACCTTTGCGCTCGGCGCGCTGGCCGCGCTGGCGCTGATCGCCGTGGGGGTGTGGGTCGGTGTCTCTCGCTGGGTGATCGCGCCGCTGCGGCGGGCGATCGCGCACCTCAATGTGCTGGCCGCCGGCGATCTTTCGCGGCCGCTGCCGCCTGAGCGGGCATTCAACCGCGAGATGCGCCAGCTGCAGACCAGCATTGGCCACATGCAGGGCGGCCTGCAGCGCCTGGTCAGCGAGGTACGCGATGCGGCGAGCGGGATCCTGAACGGCGTCGGGCGGCTGGCGGACGGCAATCGACAGTTGACGGCGCAGTCGGCGAAGCAGAACGGCGAATTACAGTTGGCGACCGAGCAGGTGCAGCAGCTGGCGGCGCGGGTGGAGGAAAACGGCCAATACGCGCAGCAGGCCAGCCAACGAACCGAACAGGCCCGGCAGTGCGCCGGCGCCGGTGAACAGATGATGCAAACCGTCAATGTTTCGATGCAAGGGATCGTCAACCAATCGGCCGAGATGCGCGGCATCGTCGCGCTGATCGACAGCGTGGCGTTCCAGACCAATATGTTGGCGCTGAATGCGGCAATCGAGGCGGCGCACGCCGGCGTTCATGGCCGCGGCTTTGCCATCGTGGCCAAAGAGGTGGGGCTGTTGGCGCAAAAGAGCAGCCATTCGACGCGCGATATTCAGCAGTTGATCAACCGTTCGCTGCAGCAAATCGATCAAGGTTCGCAGGCGGTGGAGCTACTGACGGGCAACCTGCGCCAGATTATCGATCTGGTGAACAAATGCAGTGCGCTGATGGGGGACATTTCCCTGGCATCGCTCAATCAGGGGGAGAGCATTCAGGACGTGACGGCGCGCATCTCGGCGCTGAATCAGGTGGTGCGGCAAACCGGCACGGTGGTGAACGCGGTGACCGAGGCTTCGCAGCTGTTGCAGGGCGAGTCGGAACGGTTAGAAAAAGCGATGGCGCGTTTCAGGCTGCCGGCGCAATAAATACTTCCGATGCAGGCTAATGAATAATAAAGCTGCGCTTAACGTTATTTATTATTTTCGCACACTGAGAAAGTTAAGCGGTTAAATAAAAGCGCAGGCCGACGCTTATGGATTTAAAAAGCATCGGCCTGCAGAGATTATTTTTTGACGGGATGATTAACGGCTGGTCTGGTGGCCGATAATGCCGCCGAGCGCTGCGCCGCCAAGGGTGCCCAGCGTGCTGCCGTCGGTCAGCACCGCGCCGCCGACGGCGCCCACGCCCGCGCCGATCGCCGTGTTGCGATCGCGATTGGACATATGCCCACATGCGGTAACGGAAAGCGTTGCCATCACCACCACCAACACACCTGCGGCACGTTTAATATTCATAATGAGTTCCTGGTAAATTGACTGATTAATGGATTAAAAATAATCCGATTAACCTGCCGGTAGAAGTTGGGATGAATGTATTCCTCCGTAAGAAAATCGAACAGGTAAAAATTCTTAATTTTGCGGCGGTGAAAAGCGTTTGCTCGCCGAATGTGCGGCCGCCGGTAAAATCGTGGGTCTATACTGGAAAGACGCCTCGCGGGGGCGGGGCGCACACTCTGGAGGACGCCATGTCCGATCTCGTTTCCGCCTCCGGCAAACCGGTGAAAATCCCCGGCCCGGACCACCCAATCACCTTGACCCGCCATCCGGCGCGGGTTGTTGTGCGTACAGCCGGTCAGACCCTGGCCGACAGCCGCAACGTGCTCATCCTGCAGGAAGCCACCTATCCGCCGGTGTTTTACTTTCCGCGTGAGGATGTGAATCGGGCGCTGTTGCAGAAAAACGAGCACGTCATGCTGCCCTTATAAGGGCGACTGCAGTTATTTCTCCCTTGTGCTTAACGGCGCGCAGGAGGCCAATGTGGCCTGGAGTTATGAAATGCCCTACAACGCCGTGGTAGCGATCAAGGATTATCTGGCATTTTATCCCGATAAAGTGACGGAGATCCGCACCGAAGCGTGAGCCGGCGCCGCCATCGGGCGGGGGCAGGTTGACATTCTTATTGTCCCTACTCATTATGTGTATTACCGGAAATTAATACGCTTTCCTTATGTTTTAATCCGATATAAACGAAACTCTGAGCAGGTGCCAAGGTGTCTACCTCTACGCGATTTGCCGTTGCCATCCATATTCTGACCAACATTACGCTGTGTCGCGGCCAGACGGTGCGTTCTGAAGATATCGCGCGCAGCGTCAACACCAACCCGACGGTGGTGCGGCGCATCCTCGGCGCGCTGGCGGAGGCCGGGCTGACCTATTCACAGATGGGGCAAGGCGGCGGGGCGTTGCTGGCGCGGCCGGCGGAAGCGATCTCGCTGCTGGACGTGTATCGCGCGGTAGAGGATCAGCCGTATTTTATGCTGCACCGTACCCGGCCTAACGATGCGTGCTATATCGGCCACGCGATTACCCCGGTGCTGGAGCAAGAGTTCGCGCGCGTCGGTCACGCGCTGGAAGCCAGCCTGGCGCAAACCAGCATCGCCGAAATGGCCGGGCAGGTCGAGCGGCGCGCAGGCTATCCTTTTATCCCTTGTTCACCGCAATATCAAGCGGATACGCAATAAAAACCCTCGCCAATTCCCGCTACGCGCAGAGCATTTTTTGCATTGCTTTAATGTAATTGTGTAAGTTACATTAGCTCGCATCAAGTGTGATGTAGCTCACGTTTTAGACTGCCTCCCCACGATACTCAACCGATTGGCCGGAAACCTTTTCTTCCGGCGCAGATTCGCTGTGCTTATAAACCAGGAGAGAACGATGTTAGAAATGATTGAAAGCTTGGCCACCGTGGTGGTCCTGGTGCCGGTAATGGTAGCCGTCTTGCTCGGCGCGATTTACGGCCTGGGTGAAGTGTTCAACGTCTTTTCCGCTATCGGCCGCAAAAACGGCTGATGGCACGCCAGGGGGCGGTTCTCGTCCTCCGGCTCCCCTCCGAATTATCCTGTACCCTCCTTGCTTCATAGCGTAAATCCCCCTCTACTCCAGAAAAAGTCGGGCGCTCAGCGTATCGATGAACACCCTGAGTTTCGGCGTCAGGTGCTTGCTGGAAGGCCACAGGACTTTAAAGCTGCCGCTGTGGTGACTATGCTCGCGCAATATCTGCTGTAATCGCCCCTGTTCCCGTGCGCGCTTCACGGCAAAATCCGGCAAACAGGCGATGCCCTGGCCGCTTTCCGCCAGGTAAATCAGGGTATCGACGGTGTTGCAGACCAGCCGGGTGTTGATACCCTCGGCGAGCAGCTTTTCCCATCCGGCGATCGGCCAGGGTTCCACTTTGCCGGTCGCGGGAAATTTGTACAGCAGGCAGGCATGGCCTTGCAGTTCCGCCGGTTGATGCGGGATCCCCATCTGGCGCAAATAATCCGGCGAGGCCACCAGCTGCAGATGAAACGTGCCCAGCTGGCGGCTCATCAGCCGTGAGTCCTCGGTCTCGCCGACGCGAACTACGGCATCAAAGCCTTCTTCGATGACATCGACCCGGCGGTCGGAAAAATCGGTTTCCAGCTCAATCTCCGGGTAACGCCGGACGAACTCCGCCAGCACCGGATTCAACAGGCCGCCCACCAACGGCAAACTGACACGCAGCTTGCCGCGCGGCGCGCTGTGCGTATCGCTGATTTCCCGTTCCGCCGCCGCTAATTCCCCGAGAATACGCTGGCAGCGGAGCAGAAACAGCCGGCCTTCGGCGGTTAACGTCATGCTGCGCGTGCTGCGGTGGAACAGGCGTGCACCCAGCCGATTTTCCAGGCGGGCGATGCTTTTCCCCACCGCGGAGGCAGAAATGCCGAGCACGCGGCCGGCCTCAACGAAACTCAGCGTCTCCGCGGCCTGCACAAAGACGCTCACCCCAGACAGATTATCCATTGCTTGCCTCATTGAGGACGAAATTGTCCGCTATGAAAGGAAATCTAGCCTGTTTTTCCGTTAATCGCCACGCTCTATGCTCGGTGGCGACAGCATGGGCTGACTACCTGGAGCAATAAAGATGAGTGAATACGGATCATCCGCCAACGCGATCGACGGCGCGATAGAGAAAGCCTTGCGCGAAAAACGATTGGTTGGCGCGGTCGTTTTGGTGGCGCAGGGCGGTGAGATTGTTTATCGACGCGCGGCGGGCATGGCAGATCGCGAAGCGGGCAAACCGATGGCGTGCAATACGCTGTTTCGGCTGGCTTCGGTGTCCAAACCGATCGTGCCCACGGCGGCGCTGGCGCTGATGGCGCGAGGAGACATGCGGTTGGACGATCCCGTTACCCGCTGGCTGCCGGATTTTCGTCCGCGGCTGGCGGACGGCACCGTCCCGTTGTTGACGCTGCGCCATTTAATGACCCATACCGCCGGGTTAAGCTACCGCTTTTTTCAGCCGGAAGACGGATGCTACGCACGATTGGGCGTCTCCGACGGGATGGATGAGGCGGCGGTCAGCCTGCCGGAAAATGTGCGGCGCATTGCTTCCGCGCCGTTGCTGGCACCGCCCGGCGCGGAGTGGCGTTATTCCATCGCCACCGATGTGTTGGGCGCGGTTATTGAACGGGCGAGCGGCCTGCCGCTGGCGCAGGCGGTCAAAAAATGGGTGACCGGGCCGCTGGCGATGACGGATACCGATTTCCTGGCGGTGGACGCCGCGCGCCTGGCGGCCGCTTACGCTGACCATCCCGGCGAGCCACGCCGCCTGCGCCAGCCGGATCGTTTACCCTTCATCGACGGCAGCGCCGGTTTTCATCTGTCGCCGGCGCGTGCGCTGGATCCGCAGGCGTACGCCTCCGGCGGCGCCGGCATGGTCGGTTCGGCGGAGGATTTCCTGCGCCTGCTGGAAACGTTGCGCCAGGGGGGCGGGCAGGTACTGCCAACCGATTGGGTGGCGGCGCTGACCACCAACCAAATCGGCGATCTGCCGATGCCGTTTTGGCCAGGGCGCGGCTTCGGCCTGGGCATCACCGTGCTGAAAGATCCCGTCGCCGCGCAAACGCCGGAGTCTGTGGGCAGCTGGCGGATGGGCGGCACCTATGGCCACTCGTGGTTCGTCGATCCTGCCCGGCAGCTCAGCGTGGTGGCGTTTACCAACACGGCGCTGGAAGGAATGTCCGGCGCCTTTGTCGGCGAGATTTGTCAGGCGGTTTATGCCGCCACGGGAGTGCCGTCATGGGCCTGATGCCACCGATTTTCTTCATCGCGCTGGGGTTGTTCGGCGTTTACTGCATTGAGTTCGGCGTGGTGGGTATTTTACCGCAGATCATCACGCGCTATGGCATCTCCACGGCGCAGGCCGGCTGGCTGGTCGGGGTCTTCGCCCTGACCATTGCGCTGTTCGGGCCGCTGTTGGTGCTGCTGGCGTCGCGGTTCAATCGCAAACGCATGTTGTTGATCGCGTTGGCCGTGTTTGCGGCAGCCAGCGCGCTGGCCGCTCAGGCGGACAGCTTTGCCATGCTGATGCTGCTGCGTATTTTGCCGGCGTTGTTTCATCCGATCTACTTTTCACTGGCTATGGTGGCGGCCGCGGCGCTTTATCCGCCGCATCTGGCCACCAAAGCAACCGCTTATGCGTTTATCGGCACCAGCATGGGGATGGTATTGGGCATACCGCTGACGCAATGGATCGCCGGGCAGTTCAGCTATGAGGCATCGTTCCGATTTTGCGCGCTGGTCAACCTTCTGGCGGCGCTGGGATTGCTGTGGCGCTTGCCTGTTGCGGCCGTGCAGCGTCTCAGCTACGGCAAGCAGTTGGCAATCCTGCGCAGCGGCACGCTGTGGTTGAATATCATTACCTGCGTACTGATCTTTGCCGCCATGTTTGCCGTCTACGCTTACGCAGCCGAGTACCTCAGCCGTGAAGCCGGTATTGGCGACGCCGCCATCGGCTGGCTTCTGGTGGCGTTCGGTGTGGGCGGCGTCGCGGGCAACCTGTTGGCCGGCAAGTGGTTGAGCCGCCACCGCGCAGTGACGGTGCTGCTGCATCCGATAGCCTTGATTGCGGCTTATGCGCTGTTGTATCGCTACGGCAGCGCGAATATCGGCTCGATGACGGCACTTTGCCTGTATTGGGGGGCGGCGCACACCAGCGGTTTGATCGTGACGCAGGTCTGGCTGACCTCCGAAGCGCCGCAGGCGCCGGCGTTCGCCACCGGGCTGTATATCGCCTTTATCAACCTGGGCGTGGCGGTGGGGTCGCTGGTGGGCGGTTGGTTTATCGCTGCCTGGGGGCTACAGGGCAGCCTGCTGTGTGGGGCCATGTTTGCCGCACTGGCGGCGATCGCGATCGCCGCCAGGCTGTGGCTGCAACGGCAGGCTACGGTTGCGTTGCGTCAATCATCGCCATCACCTGCCGAAACATCGCGCTTTCCGCATCGGCCAGTTCGTTGACCAGCGTAAAGTGGTTGCAGTGGCGATCGGCCAGCAGCTGGACGTCGAGGCCGCGCGCCAGGCAGGCGTCATAATAGGCCTGCGTCTGGTTTTTAAACCCTTGGGTTTCCCGCTGGCCGACGTCGAGCAATATCTGCGGCGCATGTTCCTTCGCCGGCAGTAAAAACAGCGGGCTAAGGGTTTGCGCCTGCTCGAGCGTCAGGTGCAGCCAGTCGTTGATATAGACATCGCAAAGCGGGCGCAGATCGTAGAGGCCGCTCAGCGCCAGCGCGCCTTTGATCGCGTCGGGCGGCAGGCGATAGCGTGATTGCCAGCCGTCGGCGATCAGCATGCCGCACAGGTGGCCGCCGGCCGAACTGCCGCTGACGAAAATGCGTGCCGGATCGATGCCGAAAGGCGCCCCGTGATGATAAAGCCAGGCGACGGCGCTGCGCACCTCGTGCACGATCTCCGCCAGCGTCGCTTCCGGCGCCAGCGTGTATTCCAGCGTGGCGACCGCCACGCCGCGGCGGGCAAACGCGGCGGCCATCGAACAGGCTTCCTCTTTGCGCTGCGAATGCCAGTAGCCGCCATGAATAAAGATCAGCAGCGGGGCGGGCTGCGTGCAGGCCGGGAACAGATCGAGGCGCTCTGCGGCGCTCATGCCGTAGCGCAGGTCGTAAATGCCGGGCGTCTGTGCCCTGGCGCGCTGGGCCAGCGCGGCGTATTCCGCCATGCAGGCGTCAAAATCTTCCACCGAAGCGCGGGCGTTGTATTGCACGGCGCGCGCGCTCAGGTCTTCAAACGTCAGATCGATGCTCATCACTTCTCCGGATTGTTATGCGTTATGCCTTCATCATCGTCCCACAGGCGAAAAGATGTTTGATCTCCGGTGCGCATCATTGCGGCTTCTCCGATGCTGTTTTCTGCTGTATATTGCTGTTTTATGCTTTTTATTGCGGAATAAACCCATGCACAAAGCGGCACGACAGCGCCATTTACTGGATTTGCTCAGCGAACGCGGGCAGGCGGCGGTGGCGGAATTGGCCGGCGCCATCGGCGTTTCGGTCGATACCGTGCGCCGCGATCTGGCCGATCTCGAGCGGCAAGGGTTGGCGCAGAAACATCACGGCGGGGCGATCGCGCTCGAACCGTCCGACATGCCGCGCCAGGCGCGTGCGGCGCTGTTGCCGCAGGTCAAGCAGCGGCTCGGCCGCGCGGTGGCCGCGCAGATCCCACCCGGCAGCACCCTGATGCTGGATGCGGGCAGTACGCTGCTGGCGGTGGCGCAGGCGCTGCGTGGGCCGGCCACGGTGATCACCGCTTCGCTGGATATCGCGCAGTGCCTGAGCGACAGGCCGGAGATCAACCTGATCCTGCTTGGCGGCCAGTGGGATGCGCGCCAGCGGCTGTTCGCCGGCGGCGCCACCCTGGCGTTGTTGGCGCGCTACCGCGCGGACATCGCCTTGTTGGGCGCCTGCGCGGTGCATGCGCAGCTGGGGCTGAGCGCCGGCGAAGAGGCCGATGCTGAGGTCAAACGCGCCATGCTGGCCAACAGCGGCGAGCGCTGGCTGGTGGCCGACCATATGAAACTGGATCGCTGCGAACCGCATCACGTTGCGGATCTGGCGCAGGTCCAACGGCTGTTTACCGATCGCCCGTGGGACAACCTGGACGAACAATCACTGATTGAACTTTGTGTCGTCGCCGACGACCGCTAGAGGAGAACACTGATGAACGATACCGCACGACCGTTGCAGGTGGCGCTGATTGGCTACGGCTTCGTCGGCAAGGCGTTTCACGCGCCGCTGATTAACGCGGTGCCGGGGCTGGAGCTGAGCGTGGTGGCTTCGCGCGATGCCGCCAAGGTGCATGCCGATCTGCCGCACGCGCAGGTGATCGCCGATCCGCTGGAGGCTATCCGCCGGCAGGAGGTGGATTTGGTGGTGATCGCGTCGCCGAACGACACCCATGCGCCGCTGGCGCTGGCCGCGTTGGAGGCGGGCAAGCACGTGGTGGTGGATAAGCCGTTTACGCTGGATTTGGCGCAGGCGCGCACGCTGATTGCGGCGGCGAAAAAACACGATCGTCTGCTGTCGGTGTTCCAGAACCGCCGCTGGGACAGCGACTACCTGGGCGTGAAGCAGGTGATCGAACAGGGGCTGATCGGCAAGGTGACGCACTTTGAGTCGCACATCGATCGCTACCGCCCTGAAGTGCGGGTGCGCTGGCGCGAACAGAACCTGCCGGGGAGCGGGCTGTGGTTCGATCTGGGGCCGCACATGGTCGATCAGGCGCTGCAGCTGTTCGGTTTGCCGCACAGCGTGCAGGCCAACATCGCCACGCTGCGCCCCAACGCGCAGGTTAACGACTGGGCCCACGTGGTGCTCAACTACCCGACGCACCGCGTGATCCTGCACGGCAGCATGCTGGTGGCGGGGGGCGTGGCGCGCTTTACCGTACACGGCGAGAAAGGCAGCGTGGTCAAAGCGCGCGCCGACGGGCAGGAGAGCCAACTGTTGGCCGGCGTGACGCCGGGCTCGGCGGAGTGGGGCAAAGACGACGACGCGATGAGCCTGTTTATCGGCACGGAGCCGGTGCGCACGCTGCCGACGCCGGATGGCGACCAGCGTCAATATTACGTCCAGGTCCGCGACGCGCTGCGCGGCGTCGGGGCCAACCCGGTTACCGCCCCGCAGGCGCTGGCGGTGATGGCGGTGCTGGAGGCGGCCACCCTGGCGGCGGAAACCGGCGTCACCCAAGCTCTGCCGCTCACCGAGGCAGAAATCGCCGCCTGGTAACGGTTCGCGGCAGATAAGGCGTCAGACGCATGGATACAGTGCATGTCGTGCGTCTTCCGCCATCCCAACCCCTGGCATAGGCTAATCCTCAGTCTATGTCAGGAGTGTTTATCATGTTATCCCATCCTTCGCCGCAGGGCGTGCGCGGCATATTGGCCGCACTGTCTCTGAGCATGCTGCTGTCATCGCTCGGCATCAGCATCGCCAACGTCGGGCTGCCGGCGCTCGCCACCGCGTTCCATGCTTCGTTCCAGGCGGTGCAGTGGGTATTGCTCTGTTATTTGCTGGCCGTCACCACCTGCATCATCGGCATCGGTCGCTTGGGCGACAGCCTTAATCGCCGCCGCCTGCTGTTGGCGGGCATCGCGCTGTTTACCGCCGCTTCGCTGGCTTGCGCGCTGGCCCCACAGCTTTGGCTGCTGCTGGCGGCGCGCCTGGCGCAGGGGCTGGGGGGCGCGGTCATGATGTCGATCGCCATGGCGCTGGCGGGCGAGGCACTGGGCACGGAAAAAATCGGCCGCGCGATGGGGCTGCTCGGCACGATGTCGGCAGTGGGCACCGCGCTGGGGCCGTCGTTGGGCGGCGCGCTGATCGCCGGCTTCGGCTGGCGGGCGATGTTTCTGATCAATCTGCCGCTGGGCCTGTTGGCGCTGTGGCTCGCCTGGCGATACTTGCCGGATGGGGCACGCCCGGCAGCGCGCCAGGAACCGTTCGATCGCGCCGGTACGCTACTGCTGGGCGGCGCATTGCTCTGCTATTCGCTGGCGATGACCCTCGGGCGCGGCAATTTCGGCGCGCTCAACCTGGCGTTGATGCTGGGGGCGCTGTTGGCGGGGGCGCTGTTCATCGGCGTGGAACGCCGCGCCGCCTCGCCGCTGTTGGCACCGACGATGTTCCGTCATCCGGCCCTGACGGCGGGGCTGGCGGCCAGCGCGCTGGTGATGACGGTCATGACCGCCACGCTGGTGGTCGGGCCGTTCTACCTGTCACGCGCGCTGGGGCTAAGCGCCGCGCAGGTCGGGCTGGTGATGTCGGCGGGGCCGGCGGTGGCGATCCTGACCGGCATTCCGGCCGGTTATTTGGTGGATCGTTTTGGATCGCAGCGCATCGCGCAGTTTGGGCTGGCGGCGGTGGCTGCCGGTGCGGCGTTGCTGTCGCTGCTTAGCCGCGTCGGCGTGCTCGGCTATGTGGCGCCCATCGCGCTGCTGACCGCCGGCTATGCGCTGTTTCAGGTGGCCAACAACACCATGTTGATGAAGGATTTGTTTCCCGAGCGACGTGGGCTTATCGCCGGTATGGTGAACCTGGCGCGCAACCTCGGGGCGATCACCGGCGCTTCGGCGATGGGGGCGCTGTTTTATCTGGCTTCGCAGCGGGTGGCGGGCGCGGCGGCCGCCGCGGCTTACGGGATGCAGGTGACTTACGGCGTGGCGGCGCTGTTGGCGTTGGCGGCGTTGCTCATCGCCCTCGGCGGCCGCCGGCTGATGCTGCGTTACGACGCGCGCTGAACCGCGTAGCGTTCTTGCACGAACCCGTTATCCGAGGGGGTGACGGCGAGCAGGCGCAGGCGCTGCTCCGGGCCATCGGCGCCGAATAAGGGAATGCCGCCGCCCAGCAGCAGCGGCACGCGCGTGATAGTCATCTCGTCGATCAACCCGGCCTGCAGGAAGCGCTGAACGGTCTGGCCGCCGTCGATATACAGGTGACGGCAGCCTTGCTCGGCCAGCTGCGCCACGATGGCCGCCGGTTCGCCAGTCATCCAGCGAACGTGCGCGGTATCTTGTTGTGCGGGCGGTTGCGTCGACAGCACCACCACCGGCAGTTCGCCATAGGGCCACTCGGGAAAGGCGCGGACTTTCTCATAGGTATGGCGCCCCATCACCAGCGCGTCGATGTCGGCGATAAACGCCTCATAGCTTAGCCCGTTGAGCAATGAAACCGCGTACTCGGGCCGCAGCAGCCAGTCGATGTCGCCGTCCGCTCCGGCGATGAAGCCGTCCACGCTGGTGGCGATGTAAACCGAGCATTTCATCAGGCGAGATCTCCCCGGTAAACCACATGCACCTTGTTGCCGTCGGGATCGCGCAGGTAAGCACCGAAATAGCCTTTGCCGTAGTGCGCGCGTTCGCCGGGTTCGCCTTCACTGCCGCCGCCCGCCAGCAGGCCGGCGGCGTAGGCGCGCTTGACCGCCAGCTCATCGGCGGCGAGAAAGGCCAGCATGCTGCCGTTGCCGGCGCTGGCGGGCTGTCTGTCGAAGGGTTGGTAGGCATAGAAACGCGGCAGCGCTTGCCCCGGCATCACCCAACAGCGGGCGGCGGGACCGCCGTCCGGCGTCACTTCCCGCCGCTGTAATCCCAGCGGCAACAGAATGGCGTCGTAGAATGCGGCGGCAGCGTCCAGATCGCTGACGCCGACGGTAATATGACTGAACATGGCGCTTCCTTTCTGAAGAGGGATGAACGCATCAAACAGTAGCAGCGATACCGCAGGATGGACAGGCCATACGACGTCAAAATCCGTTGGCGTGGATCCAGCTCAACGTATCACCGAGCGTTTGCTCCAGCGGTCTGAAGCTCAGCGCGAGTTCGCGTTCGCTTTTAGCCGAATTGTAATGGGACCGGTCGGCTTCTTGCCTCATCAACCTTACTGTCGCCAGACTCAGCAGGATAGGCTTGCCACTGAGGCGGGAATAGGCTTCCTGCATTGTCGCCAGCGCGTACAACAGCGGGGTGGGTAAAACGCGAGTTGGCGTTTTGACATTGGCGATTTTGCCTAACATCTGCACCAGCGCTTGCATGGAGATATGCCTTCCTGCCGCCAGATAGCGCGCCCCTCGCTCTCCACGCTCGGCGGCACAGATCAGCGCCAGCGCCACATCGCGGGCATCGACCACTGAAAAACTGCCTGGAATCAGGCCCGGCAATTTACCGAGCAGGACGTCGCGAGCTAACTGCCCCGAAGAGGTGGGGCCTAAATCAGCGGGGCCCCACATCCATCCCGGTAATACCATGTTGCCGTGCATATCGGGATACCGTTGTAAAAAGTCGAGTACGGCGTGGTCGGCCATAATTTTGCTGCGGTAGTAATCATCGGCGTCTTCCTCACGGCGCAGACAGGTCTCGTCCAGCAACTGCCCGGCTTCTCCAGCTAATACGGCGACGGAAGAGGTGTGGACGAAACGTCGAATGCCCGCGCACCGGGCGTGTTCCAGCAAGCACTTCGTCCCTTCGATGTTGACGGCGTGCAGGTTGTCCCAATGGTTGCCGCCCTGGTAGTTTTCGCGAAAATAAGCGGCGGTGTGAAACAGAACGTCACATCCTGTCAGGCGGTCGGCGAAAGCGGCCACATTCAGCATATCTCCGGTGACTCGCTCGATCTCAGGAGCTTCACCGAACTGCCGCCGGCATTTTTCATCCGAGCGCACCAGCGCGCGAACATGCCACCCTTGCGCCAACAGGGCGCGTACCAGATGGTTACCGAGTAGCCCAGTAGCGCCTGTGACGAAAGCCGTTTTTGTTTTTTGCATTTTAAAATCTCAATAGTTATTCGGATTTCAGTTGATATTTAAATTAGTGGCGGACATTAAAAATATCAAGTGATATCTTGAGTGCTGTTCTACGGCAGAGAAAGGGAACTATCTCAATGAAAACGACGAAAAAACGTTTAACGCGTGAGGAGAGCCAACGGCAAACCCGCGACCGGCTTATAGAAACCGCCAGGCAGTTGTTTATCGCCAACGGCTACGGTGCGGCTTCCATACGAGATATCGCGAGTCAGGCGGGGTATTCACAGGGCGCGTTCTATTCTAATTTTGCCACCAAAGAGGCACTGCTGTTGGCGCTTTTACAACGCCATATGCAGGCGGAGGCGGGGCAATTGGCGAGTTTGACGCAATCCGATGCACGTACGCCGAAGCAGGTGCTGGCGGCGTTGGAAACCTGGGCGGCGACGCTGAATCTGGACGTGGATTGGGGCATGCTGTCGGTCGAGTTGCAACTTCATGCGCGGCGCAGCCCAACGTTTGCCGCCGAATATAACAAAATCTGGCGACATCATCAGGCGGCGATAGCGTCAGCGCTGGAAGCGTTGTTTGATCACTTGGATAAAACGCCGCCGGCAGAGCCGGAAGAATTAGCGGCGGCGTTTATGGCCATGGCGCATGGAC
This sequence comes from Serratia sp. HMSC15F11, assembly GCF_001808215.1. NCBI lineage: Bacteria > Pseudomonadati > Pseudomonadota > Gammaproteobacteria > Enterobacterales > Yersiniaceae > Serratia > Serratia sp. HMSC15F11. The sequence continues at coordinate 14,425 of NZ_KV792428.1, forward strand.
TGGCATTGCAGAAAGCCATGCAAGGCGGTGAGCCGTACGGAAAAATCCTGATGGTATTTTTACGGGGGCTATTGTCCGCGCCGTCGGAATAGGCGCGGCCTCAATTGCTCTCTACGCGCGGGTTGGCGTGGGTCGGCTGGCTGGGATAGTCCACCTGATGCTTATGCAGGTAATCGCGGATCAGCTGGCGTACCACCTGGGAAGGGGTAACGTCCTGCTGCAGGCACAGGTCTTCCAGGGCTTTTTTCTTGTCCGGGTCAATCAGCACCGTGAGCCGCGCCGTTTTCTTTTCCATCAGGATCCTCCAGAGAATGATAACTGAATGATAATACCACGTGGGCGAAGCGGCCAGCCAGACCGCGTCGCCCCCACCTTTAGCGGAAATGCAGCCGCTCTATTTTGCGCGACAGATAGCCGAGCTCGCAGTTGAACAGTTCGCCGCTGCCGGCGGCCAGATTGCGCAGCGCGCTCAGCGGCAGCGTCACCCGGGCTAGCGTGGCGTAAATAATCACGTTGCCGCTGGGGGCGACGCAAAACAGCACGGTGCTGAATACCCGGTGCAGGCTGTGGTACAGCAGGCTATTTTCGTCGGGCAGATCGTGGTAATTCAGCACCAGCCAGCCCCCGTCGTTCAGCCGCGCAGCGCAGTTTTCCAGGAAGGTCTGGCTGCCTTGCTGCGGATCCATGGCAAACGCCGAATAGAGATCGGAGAAGATCAGATCGTAGCGCGTCTCGGCGGGCGGGCGCACGAAGTCCATGGCATCGGCGGTGCGCAGGCTGATGGTGTCGGTGGCCGGCAGCGTAAAATAACGGCGTGCGACGGCGATCACCGCGGCGCGCAGCTCGACCACGTCCAGGCGCATCGTCGGATCGAGGGCGTGCAGCGCACGCAGCAGGCTGCCGCCGCCCAACCCCAGGATCAACGCCGACGTCGGCGGCTGCCAGGCCACCGCCATCAGCATCGCTTTGATGTAGTTGTGGATCGGCTGCGCGGGGTTGCTGAGGCTCATCTTGCTCTGCTCGCAGATGCCGTCAAATCGCAGCGTGCGGTAGTCCTTGTGATCGGAAACGATGATTTCGCCCCAGGCATCGGCTTCGCGGGCAATCACCTGGCCGCGCGGAGAGAAATCGAGGGTTCTGAGTAAGCTGTCAACCAGAGACATGGTATTCGCAGGGCTCCTTTGGCAAGCGGCCTATTTACGGGCGCACATGAAATCGGCGGTGCAAATGCGTTGGCCGTCGATGCTGGCACGGCCGGTAAAGCGGGCGATCGCCCCGCGCCGGCGCACAAAGGCGACCTCCATCAGCACCTGATCGCCGGGGCGGGCGGCGCGATAAAACCGCGCCCGCTGGATGGCGGCGAAATAGTAATGTTCCCCTTCGTTCAGCGCCCCGAGATAGTAATGGGCCAGCAGGCCGGTGCTTTGCGCCAGCGCTTCTACCAACAGCACGCCGGGAAAACCGGCGAAGTGAGCGTGGCCGCTCCAGAATGTCGGCTCATTGGCGGTGATGTTCTTGATGGCGCTCAGCCGCCCTTCGGCAATGCAGGTGCCGGCGGGCAGCACGCGATCGACCAACAGGCAGGGATAGCGATGAGGCAAAATCGCCTGAATATCGTTGAATTGCAGGGGATGACCATTCAATGGCATGGGGGCGCGTGATCCTGTCTGCGGCGAAACCGGTGCGATGGCCGGCGTTCAGTCCATGGTGAGTGTAATAGGATTATAATAAAATTATCATCAGATGTGCCAGATGAAAGACATGATGGCGGAGAAACAGGCGCAGAATGGAGAGGAAGGAAGCACCCGATGCTGGCGATCGGGTGTGGTAACGCGTGGTTAGTGCTTGGAACGGATGACCTTGTCCAGATAGCCCATCACGAAAGCGGACAGCACGAAGGTGAGATGGATGATCACATACCACATCAGCTTGTTGTCCGGCACATTCTTGGCGTCCATAAACACCCGCAGCAGGTGAATGGAGGAGATGGCGACGATGGAGGCGGCGACTTTGTTTTTCAGCGAGGTGGCGTCCATTTTGCCCAGCCAGCTCAGCTTTTCTTTCCCTTCGGTGATATCCAGCTGTGAGACGAAGTTTTCATACCCGGAGAACATCACCATGACCAACAGCCCGCCCACCAGCGCCATGTCGACCAGCGACAGCAGGGTCAGGATCAGATCGGCTTCGGCGATAGAAAAAATGTTGGGCAGGACATGCAGGATCTCCTGAAAAAACTTGATCGACAGGGCGACCAGAGCCAGTGAAAGGCCGACATAAACCGGTGCGAGCAGCCAACGGGAGGCGTACATCGTGTTTTCGAGCAAGCGTTCAATCATAAAATTTTATTAATTACGTGGCTAAAAGAGCGCTCAGTATAACGCAGGAGACCCGGGCGAAATCAACCGCTTGCGCCGGTAAAGGGCGATCTCAGGCCGCTACGCGCGCCGTTTTGCGCCCGCTGCGGATCCACAGCGCCACGGCCCCCGCAGCCGTCGCCAGCGCCACGACGCCCGGCCAGCCCGCGCTTGCCAGAATGCGGCTGCTGAGGACGGCGCCGCTCGCCATGCCGATGAATACGCCGGTGAACAAGAGGGCGTTCAAGCGGCTGCGGGCCGCCGGATCGAGACCGTAGACGATGGTTTGGTGCGCGATCAGCGTCGCCTGGATGCCCAGATCGAATCCGACGGCGCTCAGCGCAATGAGCGCCAGCTGCGCCGGGAGCGGCAACAGCGGAAGCAGAAACATCAGGGCGAAGGCGGCCAGGACCAGTCCCGCGCCGATGCGGGTCACGGCGTCAGGGCCGTGCCGATCGGCCAGACTTCCCGCCAACGGGGCCGCCAGCGCACCCGCCGCCCCCGCCAGGCCAAACGCGCCGGCCGCCGCGCTGCCGATCTGGTAGCGCTCCGCCAGCATCAACGCCAGCGTTGACCAGAAAGCGCTGAAGCCCAATGACAGAAAACCTTGCGCCAGCGTTGCGCGCCGCAGCTCGGGATACGCGGCCCACAGATGCCCCAGCGAGCGCAGCAGTGCGGGGTAACTCAGCGCGTTATGGGGGCGAAGACGCGGCAACATGCGCCAGATCGCCAGCGTGATCGGCAAAACGCCCAGCGCCGCCAGCGCGTAAACGCTGCGCCAGCCGGCGTACTCGGCGAGCGCGCCGCTGAACACGCGCGACAGCAGAATGCCGGCCAATAGCCCGGTCATCACCGTGCCGACGGTTTTGCCGCGGTTGGCCTCCGGCGCCAGCGTGGCGGCGGCGGGGATAATGTCCTGCGCGACGGTGGCGGTCAGGCCTATCGCCAGGCTGCTGAGCAACAACAGCGGGAACGAGGCGGAAAACACGCAAAGCAGCAGCGTCAGCGTCAGCGTCAGCAGCACGCCTTTTATCAGAATGATCCGCCGGCGATCGTACCGGTCGCCAAGCGGCGCCAACAGCAAAATGCCCAGCGCATAACCCAACTGGGTCAGCGTCGGCACCATGCCGGCATCGGCGACGCCAGCGTGAAAATCGGCGGCCATCATGCCGAGCATGGGCTGGCTGTAATAGATTGAAGCGACGCTGAGGCCGGCGCCGGCCGCCAGCAGAAATACGACGTTGGCGGACGGGGCGCCGTAGGTGGCGGAAGTGCTCATGACAACGATCCCTGCGAAGTGAATGTGCGGCCATTTTTACCCCTTGCTTCATTCCGCTGTAGCCCCCTCGCAGGTAAAACTGTTATACACTTAACGCATGAATAAAATTAATTTACCCAACGGCGACCGCATAACTTTGCTGCATACGCTGGTGCGCATCGTCGAAAGCGGCAGCCTGTCGGCAGCGGCGCTGCAGCTCGACACCTCACAACCGACGATCAGTCGGCGCCTGCAGGCGTTGGAGCAACTGCTGGGCGCCAAACTGATCCAGCGGACGACTCACGCCCTCAAACTGACTGACGACGGCGAGCGCTGTTACCGACAGGCGCGGGGGCTGATCGAACAATGGCAAAGTCTGGAGGAAGGGCTGGGCGGCGCGCGCGACGAACCGGTCGGCGTGTTGCGCGTGCGAGCGCCGCATGCTTTCGGCCAGGATCAGTTGATCGGTCCGTTGGGCGAGTACTTGCGGCGCTACCCGCAAACTTACGTTGAGTGGACGCTGAACGATCATTCTCCGGACTTTATTCCCGAAGGCGTGGATTGCGCCATTCACGTCGGTGCGGTGACCGATCCGTCGGTCGTGGCGGTGTTGCTGGCGGAGGTGCCGCGCAGCACAGTAGCGTCACCGGCGCTGCTGACGAGCCGAGAGCCGGTCCGCTGTCTTGACGATTTGGCGCGGTTGCCGTGGTTGGCGTTGAACAGTTTTTATCGCAATGAAGTGGTGCTGACCCATGTTGAGCGCGGCGAGCAGGGGCGGTTCGATATCACGCCGAGGTTGAGCACCGACAGCCTGTACGCGGTGCGCAAGGCGGCGCTGGAGGGGCTGGGCGTCGCGATAGTCTCGTCCTGGCTGGTGCGGGACGATGTGGCCGACGGGGCGCTGCAAACCGTGTTGCCGGCCTGGCGCGCCGCGCCGCTGCCGATCTACCTGCTGTATCCCTACGCCAGCTATTATCCGGCTCGCCTGCGCAAGTTCATGGAAATGATGAAAGAAGTGATGCCGCGCATTCTCGGCGCGCGGCCGCCGGCGGCGGGCTGACGCCGTTCAGTGCCTGGCTTTCTTATCGTCGCTGTGGCCGAGAGAACGATCGGGGAAGCTGTGATCGCGCAGCCGCTGCTTCAGCTGCGCCGCATCGGGGAAGCCGCCGTCAATTTTGCGATCCCAAATCATCACGCCATCGACGCTGATTTGATAGACCCCGCCGGTGCCCGGCATCAGGGTGACGGAGGCGAGATCGTCGCCGAAGGTATTGAGCAGCTCTTGCGCCATCCAGCCGGCGCGCAGCAGCCAGTTGCATTGTGAACAGTAGTGGATCGTCACTGCGGGGGCATTTTTCATCGATGATCGACCGGTAGGGGTAACGGCTCGCAATCAGCCTGATGGATCTGCAAACGATGGTGGCTTTGTCTCGCCAAATAGTCAAGCGTCTGCTGTGGCATGGGTGGCTGAGTGTGCGTCACGGTCGCTTGCTGCCGGCAAACCATTCAACCCCACGCAGCATGCCCGCCCAATAAAACCGGGGTAAAAACCAGGCTTTCAGCCACCAGGCCATACGGCTGGGTTGGGTTGCGTCGAGCAGGGGAAACGTAGGCAGCAATTTACCGTCGTAGCCAAACTCTGCCAGCACAACTTTGCCTTTCTCGACCGTCAATGGACAGGAACCATAGCCATCATAATGGGCAGTGAGGGGGGCGCCATGAATCCGTGCCGCGACGTTTTCCGCCACCACCACCACCTGCTTTCGAGCTGCCGCTAAGGTTTTGGCGTTTGGCGTTGAGCAACAGTCACCTGCCGCAAAAATATCCGGCCAATGCTTATGCTGCAGCGTCAATTTATCCACATCGCACCAGCCGGAACCCTCAGCGAGTCCGCTTTGCGAAATAAACGCCGGAGCCGATTGAGGCGGCACCACGTGGAGCATATCGAAGGGCAGGGTTAACTCGCGGGTTCCTTCTGCATTGGTCTCCACGGCGAATGTCGCTTGCCGATTCTTGCCATCAACACGGATTAAATTATGATTGAAATTGACCTGTGCACGGTATTTCCCCAAATACGCGTTCAGCGGGGGGACAAATTGCGGAATGCCGAAAACCGCCGTACCTGCAAGGCAGAAATTGACGTTAATATTATTCAGAATGCCTTGGCGTCTCCAGTGATCGCATGATAAATACAAGGCTTTTTGCGGTGCGCCGGCACATTTTATGGGTAGCGTCGGTTGAGAAAATATCGCCTGGCCGCTTTTCATTTCCCGAACCAGTTTCCAGGTATATTCGGCAAGATCAAAGCGATAATTAGAGGTGACGCCGTTTAGTCCCAGGGTGTCTTCAACGCCCTCTATTTTATCCCAGCGTAAAACGAGGCCACACGCAACAATAAGAAAGTCATAGTTTATTTTCTGCCCTTGGCGAGTCACGATGTATTTTTGACTGGGCTCAACCCTGATAACGCTATCCTGTACCCATGCGGTTCCTGCGGGCAGGACAGCGCGCAGGGAACGCCGTGTTTTATTGATATCAAAGAGCCCGCCGCCCACCAGGGTCCATGCCGGTTGATAATAATGCCAGTCGTTAGGTTCCACTATCGTTATATCGATGTTTTTAACTCGCTTCCTTATGCTTGCCGCGATACCTATTCCGGATGAACCGCCGCCAATAACAACGACGTTTTTCTGGGTGTTTATTTTTTCTGGTTTCATGCAGGCCTCCTTTCATAAGAAAGTAGGGGGTTGTTGTCCAGATTAAAAGCGAATTCATAGAACTTGTGGTTATATAAAAAATCATATATTCCATTTTGCTATATGTAATAACAAATTGAAATAAGTTATTTGACATTGCCGATGAACTGATCGTTAATAAATGGCACGAGCATCATTAAGGGATTAGGGCAGTGGATTTTTTCCATTTCAGTTTTTATATCGTGATGCTGTTAGTGGTCACCGGGGGAATTGTGGGATTCCTCCTGGCCCTGACCGGCGGCGGAGGCTCAATCGTCTGCGTGCCATTATTGCTGTATATGGTGAAAGTGCCGGATACGCATTTGATTATAGGCACCAGCGCCATGTCTGTGGCCATTAACGCGCTGATCAACCTCGCCGCGCATGCTGCCAAAGGCAACGTCAGGTGGCAGACCGGGGTTGTCGTTTCGCTGGTCGCTGTCATGGGGGCTCTGGCGGGGTCTCAGATGGGAAAAATCACGGACGGACATTACTTGACCCTGCCTTTCTCCCTGTTGATGCTGGTTGTCGCCGGATTGACGCTGAAAAGAAATCACCTTGCCGGCACTCCCTTGCCATCCCCCCATGCTGCCGTTCATCCCGCCATCGTATGGCCCAGCGTCCTCGCTCTGGGCGGGCTGGCGGGCTTTCTGGGCATTGGCGGCGGATTTTTGGTTGTGCCGGCGCTGGTTTGGTTTTTCCGCTTTTCGATGGTTGAAGCAGTGGCAACCTCACTGGTGGTCGTGGCGGCCATGGGGCTATCGACCAGCGCCAGCTACGCCATGTCCGGAAAGGTATCGACCGCGATTACGTGCTGGCTCATCGTCGGCGGCGTTCTGGGGGGCGTGGTGGGGGTGGCGCTCGCCGAGCGTCTGAAAAAACGCGAGGACATTATCAATGTGCTCTATGCCGTCATGCTGCTGGCGCTGGCCCTGTATATGTTATTTAAAAGCCTATGAAACGGAAGGAAAAAAACATGCGCATCTGCATTTACCACCCTCAACTCTCCTTTTCGGGCGCGCCTGAAGCGAGTGATTTCAAGGCGCTGTCTCAACAGGGCTACCGCCTTATCGTCAACAATCGGCCGGACGAGGAGCCGGGGGAGTATCTTGACCATCTGCAAGAGAAAGCGTTGGCAGAACAAGGGGGAATGCGTTACGTCTATCTCCCTTATACGTTCGATACGCTGACCTGGGAGACCGTTTACACCTTCCAGTTTCTGTTGCGACAAGGCAAGAAAACCCTGGCGCACTGCAGAAGCGGGGCTCGCTCTGCCTGCCTTTCCCTGCTGTATGCGCTGCGCGAAGGTCAGATAGATGAAGCGCAGTTTCGCCGCCAATGCGACGAATACGGCGCGGACGCCGATAAGGCGCTCAGTTGGTATGACAAGCATCGGTCCGTGCGGGCCACTGCGGAAGTTCACGCGTTTTATGAGCCGGAAAGCGGCAGCCTGCAGTATGTTGTTGCCGATCCCGAGGCGCGCCGCTGTGCGATTATCGACCCGGTGCTGGATTTTGACCGCCGATCGGGCACGGTCTCGCATCAACAGGCCAAGGATATCCTGAATTTTATCCATCAACGGGGGTGGGGAGTGGCCTGGGTGCTGGATACGCACCCGCACGCCGATCATTTTTCGGCCGCCACCTGGCTGGCGCAGAAAACCGGCGCCTTCACCGGCATCGGTGAAAAAATTACCGCCGTTCAGGGGCTGTGGGAAGAGATCTATAATTTAAAAGATCTGCCTGCGGCCAACACCGTCTGGGATGTGCTGTTCGCGGACGGGGACGTCTTTTTTATCGGCAACCTGCGCGCTGAGGTTCTGCTGTCTCCCGGGCACACGCTGGCTTCCGTCACCTACTGCATTGCGGATGCGGCGTTTATCCACGATACGTTCTTCATGCCGGACAGCGGTACCGCAAGGGCCGATTTTCCTGGCGGCAATGCGGAGGCCTTGTGGGAGTCATTGCAGCGGATCTTGAGCCTGCCGGCGGATACCCGCCTGTTTACCGGCCATGATTACCGCCCGGCGGGGCGTGAGGCCCGCTGGGAAAGCACCGTGAGAGAGCAGCGCGAGAACAATCCTTGGGTGGTCAACATGGATAAATCTCGGTTTATTGCGCAAAGAAAGCAGCGGGACGCCACGCTGCCGCACCCGGAACTCATGTTGATGGCGCTGCAGGTCAATATTCGCGGCGGCGTTCTGCCTGACTGTGAAGACGATGGGCAACACTATCTGAAAATCCCCGTGAATCGATTTAAGGGATGAGTCGAACAGCAAAATTTCAGGCGGATTGGACAGAAATCGTTGGCACCGGCAGCGGGGCCGTGGTGTCAGCGGCTGGATGTTTGTTTTGCGGCAATCCGGTTGATGCCATACAGCAAGATAACGCTGACGCTGCCCACGAGCAGCGAACGCAATAGGCCGCTAACCCCCTGGGTTACTCCGCAGCTATCCAGCGCCATAAACAGCGCAACGGTAAGCAGCAACGCCAGTGGCACGCTCCACCAGCGGAACTGTATTTTGGAAAACATGTGCAGTTGCCTCTCCATTTTGCGTTGGTGGCCCAATCACGCCTCGTTGATGACACGTGTGCAACCCTGGCCATTTTTATCATCCGCCGCCGCTGGGGCGGCTGTCAATCCGAATGAGATCGCGCCGTCTGTTAATTGTTTTTTATGAAATAATCATGCTGATTCATATTTAATTATTTGTTTTTACACAAAACACGCGGCGCTTGCCCTCATCGAATACAGTCACTACATTAACAACTGTACCTCCCATTCTGCTAAGGAAAACACCATGAAAGCTGCCGTAGTGACGAAAAACCATACCGTAGACATTCAGGATAAAGTGCTGCGCCCGCTGAAGCACGGCGAGGCGGCGTTGAAAATGGAGTGTTGCGGGGTGTGCCACACCGATTTGCACGTGAAAAACGGCGATTTCGGCGAGGTGCCGGGCATTACGTTGGGGCATGAGGGCATCGGCGTGGTCTCCGCCGTCGGTGAGGGCGTCACCTCGTTAAAAGTGGGTGACCGCGCCAGCGTCGCCTGGTTTTACCAGGGTTGCGGCCATTGCGAATACTGCGTCAGCGGCAACGAAACCCTGTGCCGTTCGGTGAAAAACGCCGGCTACAGCGTTGACGGCGGCATGGCGGAAGAGTGCATCGTGGTGGCGGACTACGCGGTGAAAGTGCCGGACGGGCTCGATTCTTTCGCCGCCAGCAGCATCACCTGCGCCGGCGTCACCACCTACAAGGCGGTGAAGATTTCCGATATCAAGCCGGGGCAGTGGATCGCCATCTACGGTCTGGGCGGGCTGGGCAACCTGGCGCTGCAGTATGCCAAGAACGTGTTTAACGCCAAAGTGATCGCCATCGACGTTAACGACGGCCAGCTGGAGTTCGCCAAACAGATCGGCGCCGATCTGACCATCAACTCCAAAACGCAAAACGCGGAGGAGATCATTCAGCAGCAAACCGGCGGCGCTCACGCGGCGGTGGTGACGGCGGTGGCGAAAGCGGCCTTCAACTCGGCGGTGAATGCGGTGCGCGCCGGCGGTAAAGTGGTGGCCGTGGGGCTGCCGCCGGAGAGCATGGATCTGAGCATTCCGCGCCTGGTGCTGGACGGCATTCAGGTGGTGGGCTCGCTGGTGGGCACGCGCGAAGATCTGAAAGAGGCGTTCCAGTTCGCCGCCGAAGGAAAAGTGACGCCGAAAGTGACCAAACGGCCGCTGGGCGATATCAACGCCATCTTCGACGAGATGAAGGCGGGCACCATTCGCGGTCGCATGGTGATCGATCTCGGCATGGCGAGATAAATCACGCCACCAACCATGCCAAATAAGAAGGCCACCTGCGGGTGGCCTTCTTGCTGTTACGCCCGGATCAGAACAGGCCCAGCGGTTTGGCGTCGTAGCTGACCAGCAGGTTTTTCACCTGCTGATAGTGCGACAGCGCCGCCTTGTGGGTTTCGCGCCCGATACCGGAGTTCTTGTAGCCGCCGAACGCGGCGTGCGCCGGGTACAGGTGGTAGCAGTTGGTCCACACGCGGCCCGCTTTGATAGCGCGGCCCATACGGTAGGCACGGTTGATGTCGCGGGTCCACAGCCCGGCGCCCAGGCCGAACTCGGTGTCGTTGGCCAGCGCCAGGGCTTCGGCCTCATCCTTGAAGGTGGTGACGCCAATCACCGGCCCGAAGATCTCCTCGCGGAAGAAGCGCATGCTGTTGTTGCCGGTAATCAACGTCGGCTGCAGGTAGAAACCGTTTTGCACTTCGTCGCCACGCTGGGCGGGTTCGCCGCCCACCACGATTTTGCCGCCCTCGTTTTTAGCGATGTCGATGTAGGACAGGATCTTGTCATACTGCTGTTTTGACGCCTGAGCACCGATCATGGTCTCGGTATCGAAGGGATCGCCCTGGCGGATGGTGGCGATGCGCGCCAGCACTTTCTCCATAAACTGCGGGTAGATGGATTCCTGGATCAACGCGCGTGAAGGGCAGGTGCAGACCTCGCCCTGGTTGAAGAAGCCGAGCACCAGCCCCTCAACCGCCTTGTCGATAAACTCTGGCTCCGCCTGCATGATGTCTTCAAAATAGATGTTCGGCGATTTGCCGCCCAGCTCGACGGTGCTGGGGATGATGTTTTCCGCCGCGCAGGCGAGGATATGGCGGCCGACCGGTGTGGAGCCGGTGAACGCGATCTTCTCGATGCGTTTGCTGCGCGCCAGCGCTTCGCCGGCCTCGGCGCCGAAGCCTTGCACCACGTTGAGCACGCCCGGTGGCAGCAGATCGCCGATCTCTTCCATCAGCACGCTGATGCCGAGCGGGGTCTGTTCCGCCGGTTTCAGCACCACACAGTTACCGCCCGCCAGCGCCGGTGCCAGTTTCCAGGCGGCCATCAGCAGAGGGAAGTTCCACGGAATGATCTGGCCGACTACGCCCAGCGGCTCATAGATATGGTAGGCCACGGTGTTCTGGTCGATCTCCGCCGCGGTGCCTTCCTGCGCGCGCAGGCAGCCGGCGAAGTAGCGGAAATGGTCGACCGCCAGCGGCAGATCGGCATTCAGGGTTTCGCGGATCGGTTTGCCGTTGTCCCAGGTTTCGGTCAGCGCCAGCATCTCCAGCCGCGCTTCGATGCGATCGGCGATCGCCAGCAGCACGTTGGAGCGCTCCTGCACGCTGGTTTTGCCCCAGGCGTCCGCCGCCGCATGCGCCGCGTCGAGCGCCAGCTCGATGTCCTTGGCGTCGGAGCGCGGGAATTCGGCGATCGGCTGGCCGGTCACCGGCGAGGTGTTGGTGAAGTAGTTGCCGGATACCGGTTCGACGAATTTACCGCCAATGTAGTTGCCATAGCGTTTGCGGAACGAAACCAGCGAGCCAGGCAAACCGGGGTGGACATATTTCATGTGAAGCACCTCTCTGCAGATGATAACCGGCGCTATTGCGCTGCGCCTGTGAGTGCGGCATGCCGCCGCAGCACAGAGAAGCACGCCCCGTGCCAGATTGAAGAATGGCGAGCAAGCTTATTAAAAGTGATTATTTATTATGGGATTAGGAATTTTTGTAACTTGACTAATCGGGCGGCGGCGGCGCTGCCGATGATTTTTTGTGTCCCGTGTCGCAACGACTGATACACATCTGTGATACATATTTGCAACACTTGCGAACGGGGGGAGAAACGCATGTTGCCTGATGACCGCTTGCCCACTGAGGGCGCCAGTTTGTTGACCCATCCGCTGGCGGAATCCTGGCAGCGCAGCCGGGGCTACGGCCTGACGCGCGCCGATCAGCATATCCCGTTTATCAAAGCCGGATTGCTCGACGAGCTGCGCAGTCGCAACGACTGGGTACCGCAACGGGTACAGCCGCTGATCGAGCAGTTGGGCGCGCAAATTACGCGTCAGCCCGCCATTGTGGTCATTGCCGACGCCGACGGGCTGGTGCTGGAAACCCGCGGCAATACCGACTTTCTGCATAAGGCATCACGCTTTGCGCTGGCGCCGGGCAACCAGTGGGGAGAAGCTGAGCGGGGCACCAACGCCATCGGCACCGCGCTGGCGCTGGGCGCGTTCTGTGAAGTGCGCGGCGACCAGCATTACCTCAACCAAAATGCCGGATTGAACTGCACCGCCGCGCCGATCTACCGGCCGGATGGCCACATTGCCGGGATATTGGATCTTTCCGCCCCCGCGCAGCGGCCGTATCACGATGCACAGCGGCTGATCATGCAGGCGGTGCGACATATCGAACACCGCTGGGTCAGAAGCGCGATCGCCGATCGTCATTGGACGCTGCGCCTGCACGCCGACGTCGGTCGCCTGGGCAGCGCGCAGGAGCTGCTGCTGGTGTTTCACGACGAAGTGCTGGTCGCTGCCAACCGGCTGGCGATGCTGGAGTTCCAGCTTTCACCGGCCGCCTTCGGCTCGGTTGAGTTCGCCCAGCTGTTCCCCGATCTGCTGCGACAGCCCTCCGGCGTACCGCACCAGACGCTGGCCGGCAATCAACGGCATTATTATTCGCTGCTCGAGGCGCCGCAGCGCCGCGTCAGCGCCCTGCGTTCGGTTCCGCCGCCGGCGGAAAGGCATGACGAACAGCATCAGAAAGCGCTGCGCATTCTCAACGCAGGCCTTTCCCTGTGCGTGACCGGCGAAACCGGCTGCGGCAAGGAGCACTTCAGCCGACGCCTGTTTCAAGAGAGCCGCTGGCGCAACGGCAACTTCGTGGCAATCAACTGCGCGGCGCTGCCTGAGCCGCTGATCGAGTCCGAGCTGTTCGGCTATGCCCCGGGGGCGTTTACCGGCGCCAACCCGAAAGGCTATATCGGCAAGATCCGCGAGGCGGACGGCGGCGTGCTGTTCCTCGATGAAATCGGCGACATGCCGGCGGGCCTGCAGACGCGGCTGCTGCGGGTGTTACAGGAAAAAACGGTCACGCCGCTCGGCAGCCGCAGCGCTTATCCGGTCGATTTCGCGCTGGTCTGCGCCACGCACCACGATCTGCCTCGGCAGGTACAGGCGGGGGCATTTCGTGAGGATTTGCTGTACCGCATACAGGAATACAGCCTGCGCATTCCGCCGCTTAGAGAGCGGGCGCAGCTGGAGGCCTTCATTTTGCAGCTATGGCGGGAGCTGGGCGGCGAGCGGCGTGATATTCGCCTGCTGCCGGAGGCGCTGGCGATGCTGGCGCGCTACCCGTGGCCCGGCAACGTGCGGCAGCTGTTGAGTACGCTCAAGGTGCTGTTGGCGCTGGCGGACGATCATGCGGTGCTCACCCTGGACGATCTGCCGCAGTCCATCGCGGTGCTGGCGCCGCGCCAGGATAACGCCGATACCGGCCTGGAGGCGCTGCAGGCGGCGATCGGCAGGGCGGGCGGTAATCTCAGCCGGGCGGCGAAGGCGCTCGGCGTTTCGCGCAGCACGCTGTACCGCAAGCTGGGAAAGCAGAAAGCGGCGGCGGAATGAAACATCATGATTGATCATCAATAGCTGGCCCCTCGATGCGGGGCCGGTGCATGTTTTAGTCTCCCAGTCCCGGCGGGTTAATCTCGGAATGGGCAATCTTCTCGTCGCTCTCCGCCCAGCGATCCAGCACCTGCAGATATCTGCCGTTGGCGATGGCGCCGTTGAGCGATGCCTGCACCGCGTCCACCAGGCCGTTGCCTTTCTTCAGCGTGACGGCGATGTTGGCGGTTTTCGGCCAGCCGCCGGGCACGATGCCTACCAGCCGGGTTTTGCCGGTCAGCCGCGCCTGGTAAGCGCCGGAGACGTTGGGCCCGAAAGTGGCGTCGGCGCGGCCGGACTGAATGGCCAACGTGGAGGCGGCCTTGTCGGTGACGTACACCGGCTGCAGCGGCGCCAGTCCCTTGGCGCGGTTCTCCTTGTCCCAGGCCAGCAGCACCGCTTCCTGGTTGGTGCCGGAATCGACGATGATCTTTTTACCGGCGATATCCGGCGCGGTGTTGATCTGGGTGATCTTGCTGTCGGATTTGACGTAGAACCCCAGCGTATCCTGACGATAGGTGGCGAAATCGAATTTGGTCTTGCGTTCGTTGGTTACGGTGATGTTGTAAACCGCGGCGTCATATTTGCCGGAGGCCACCCCCAGCGGCCAGTCTTCCCACGAGGTGGGCACCAGCTTGAGTTTCAACCCCAAACCGTCGGCCACCAGGCGCGCGATGTCCGCCTCGCTGCCGATCACCGTTTTATTGTCGCGGGCATAGAGGCCGAACGGCGGGCCGCTGCCCAGCAGGGAAATGGCCACCGTCAGCGTGCCGGGCTCCACGAACTTGAAACCGGCGGGGATTTTGGCGACCGCCTCGGCGTTCTTCACCGTATGGATCGGCGTTTCGTTGGCGACGATATCTACCCCTGGCGCGGCCGCGGCGGAAAAGCTCAGCAGCGCCGCCATCACTATCATCTTTTTGCTATCTATCATTATGTTAATTACCTTCATTATTAGGATTGTCACAGGGTCGTTGCACTATCTCTGAAGGCTAAAGGTCTGTGAACGAACAAAATCAACTATCCAATCTTGGAAAAATCATGATGCGCCGCCGGCGCTGAGACATCGAGGACGAACCATGCTGTCGCGCTTCGCTACGTTGGGCCGCATACCGCGCGGCGTTTGGATCTTGGGTGGGGTGAGCCTGCTGATGGACGTTTCCTCGGAAATGATCCACAGCCTGCTGCCGCTGTTTATGGCGACGACGCTCGGCGTCAGCGTGATCGTCATCGGGCTGATCGAAGGGCTGGCGGAGGCGACGGCATTGGTCGTCAAGGTATTCTCCGGCGTGCTCAGCGATTACCTCGGCAAGCGTAAAGGGCTGGCGCTGCTGGGCTACGGGCTGGGCGCCATCAGCAAACCGTTTTTTGCCGTCGCGTCGTCGTCCGGCATGGTGATGAGCGCGCGTCTGTTGGATCGCGTGGGCAAAGGCATCCGCGGCGCGCCGCGCGACGCCCTGGTGGCCGATGTGACGCCGCCGGAAATTCGCGGCGCGGCCTTTGGGCTGCGCCAGTCGCTGGATACCGTCGGCGCCTTTTTAGGACCTCTGCTGGCCGTCGGCTTGATGCTGCTGTGGCACAACGATTTTCGCGCCATCTTTTGGGTGGCGGCGATCCCGGCGGCGCTGGCGATCGCGCTGCTGTTCTTCGGCCTGAAAGAGCCGGCCGCCGCGATAACCGACAAGCGTACCAACCCGATTACCCGCGCCAATCTGCGGCTGCTGGGGCGTGGCTATTGGTGGGTAGTGGGCATCGGTGCCGTCTTCACGTTGGCGCGCTTCAGCGAGGCGTTTCTGGTGCTGAAGGCGCAGCAGGGCGGCACGCCGCTGGCGTTGATCCCGCTGGTGATGGTCGCCATGAACCTGGTCTACGCCTGCTCGGCCTATCCGTTCGGTAAACTTTCCGACCGCATGAGCCATAAAGGAATGTTAAAAGCCGGTTTACTGGTGCTGATCGCCGCCGATGTGGTGCTGGCGTTGAGCGATCATTGGGCGGGCGTGCTGTTTGGCGTGGCGCTGTGGGGCGTGCACATGGGCATGACGCAGGGGCTGTTGGCTGCGATGGTGGCGCATACCGCGCCGGCGCACCTGCGCGGCACCGCGTTCGGCATGTTCAACTTGGTCAGCGGTGTGGCGCTGCTGCTGGCGAGTCTCGGGGCCGGCATGCTGTGGGAGCGGGTCGGTTCCGCTTCCACCTTTTACGCCGGCGCGATCGTCTGCGTGGTGACGCTTATCGGCATGCAGCTGGCGCCGTTCGGCGAACAGCAGGGCGTTTAACGGCCGTCGACAGGCTGCGGTGCTGCCTGCAGCAGCTCGGGCACCCGCTGGGGTTCCACCGCCCGGCTGAACAGAAAACCCTGGCCGATATGGAAACCGGCTTCGCACAGCGTTTGCCGCTGCTGCTCGGTTTCCACCCCCTCGGCGATGATATCGATCGACAGCTTTTGACCGAGAATGCCGATGCTTTCCACGATCGCCAGGATCGCCGGTTCGGTATTCATACGTTGAACGAAGTCGCAGTCCAGCTTAATGCAGTCCAGCGGATAATCCATGATATGGCTGAACGAGGAGTGACCGGTGCCGAAGTCGTCCAGGGCGATGCGGATGCCCATCTCCTTGAGCATTTGCAATGCGCGCAGCACGTACTTCGAACCGTGCTTGTTGAACGCGTGTTCGGTCACCTCCAGTTCGATCAGATGATGGGGTATGTGGAACTTCAGCAGGCGCTGCAGGAACGTTTCGGCGTAGTTGTCGCGTAAAAACTCGATCGGCGACACGTTCAGCGAGATGGGCTGCACCGCCACGCCGGCCGCGCGCCAGCGGGCGATATCGGCGAAGACCTTCAGCTGCATGGCTTCGCTGATCTTGGTCGCCAGCTCGTAGTCGTTGAACGCCTCGCTCACCGTCGCCGGCAGCTGCACGCCGTTGATCGGGCAGTGCCAGCGCAGTAAGGCTTCAAAGCCGACGATGCTACCGTCGGTCAGGCTGACCTTCGGTTGGTAGCTGGGGCGGATGCAGTTGTCGCGCACGATCTGGCGCGCGTAGTTGAGCTGGCTGGCGCGGGCGCGCGCCTTGTCCATCATCTTGCGGTCGAACATATAGACGCCGCCGCGGCCGCCGTCTTTCAGCTCATACAGCGCAGTATCGGCGCATTTCATCAGTTCCGAAGCGTCGCGGGCGTCTTTGGGGTAGATGGCGCCGCCGATGCTCATGCCGCAATGCAGCGTCTTGCCGCCGTGGGTGATCGGCGTCTCCAGCTGCAGCAGAAACTTGTTGGCGATGCGGAAAATATCCTGCTCGTTTTCGACGTCGCTGATCACCACGGCGAACTCATCGCCGCCGAGGCGAGAGACGAACGAGTGCGTATTCATGCAGGCGCTGAGCCTTTTGCCCAAAACCCGCAGCAGATGGTCGCCCGCCGCGTGGCCCAGCGTGTCGTTCACCAGCTTGAAGTGGTCAAGATCCAGCAGCATCAGCCCAAGCGACTTGTTGCCGTGCAGGGCCCGCTTCATTTCTTGCTTCAGTTTCTTCTTGAACAGGCGCCGGTTGGGCAGGCCGGTCAGTTCGTCATATTCGCTGGCGAGCAACAGACGTTGCTCCATCACGCGTTGCGAAGTCACGTCGCGTGAGACGCACAAGATCTCGGCCACGGTGCCGTGTTCGTCGCTGACCGGCGTAAGAATGTTGTCCCAGTGCTGTTTTTTGCCCTGCGGCGTCACGCTCAATCCCGTGAAGCGCGCATTTTTTCCGGCTCTGACGCTGCGCAGCGCTTTGCGGCCGCGGCGCCGGATCTCGGGCGACAGCAGCCCCAGCCAGGGCATGCCAAACTCTTTTTGCCCCGGATCAAGGCCGAGCGCCAGGCTGCCGGAGCGGTTCATGTGGCGCAGCGTGCCGTCGTGATTGATCACTTTAATGCAGTCGACGCTGGCGTCCAGCATGTCTTGCTGGATAGACAGCGCCTGAACGTTTTGCTGGCGCTGCAGCATTTGCGGGTGAATGTCGGTCGCCGTCAGGTACCAGCTGGGCTCCAGCGCCATGCCGTCCTGCCGGGCGTTAAACGCCAGCATGAACCAACGGTAGGCGCCGCTGCGATCGCGCAGGCGGGCCTCGCCGGCGAACGAGGAGAGGGCCACGATCGCCTGGCGCCATTGCGCAGCCAGCCGCTCGCGATCGTCGGGGTGCAGGGCATCGAGCCAGTCGGCGGCGCCGTGTTCCCCGGCGATGGCGCCGGTATAGTCGCGCCACTGTTTATTGAAGTAACCGCCAAGGCGGTTGCCGAAGCAAATCAGGCCGGGCAAGTCGTCTACGATTTCGCCATAGAGATCAATCGGATTTTTGTTATTGCTCTGCTTGGGCAACAGGGTCATGCGGTATTTCCTCGGAAAATTACCCATATTCTCGCTCTAGAGCAGAGCTTCTTTCAATATAGTCTTGCCAATGAAAATGGGAATAGCCAGCGGGCGCGGCTAAAAATCGGCCCGCTAGCATGGAATACATCCAGCGTGAACGCATTAGGAATACTCCTGTTATTTATAAGCATCCCTTATATTGCAGCGAAAAATAAGTGATCGGACTACGCCGCGTTATTGCCGTGAAAATTAATCATTATTGATGTTTCTCTATGGCTAAATGTTCAGTCGCCATGATGTACTCCCGACCGGTATTCTGCCTTCTCTATGCGGTAATACTGACAAAAATCGCAGTCCAGACGGGGATGAACGCCATTTTATGCACTATTCAGCGCCCGTTTACTGGGGCTTAGCGGAAAAATCATGATGCAAATCAAGAAATGTTTTGTTTCATATGTTGACACTTTGCTTACGAATGGGATAGCCTCGCGAATGAAAATCATTAACAAAATTGGATGATTAAGCGAGATGCACCCACTCTCTGATTCTCCCGCTTCGGCCGGATGGCCGAACTGCCCCGGCGTAGCGGCACCGATAAACGTACATTCGCCTCCTGTTTGCCTCTCTGCGCCATAGGTGCCAGGCGCGGCGGCATGCTCTTGTCTGCTCGCACTATTTTCGTCACTCAGCATGTCTTTTCATGCGGCCCGTATCGGGTCTGCATGCGCTATCTGTTATTTCACGATCGAGGGAGGTCGCAGGGCGGTTAAAACGTAAGTTTTCTTCTGGGTATAAATAAACATGGAGCGTAAAATGAAACTTAATAAGAAATTGAAGTTAGCGTATTGCGTTTTTCTGGGTTGTTATGGCTTATCCATTCATTCTTCTCTTGCCGCTTATCAGGATCCCGGTCGCTTGGGCGCGCCTGACAGCTGGAAAACCGCCGAGTTTAACCGCCAATGGGGGCTTGAGGCTATTTCCGCCGAGTTTGCCTATGCCAGAGGCTATACTGGAAAAGGCGTCACCATCGGCATTATCGACAACGCCATTCTTTCCCATTCTGAATTCGCCGGCAAACTGACGCGATTGGATAACGGCAGTTATAATTTCTCGTACGATAAACAAGACAATATGTCTTTCGGCGATCACGGCACCCATGTAGCCGGTATTGCCGCAGCGAAAAGAGACGGCGGCGGCATGCACGGCGTGGCTTTCGACGCGGATATTATCGGCACCAAATTGAATGACTACGGTAACCGCAACGGCCGTGAGGAGTTGATTCAGAGCGCGGCTCGCGTCATCAACAACAGCTGGGGGATTGCACCGGACATTCGCCGTGACGCCAAAGGCGATATCATCTGGTTGCCGAACGGCAGGCCGGACTACGTGGCATTCGTAAAAAGCGACGTGATCGGCGAGATGATGCGCAACAAGGCCAGTGTGGAATGGGGCAGCGAACAGCCGGTGCCTACCGGCGCGCACAGCGCGATGCCAACGCTGCTGCGGGCGGCCCGGCACGGTAAGCTGATCGTCTTCTCGGCAGGCAATTACAACAACTACAATATTCCCGAAGCGCAAAAATCGCTGCCTTACGCCTTCCCGGACGTCTTGAACAATTACCTGATCGTGACCAACCTGAGCGACGAAAACACGTTAAGCGTCTCTTCGACCAGCTGCGGGCAAACGGCCAGTTATTGCGTTTCCGCACCGGGCTCCGATATTTACAGCACCGTCGGCCGGCTGGAGTCCAATACCGGCGGTGCCGTTAATCGCGAAGCTTATAATAAGGGCGAGCTTTCGCTTAATCCCGGCTACGGCAATAAATCTGGCACCTCAATGGCTGCGCCGCACGTTACCGGCGTTGCCGCCGTATTGATGCAGCGCTTCCCTTATATGAGCGCCGATCAAATATCCGCGGTAATTAAAACCACCGCCACCGATTTGGGTGTCGCCGGTATTGATAATCTGTTCGGCTGGGGACGTGTCAATTTGCGCGATGCGATCAACGGCCCGAAAATGTTTATTACCAAAGAGGATATTCCGCAGGAATATTATGTGCCGGGCTCCTACAGTGAAAAACAGTTCGTGGTGAATATCCCCGGGCTGGGGAATATCGTCGAAGCGGGCACCCCGGTTGAGCGGCGTTGCACGTCGAGCGAATGCGACTTCGATGCGTGGAGTAACGACATCAGCGGGCACGGCGGATTGACCAAAACGGGCGCCGGCACACTGGCACTGTTGGGCAACAATACCTACGGCGGCGATACCTGGGTGAAACAGGGCACGCTGTCGATCAATGGGTCTGTGGCGTCCAACGTCTATATCGAAAATAGCGGCACGTTGGCCGGTGACGGCACCGTGAGCGCTTTCCGGGCCGTTCGGGGCGGCAGCGTTGCGCCGGGCAACGGCATCGGCACGCTGCACGTGTTGCACGACGCCATTTTTGATCGCGGTTCGCAGTATAACGTGGAAGTGGCGGACAATGGCCGCAGCGACAAGATCGACGCACGACGCGCGTTTCTCAACGGCGGCAGCGTGAACGTCAGCCTGGAGCACAGCAAAAACCTGCTGTCGCAGAATGAGGCGCAAAGTTTGTTGGGCAACAAATACACCATCCTGACGACGACGGACGGCGTCAACGGCCGGTTCGAAAACGCCAACCCAGCGTATCCGTTTGTTAATGTGACGCTGGATTATCAGGGAAATGACGTCGGCCTTGGCATCACCCGCACCGCCGCCCGTTTTGACAGCCTGGCCAGTACTGAGAACGAGAAAGCGGTGGCCCGCGCGGTGGAAACGCTCAACGCGACGGAACCGGTCACGGAAACGGCCAAACGCAGCGTGGCGGCGCCTACCGCTGAGGCGCTGAGCGCACTGCAAGGTGATGAAGGCAAAGCGCAAGCCGTGACCGAAGAGGCGGACGTCGTCACCGGCCATCCGGTGTATGAAAGCTTCCTCGGCTTCACGTCGGCCAGAGAGCTGCAACAGGCGACCCGCCAACTGTCCGGCCAGATCCATGCGGATATGGCTTCCGCCCAGATTAACGAAAGCCGTTACCTACGCGATGCCGCCACCGAGCGCCTGCGCCAGGCGGAAGGCCGCCGTATCGCTTCCGATATCAAAGCGGATGATAATGGGGCCTGGGCGAAACTGCTGGGCAACTGGGGGCATGCTTCTGGCAACGATAATGCCACCGGTTACCAAACGTCCACCTACGGCGTGCTGTTGGGTCTGGATGGCGAGCTGTTTGACGACGGCCGGCTGGGGGTGATGACCGGGTATACCCGCACCTCGCTGGACGGCGGTTATCAGTCAGATGCTCACAGCGACAACTACCATCTGGGGCTGTACGGCGACAAACGCTTCGGTGCGTTGGCGCTGCGGGCGGGGGGCACGTATACCTGGCATCGTATCGATACCTCACGCTCGGTGAACTACGGCGCACAGTCGGATCGCGAGAAGGCCAGCTATAACGCGCGCACCGGCCAGCTGTTTATCGAAAGCGGTTACGATTGGAGCAACGATGTGGCCAATCTTGAGCCATTCGCCAACCTGGCTTATACCCACTATCGTAACGAGGGGATCAATGAACACGGCGGGGCGGCGGCGCTGCGCGGCGACAAGCAAAGTCAATCAGCCACCGCTTCGACGCTGGGGCTGCGCGCAGATACGCAGTGGCAGGCCGATAGCGTGGCGATCGCGCTGCGCGGCGAACTGGGCTGGCAGCATCAGTACGGCAAGCTGGAGCGCAAAACGCAGCTGATGTTCAAACGTACCGATGCGGCGTTCGACGTGAACAGCGTGCCGGTTTCCCGCGATGGCGCGGTGCTGAAAGCAGGCATCGACGTTGCGGTCAACAAAAACGCCGTCTTGTCCCTCGGCTACGGCGGGCAGCTGTCGTCCAACCACCAGGACAACAGTGTCAACGCCGGCCTGACCTGGCGCTTCTGATCGCGTTTACCCCGTTTGACCTTACTCAGCCTCCATCGCAACGATGGGGGCTTTTCTCCAGGCCTTCGTTACGTCAATCTGATCCCGGGCGCAGACATTTCCTGGGTGATCAGCATGGTGATCACCGGCATCGCCTACCCATTGTGTTGTTCACGGCGGGCTAACTGGGCGGTGCAGCTTTAAATGTCATCGCCCTGGAAAAGCTGCTGCTGCCAGTGCAACAGTTGGGTCAGCGTGACTGGCGCAGCGTCAGCAATGGCCTCGCGATCTTCCAAGGCAATTTCTCGGGCGCGCTGCAACGATTCGGTGCTGAGGCGCTGCAGGCTTTGCCGCAGCGCCTGTTGTATTTGCGCCAGCTCGCCAGCGCCAATGTGCGCCAGCTCATGGCGCATCTGCAGTAAGAATTCGTCGGTTAACTGCCGCAGCGGTTCAACGTTGAACGTCGGGGATTGCAGGGCGAACAGCATGCCCTCGGTATCGGCACAGCGGTGGAAGGCGCATTGCACCACGTAACCCACGTTGCGATCCACGCGCAACCGCTGAAAATAACGCGGGGCGTAAAGCTGAGCCAGCACGCGCAGCGCCCAACGGCCTTCGGCTTCGCCGTTCTGCAGCGGGTAAAACTGCAGTAAGGCGCTTTCGGGGCCGCTTTCCGTCAGCGTGACGGGGCGATGATGGTGAGGTGTCGGCAGCGGCGGCTCAGCGGCCACGGAATAGGGGAAACCGTACAGCAGGTGCGACAGCTGCCGTTTTAACTCGCCATCGCCGCCGATCAAGGTGGCATGCCATTGCGCCGCTGCGGTTGGCGCGCTGAGCGCCGCCGGCAATTGGGCTAACAGACGGCGAATGGCGATATCGTTTTGCTCTTTCCGCTGCGTATGGCGCAGGTTTCTCGCCGCCTCGTTGAGAACGGCCGGCGACAACACCGCCAGCGCCCGGTTTACGACGCTCAGCCCATGGCAGATCAGCGCGTGGCTGCCCGCCAACTGCAGCAGCCACACGCCCTGGTGGCGTTCGAAGCTTAAATGTCCCTCCTGATGCGCCAGTTCGGCCGCCCCGGCGCGCAGCGCCGCCTGTATACCGCAGGCCTGTTCATCGCTGAAGGGGCTGGACGGCGCCGGCCGCAGCAACAGCACCGGCTGCGCTTCGCCAGGGAGCAGATGCCGCAGCGGCGCCAGGCCGGAAGGCAAGGTCGGACTCGGCAGCGCCGCCGCGGCGGTGAAAAAGCGAAAAGGTTCCGTTGCGAGCGTCAGCGCGGCGCCAACGAAGGGGCCAAGCGCCAGCGGCAACCCTTGAATTTCACGGGGTTCGCCGCCGCCATCGGGCCGCACGGCCAGGCGGCGGCGCGGCGCGCTAATCAGCGCCGCAATATGCCGTGGCCAATCGTCGTTCGGCTCCGCCGGCGGCAACCCAAACGCTCTGGCGCGCAGCTGATCGAGCGGCGCCAAACGGTGGAAATCGCGATTGGCCAGCCGCTCGTAATGCGCAAGCTGAGCCGGTGCCAGCACCTGCAGCGCCTGCAGCCACGCCAACAACGCGCTTTCGATGTGGGCAGCTTCAGCAGCTGAACCGTGATTGACGGTAAAGATAAAACTCAGCAGCGCGTTGTTCTCGCTGCAGCGCGAATAATCGAGCCGAACCGCATCGCACCACGCCTGAGCGCGCAGCCGGGCCAGCAGCCCGCCGGGGGCTTCGTCCAGCAGCAGGCGCTCCAGCCGCCGCAGCCAACCGCGCGCATGGGAACACGGCAGGGCAAACACCAGTCTCAGCTGCGGCGTGCCGGGAAGAGACAGGGTGTAATCTTTCGCAGCGGTCAGCGGCGGTGAGGCTTTGTGCGGTATGGCGCTGCCCGATGGCAAGCGGCTGCCGTAACGCTGGGCCAGCGCATGCAGCTGCGCCAGCGATTGTGGGCCTTGCAGCCACAGCGTCAGGTTTGGCGCGCGAAAATAGCGCCGGTGAAACTGCCGCAGCGCCTGCTGCAGGGCGGAAATGTCGCTGCCGAAAGCGGCACGGCTGCCGATATGAAAGCGGTGCATGGCGTCCAGGCCGGTGAACATCTGCCGCTGTGCGGCTTCGCAGCGGGTTTCCACCTCGGCGCGCAGCAGGCGATATTCAGCGTCGATGACCTCAATCTCCTGTGCGATCGCCTCGGCCGCCAGCTGTGGGGCGGCGAGCATATCGCTCAGCCGCGCCAGCCCCTGCGCCAAATGATCGGCGCCCACCTCGAAGAAAAACGCGGTTTGCGTGGCCTGGGTGGTGGCATTCAGTCGGCCGCCGACCGACGGTACCCAGCCCATCAAACTATCTTGCGCGCTGAAGTTCTCGCTGCCGCGAAACAACATATGCTCCAGCAGATGCGCCAGGCCCGGCCAGGCGGTGGGCGCCTGAAAACTGCCCGCTTCAATGCGCACCAGCGCGGCGGCGCTAGCGGCGGCAGGATCGCTTATCGCCTTGACGGCCAAACCGTTGTCGAGCTGCCAGGAGGCGCCGGCGAGTGCCATCGTCAACCCTTGAAAATCAGACGGGAGTTGGTTTGATTGCGAAAACGCAGCTGATCGATACCGATCTGCGAACGGTTCGCCGCTTCCCGCGCCGCCAGAATGGTGCCGTGGTGCGGCGATTTGCCGCATACCGGGTCAGCGTTGTCGGCGTTGCCGGTCAGCATGAACGCCTGACAACGGCAGCCGCCGTAGTCTTGCTCTTTCTCCGAGCAGGAACGGCAGGGCTCCGGCATCCAGTTATAGCCGCGATAGCGGTTAAAACCGAACGAGTGGTACCAGATATGCTGCAGATCGTGCTCCAGCACCGACGGGAAGGCGATCGGCAACTGACGGGCGCTGTGACAGGGTAACGCCATGCCTTCCGGCGTTACGCTCATGAAGATCGCCCCCCAGCCGCCCATGCAGCCTTTGGGGCGCTCCTCGTAGTAGTCCGGCGTGACGAACAGCAGGTTGGCCAGCTTGCCCTCGGCGGCCATGCGTTCGCGATAGTGTTTTACCACCGCTTCCGCGTCGGCGATCTGCTCGCGGGTCGGCAGCAGGCCCTCGCGGTTGAGGTGCGCCCAGCCGTAGAACTGGCAGGTCGCCAGCTCGACGTCGTCGGCGTCCAGCTGGATCGCCAGTTCGATAATACGGTCGATCTGGCCGATATTATGGCGATGCAACACGAAGTTGAGCACCATCGGATAGCCGAGCGCCTTGACCGCCTTGGCCATGGCCAGCTTCTGCTGAAACGCCTTGGCGGAACCCGCCAGCGCGGCGTTCAGCGTTTCGTCGCTGGCCTGAAAACTGATCTGGATATGGTCCAGCCCGGCGTCGGCGAAGGTCTGCAGCTTCTTCTCGGTCAGGCCGATGCCGGAAGTGATCAGGTTGGTGTAAAAGCCGAGATCGCGCGCGGCGGCGATCAGCTCGGGCAGGTCTTTACGCACCAGCGGCTCGCCGCCGGAAAAACCGAGCTGCACGCTGCCCATCGCCCGCGCCTGGCGAAACACCTCAATCCACTGCGCGGTGGTCAGCTCTTTTTCCTGCGCGGCAAAATCGAGCGGGTTGGAGCAATAGGGGCACTGCAGCGGGCAGCGGTAGGTCAGCTCCGCCAGCAGCCAGAGCGGCGGGTTCACCGCCGGCGCGCGTGCTTCAGTCACGGAAGGTCACCCATTTTTGTTCGTAGGCGCGCTGGAAAAATTCCAGCACGTCATCCGCCAACCCCTCGGCGCCGGGAAAGCGGGCGTTCAGCTGCGCGATGATGCCGTTCAGCGTGGTGTGGCCGTCGACCAGCTGCAAGATGGCGGCGGCGCTGTCGTTCAGCTTGGCCATGCCTTCCGGGTAGAGGATCACGTGGCTGTTTTGCACTTGCTCCCATTGCAGGCGATAGCCGCGGCGGAAGACGGGGGTATGTTCAGGGTTCAGCGTCATTACACCAGCCTCTGGTTGTGCCATACCCGCGCGGCGGTCACGCTGTGATAAGGCGGGCGGTTCAGGGTATAGGCCATGCTCATGGCGTCCAGCATGCTCCACAGAATATCCAGTTTGAACTGCAGGATCTCCAGCATGCGCTGCTGCTTTTCAACGGTGTCGCAATAGTCCAGCGCCAACGCCAGGCCGTGTTCCACATCGCGGTTGGCCTGGCCGAGGCGGCTGCGGAAATAGTCGTAGCCGGCGGCGTCAATCCACGGATAGTGCTGCGGCCAGCTGTCGAGGCGCGACTGGTGGATTTGCGGCGCGAACAGTTCGGTCAGCGAGCTGCAGGCCGCTTCTTGCCAGCAGGCGCGGCGCGCGAAATTGACGTAGGCGTCGACCGCAAAGCGCACGCCCGGTAGCACCAACTCTTCAGAGAGCAGGGCGTCGCGCTGCAGCCCGACGGCTTCGCCCAGGCGCAGCCAGGCTTCAATGCCGCCTTCGCTGCCGCCGTAGCCATCGTGATCCAGGATGCGCTGCACCCATTTGCGGCGGGTTTCCGGCTGTGGGCAGTTAGCCATGATCGCCGCGTCTTTGATCGGAATGCTGGTCTGGTAGTAGAACCGGTTGGCCACCCAGCCCTGGATCTGCTCGCGGGTTGCTTCGCCGTTGTGCATCGCGATGTGGTACGGGTGGTGGATATGGTAATAAGCGCCTTTGGCGCGCAGCGCCGCTTCAAATGCCGGCGGAGTCAGGGGCAGTGGTTGCGTCATGGCGGTTCCCTACAGTTCGATATTCATGCCGTCCCAGCTCACTTCAATGCCGGCGGCGGTCAGACTTTGCCGCTCTGCCGAGTCTTCATTGAGGATTGGGTTGGTATTGTTAATGTGGATCAGGATTTTGCGCCTGGCGGGCAAGGTGGCGAGCAGGGCCGCCAGCCCGTGTTCTTCCGCCAGCGCCAGATGCCCCATGTCCTTGCCGGTATTGCGGCCCACGCCGGCGTTGGCCAGCTCGTTGTCGCGCCACAGCGTGCCGTCGATCAGCAGGCAGTCCGCGCGGCGCAGCCACGGCATCAGCGCCTCGTCCGGCTCACCCAGGCCCGGTGCGTACAGCAGCCCGACCCCGCGCGCGGTATCTTCGATAAACAGCGCCACGTTGTGGCCCGGCAGCGGGCGATCGCGGTACGGCGAATAGGGCGGCGCGTTGCTGAGTAGCGGAATGGCGGTAAAGCGCACAGTCGGGCAGACCGCCGTGCGGAACGGCTCCCCGGGCGTCACCGGGTGGTGAATCAGCCCGCCGTGCCAGTGGGAGAGCATGGGAAACACCGGGAAGCCGGTGCTGAGATCGTCATGCACTTCAGGCGTGCACCAGACGTGATGCGGGCAGCCCTCGCGCAAATTGAGCAAGCCCGCGCTGTGATCGATCTGGCTGTCGGTCAACACGATCGCGCCGATACCGGTGCCGCGCAGCACATCGGGATTATTCAATTCGGGCGAGGCCAGCAGCTGATGGCAAATGTCCGGGGAAACGTTGCACAGTACCCAGTTTTTACCGTCGTCGCTGACGGCAATGGAAGACTGGGTGCGGCGCTTGGCGTTGATGCTGCGGTCGCGAACGCCCCGGCAGTTGTCGCAGTTGCAATTCCACTGGGGAAAGCCGCCGCCTGCTGCTGAGCCGAGAACTTTTATCTGCATGTCTAAACCAGAAAGAGAGGGAAAGAAATGCCCGCGCGAAAGGCGGGCAGACGGGCGATTAACGGTTGGAAATGTACAGCGTCACTTCCAGACCCAGACGCAGGTCAACAAACTCAGGTTTAGTCCAGGTAGTCATAGCGGTGCTCCTTAGCATGCATCGTAATAGTTCGAACCCAATGAGAAACGTTCGCATTCGGCCGGCCCAATGTTGACGAAATGTGACGGAGATCGCAACCTTTAAAGCGTAACCGGGTTATTCGCCCCAGGTGGTGGCGAGCACGTTCAGCCAGTTGCGCCAGGTCAGCTTCTCCAGCAGCCGGTTATCGAACCCGGCCTGTGCCAGCGCTTGCGTCAGCAGCGGCAGGCCGCCGACATCCGCCAACGGGTGCGGTACGTTGACCCCGTCAAAATCAGAGCCAAATCCCACGCGATCTTCACCAAGTTTAGCGATCAAATACTCAACGTGTTTAACAATTTCTGTTAAGCCGGTTGTTGCACTGTCACGTTTGCCGTCCGCACGCAGGAAGGCGGTACCGAAATTGACGCCGACCATCCCGCCGCTCTGAGCGATGGCGTCCAGCTGTGCGTCGGTCAGGTTACGCGGTTGCGGGCAGAGGGCGTGGGCGTTGGAGTGGGTGGCGACCAGCGGCGCGCGGCTCAGCGCGGCGGTTTGCCAGAAGGTTTTCTCGTTCATGTGCGAGACGTCTATCATGATGCGGCGGCGGTTGCAGGCGCGGACCAGCGCCTCGCCGGCCGGCGTCAGGCCGGGGCCGGTATCGGGTGAGCCGGGGAACGGCCCGCTGACGCCGGTGCCGAAGGCGTTCGGCAGATTCCAGAATGGCCCGATGCTGCGCACGCCCAGCCGGTAGAAGGCCTCCAGCTGCGTCAGCTCCGCATCGATCATACCGGCGCCTTCAATATGCAGCACCGCGGCGATTTGTCGGTTAAGTCGACACTGTTCTATCTCGGTGGCGGTGCGACAGATGCGCAGCTGCCCCTGAGAAGCTTGCTCCAGCTGCTGCAGGATGGCGATTTGCCGTTCGGCGATCGCCAGCGGATCGAAGGTGGCCTGCGCCTCGTCCTGCGTTTGGTGGCGCATCTGGGCGATATAGCTGAGCGGGGGAATAAATACCGCGAACAGTCCGCCGAAAAATCCGCCGCGCCGCATGCGGGCGAAATCGAGGTGGCCCGGCGTGACGCGGGAATAGAAGGCGGTGGCCGGATCGTCGTCATGCTGCAGCCACAGGTTGAGCAGCAGGTCGTTATGGCCGTCGAACACCGGCCAGAGAGGGGGAAGTGTCATGGGCGCTTCACTGAGTCAGGCATCGTGAACGCTATGTTCTCCCATCGCGCGAGGGGGAACAACCCTCAGGCTATGGGGGCTTTGCCGTCGGCTGGATCACTCGCCTTCAGCAGGGCAAAATTTAGTGACATTGTCACTCTGTGCGAAGCGGTTCTTGCACGCGTTGGCGGCAGACCGTCAGCAGTAGCTGGCGCAGCCAGCGGTGATCGGCCTCGGCGTCCAAGCGCGGATGCCACATTTGCGACACGGTGATGGGCGGCGTTTTCACCGGCAGCTCGAAGACGCGCAGCGGGCCGCCCGCCGGTTGCGCATGCAGGAACGAGGCGGGCAGCAACGCCAGCAGGTTCGAGGCTTGCGCCACCGCCAGCGCCGCCGGAAAGCTCGGCACCACGGCGGCGATATGGCGTGCCAGCCCCAGCTCCGCCAGCGCGGCGTCTACCGGCCCGAGGATGCGCCCGCTGCGCGAGGCCACCACGTGGCCGCAGGCGGCGTAGTCGGCGGCGCCGATCTCCGGCTGCTGCGCCAGCGGGTGTGAGGTTCTCATCACGCCGACGAAGCGATCGCGGAACAGCGCCTGCAGGCGGATTTCCGGGCCCATGTCACCCAGCACGCCAATCTCCAGATCAACCAGCCCTTCACGCAGGGGGCGGTCGCTTTTCTCCGGCTTGGGCGCAAAGCGCAGTCGCACACGCGGCGCCTGTTCGGCCGCGGCGGCGATCAGCGCCGGGCCGAAGGCTTCGACGAAGCCGTCGTTAGCGCGCAGCGTAAAGGTCCGATCCAGCACGGCGGGATCCAATGCCCCCTGCGCCGGGCGCAACACCGCGCGCGCTTCGAACGCTGCGTGCCGCGCCCGTTCGCGCAGCGTTTCGGCATAGGGTGTCAGCACCATATGGCGGCCGGCGCGCACCAGCAGGGGATCGCCGGTGGCCGCGCGCAGCCGGCTGAGGGTGCGGCTCATCGCCGAAGCGCTTAAACCGAGACGCCGTGCGGCGCCGACGACGCTGCCCGCCGTCAGCAGCGCGTCGAGTGCGATCAACAGGTTGAAATCCGGATCGGTCATGCGTGGGTGTCCTGTTGTGCTGGAAATGGGGGAAGGCGTTTGCTGCAGTATATCAGCGTAAACGCTGCGTCTCCTGCGATTGATGGGCAGTAAAAGACC
>NZ_KV792429.1:0-2581 GCF_001808215.1 Serratia sp. HMSC15F11
CACGGTGTATTAATCAACGGGGGGCAGGTCAGACGAACGGTTTCCAGTGCTCCTCTGGCCTGAACCGATTGGACGGCCTGAACCAGTGTGTGAGCTTTAATATCTGTAACGCTAACCTTGCCAATCACAGGAAAGACATCTCTTTCAAGAGAGCGCCAGATATCGTCGGCATAGTCCTCTGTCACGCTGGCTTTCTTCACATTCCACCATCGTTCAGCTACGAGCTGGAAAGTATTGGTTTTAGCTTCCAGCGAACTGCGAAGTTGTTCTTGCTGATGTTCCTGAGGGTCGATTTGTTTCGCCAGGAGAGAGCGTGACTTTGCCCGGTAGTTTCTAGCATCGGCAAGGGTAACTGACGGGTAGGGGCCTATGCTCTTTTTCGCACGTTTCTTGGTAACAGGGCGAATGTAGCGAAACTGCCATATTTTGCTTCCGGTGGATTTGATGAGTAGCTCAAGGCCATCGCCATCGTAAAGAACATAGTCCTCTTCCTTAGGTTTGGCGGATTCGATTTCCTTAACGGATAGAGGTTTGGTTTGTCTTGCCATTGCCGGGTTTCCATAGTTTTAGGCACCTCAAAAACAATAAAGCTTTATGAGGTGCCTAACAAGGTGCCTAAAAGGTTCGGATTTAATTAGTTGGCATCAGACTTCGCGGGACAAATTGAGGGTACAAAAAAGCCCGCAGGGCTTGCGCCGTGCGGGCTCTTAGGACTTCATCGGATGACTCTGGTAATCACCGATGGAGAATTTTGGTGGAGCTGGCGGGAGTTGAACCCGCGTCCGAAATTACTACACCGTCGGCACTACATGCTTAGTCCAATCTTTACATTCGCCGGCCAGCTGCGGATGGACACGCTACTGACAGACTAGCCTGATTGAGTTTAACGCTTCAGCCCCAGGCAGGACGTCCACGCGATCTCTTTTGGGTTTGACCTCTCTTGATCCCCGTCCTAAGAGCGGAGGCTAGGGAGAGAGGGCTCTAAGCAGGGTATTAAGCTGCTAAAGCGTAGTTTTCGTCGTTTGCGACTATTTTTTTGCGGCTTTTTACGAGGCCAACCGCCCCTCGGCATGCTCCTAGGGCTTCGCAAATCCCGTCGAATCCAGAATCAGCCCCAAGTAACTTTGTGCAGTATACCAGAAGTTTACCTCGATAAGCCAGCGGCTTAACGATTGGCGTGCTTCATGATACGGGCTTTCGCCGTCTGCCATTCGCGATCTTTGATGTCATCGCGTTTGTCGTGCTCTTTCTTGCCTTTGGCTACGCCGATCTTGATCTTGCTCCAGGCATTTTTCCAATACAGGGACAAGGCCACCACGGTGTAACCCTCGCGGTTGACGCGGCCGAGCAGGGTATCCAGCTCGCGTCGGTTCAGCAGCAGTTTACGGGTACGCGTCGGATCGCACACCACATGCGACGAAGCCACGTTGAGCGGGGTGATGGTGGCGCCAAACAGATAGGCTTCACCGTCACGGAACGTCACGTAGCTGTCGCTGAGGTTGGCTTTGCCTGCACGCAGCGATTTAACTTCCCACCCTTGCAGCGACAGGCCCGCCTCGAATTCTTCTTCAATGAAGTATTCGAAACGCGCGCGCTTGTTTTGAGCAATGGTGGCGGAACCGGGTTTGTGTGCTTTTTTCTTTGTCATAGTGCGTTCATTATACTGGATGCTTCAGCGAAAGAAATCCTTTCCCCTTCAGCACCTGCGCAATTTTTCGCATTTTTGGCGCCCTCATCCCTTAGCAGATTTTTTGTTTGCCGCCAGATAAATGGTATTATCTGTACGTTTTATGTCTCACAGGAAATGATATGCCCCAGATCAGTCGGTCTGCATTAGTGCCGTTCAGCGCCGAGCAGATGTATCAGTTGGTTAACGATGTTCATTCTTATCCCGATTTTCTGCCAGGCTGCACCGGCAGCCGGGTGCTTAACGCTACCTCCAACGAAATGACCGCCGCGGTGGACGTCGCCAAGGCCGGTATCAGCAAGACCTTCACCACGCGCAATACGCTGCTGGATAACCAGAGCATCAATATGCAGCTGGTCGATGGCCCGTTCCGCAAGCTGATGGGCGGCTGGCAGTTCACGCCGCTGAGCGAAGAGGCCTGCAAGGTGGAGCTGCACCTGGACTTCGAGTTCACCAACAAACTGATTGAGCTGGCGTTCGGCAAGGTGTTCAAAGAGCTGGCGGGCAGCATGGTGCAGGCATTCACCCAGCGGGCGAAAGAGGTCTACAGTGTCTGACATCCAGGTCGAGGTGGTGTACGCCTTGCCGGAGCGCCAGTACCTGCGCAAGGTGAAACTGGCCGAGGGCAGCAGCGTCGAGCAGGCGATCCAGGCTTCGGGCCTGCTGGAGCTGCGCCAGGATATCGATCTCAAGAGCAATAAAATCGGCATCTACAGCCGCCCGGCCAAGCTGGTCGATACGCTGAACGACGGCGACCGGGTGGAGATCTACCGGCCGCTGATAGCCGATCCGAAAGAGCTGCGCCGGCAACGGGCAGAAAAGGCAAAAAAATAAGGCGCTATGAGCGCCTTATTTTTTTATCTTGACCCGTCCTGAATAGCGTTGACACATTTT
>NZ_KV792430.1:0-1673 GCF_001808215.1 Serratia sp. HMSC15F11
CCCGGAGGGAGCACCCGCCGGGGCAGGTGACGAACAAAACGCCGGGCATGATGTCGGGGAACCGCTCCGCAGCGCCTACGCACTTCAGTGCCTCGGTTGACGGCTGCGTCGCTTCTGTCGTGTCGTTATCGTCGTTCACTGCTCCCCCTGCGTCGAAATGGTCGCCAGACCTCGCCAGCACTGGCTGTGCGTCTTTTTTAGTATCTCACAAAAAACGCCACTTTGGCGTTAATTGTGTTAAGCTTGTCTTACTGATTCCTGACGAGCAGTTGGGAAACATGAAACCGGATCGCCCGGTGCCGCTTTCCCTCCTCCCCAACGAGGCGGGGTTGTAAACGAGGATGCGCGCTTCGTCCTTGGCAGGTGCGAGTAAGCGCGAAGGGCTGCTGTCCTGCCGCTATGCGGTAAGTCCTCAAGGGCGGCTTTATCGATAATCGTCACTCCCGCCCCCCGATGCCCGTTAAGCTGAGGGGGGCACCTATCTGGTACTCCCAATGAAAAAACGAATCTATACCGCTGACCTCGCTGCGCTGCTGAACGTGTCGCTGCGCACGCTCTCCCGCCTGAGTTCGCGGGGGATCGTTCCGACTCCGGCAGGGCGTTCCCTTCGTGGCGGGCATTACTGGCTGGCTGGGGATCCCGTGCTCAAACGCTTTATTGCCGACCAGCGTCGTCCCGGGAGGGCTCCTTATGGCGTTCGATAACTCTCACCTGACTGACGCTGGCCTGTTCTGGCGTGCCGTCTCTGCGGCTGGGGCTCCGGTTGACCGCGAGGACTGGCTGCGCCTCTGTTCTGGCATCGCATGCTGGGCATCTCTCTGCGGAGAGGACGGGCTTGCTGCTATCGAGGCCTGGTCTACCCGCCACAATCGCGGATCTGCGCATCACCGGTCGCAGTACCGGCACTTCCTGAAGCTGAAAGGCGTAACCAATCCCGAGGCCATGGCGCAAGTATTCCTGCGGTTCTCAGGCGAGGTGTACTGGCGGCTCGACTCAAATCGCACGCCGCCGTCGACTGAACAGGTTGCTGCTCTTGCTGAACGGAAACGCCGATCGATCGAGGCGGTGGCCAGACGCGAAGATGCCGACCGGCGCAAGGCCGATAAGGCTGCGGCTGATGCGGTCAGGATGCTGGCGAAAGGCGACGGTAATCCGGCCTATACCCCGTACTGGCGCAATAAGACCACAATCGCCAGGCGTGGTGGCGTCAGCCTCCCGCCCCTCCCCGCTGACCTTCGTGTGGGTGGCTTGTTCCGCTCGTTCGAACCGAGGGCGTACTGGTCGCGCTGTCTGCTTGTTCCTGCCTATCGCCTGACCGATGATCGCCAGCTGGTTGGCGACGCGCTGGAGGCCATCTGCGGCGTCTGCTCTGCTGGCGGCAAAACCGGCGACAAGTTCTCCCCTGCAGGTACCCAAAAGGCGGGACGGTTCTATCCGATGCCCGGCTTTATGGACGTGCTCGATACCTCACCACATGCGCCCTACTCGCCTCTGTTCGTCTGTGAGGGGTTCGCCACGGCGGTTGCCCTGCATCATCTGACGAAGGGCAAGGTGGCAGTCTGCGCGGCGTTCTCAATTGCCGGGTTCGGCAGCTGCGTGGCGTCGCTGCGCCGGTTCTGGCCAGATGTTGATGTGATGCTGGTACCGGATCACGGCGAAGCGTACCGCCTGGC